>JAXDCM010000023.1:0-3068 GCA_034677965.1 Syntrophales bacterium
TTGCCCAGGCAGGTGAGGTCGGGGCCGATGCCGGTCAGGGTTTGCCAGCCGCCGTATGCAAGACGGAATCCGGTGATCACCTCGTCGAAGATCAGAAGCGCACCGTTCTCTCGCGTGACTTCCCGCAAGGTTTCGAGGAATCCCGGGCGCGGCGGCACGACCCCCATGTTTCCGGCGACCGGCTCGACAATGATGCAGGCGATCTCCCCTCCGAAACGGGCGAATACTTCGCGAACGGCGTCGGCATTGTTGAATGAAACCGGAATCGTGAGTTCGGCCAGGGATCGGGGGATTCCCGGGCTCCCCGGGATCCCGAGCGTGGCGACGCCGGAACCCGCCTTGACCAGCAGCGAGTCGGCATGGCCGTGGTAGCAGCCAATGAACTTGACGATCTTTTCCCGGCCCGTCCAGCCGCGGGCCAGGCGAATTGCGGTCATGGTCGCCTCGGTTCCGGAACTCACCATCCGAACCGTCTCGACGGACGGAAAAGCGGAAACGATTCGCTCGGCCATGGCGATCTCCGCCAGGGTCGGCGCCCCATAGCTCGTCCCCCGGCCGGCCGCCTCACGGATGGCGGCGACAACCTCCGGTCGGCCGTGGCCGAGGATCATCGGCCCCCAGGAGGCGATGTAGTCGATGTATTCCCGCCCATCCTCATCGACAACCCGGGAACCGGCGGCCTCACGGATGAAAATCGGTGTGCCGCCGACGGCCTGAAAGGCCCTCACGGGGCTGTTGACTCCGCCGGGAATGACCCGCTTCGCCTGTAAAAAGAGATCCCGCGTTTTCATTCTAAAAATACTCCATGCTGTTTTTCTTGAATTCCTCCAGGCTCCGCAGAACCCGGAAGTCATCGATGCCGGAGGCCGCGGCCATTTCCCGAAGCCGCACCTCACTGTCTTGGGTTCGGAAGTGGATCATGGTGAAGAGGTTGTAGCGGCCGGCGTACGGCGGCGTCCGTTCATAACAGTGGGTGACCTCTTTGAACCGGGAGAGGGCCTTTCCCCCTTTTTCGGCAAGCTCCGGAGGGACCGCCCAGAGAACCATGACGTTGTGGGTATAACCGACCCTCTGATGACGGACGATGGCTACAAATTTCCGGATCACCCCCCGTGCCTTGAGACCGCGGACAAGCGACAACAGACGCTCCTCGCTCAGGCCCGCGGTTTTCGCGAGACGCCGGAAGGGTCGTTCGGTCAGCGGGATATCTGCCTGAATCAGCCGGGCGACATCGATCTCCGCCGGACTCATGACGGAGGTTCCGCGAGATTTCAGAATCCTTTGCTGCTGCATCGGGGTCTTACCTTTTTTGAGGCTTTGCGGGATGCTCTATATCACAAACCTTTTGGACCGCACCAAATATTTCTTGACAAGCATCCGCCTTGCCGATACAGAAAAAACCATGAAAGAATAAGATATTTCTCGTTCGATGGTTGTTCGGAAAGGGTGAGCTGAAAACCTTTTCGGGACTGCGGCGGAATATCGTGAAGAAGGGAGGTGAACATCTGAATTTGTCAAGGGATTGACAAAAAAGCAAGGAGGGAAAATCATGGCAAAAAGATTGGTTGAAGCGGTTGTGGTTATCGGTTCGATTCTGTTCTGTTCCTCGCTTGCGGTTGCCGCGGAATCGGCGGCGCCCGGATCCTCCGTCGACTATACGAAGGCCATCGTCGTTGCGTGCAGTCTTCTCGCCGCGGGTGTGGCCATGGCTCTGGGCACCATCGGGACCGGCATCGGCATGGGAAACGGGTTGAGCGGCGCGACGAATGCCGTCGGTCGGAATCCGGAGGCGCACGGCAAGATCCTGATTACCATGATGGTCGGACTGGCGATGATCGAGTCGCTGGCCATCTATGCGCTGGTCATCGCGTTGGTGGTATTGTATGCCAATCCGCTGCTTAAGGTGATCGGCCTTTCGTAGCAAACCTGTTTTTATAGAAAAAAGGGAGGGGAAGCGCTACCACGACTTTCACTCCCTTTTTTTATGTCTTCACGATCCGGCGCGTACAGCGGACTTTTCGGAATCCGTGGCGGATCGACCGTTTCGCGGCCCGCGCGTCTGATACATGTTTTCATGGCTACTTCCATTTCAACAGATCGATCGAGGGCGTTTTATCCGATGAAGTAACCCATTTCGGACCGCTATGGCCGGACGATGGATCGATCCGGTAGCTGTTCTCTGCTGCCCATTTTTTGACCGCATTGACCAACGGCGGATGGCCGCAATCCTGGAAATCCTGCGCCATCCAGAGGATGCGTGTGCCGTAGCGATTCAATGCCTGTATCAGCAGGTCCTCCGATCCGGAGATGCTTTTCCGGATAAAAAAGGAGTACGCCCCGGCGATGACCTCCACATTTTTATCTTTCAATGCGTCGAGAAGGGCTTTTTCGGCTTCGGGATCCCCGATCGCGCCGAGCGCGCGAGCCGCCTCGGTGAGAACGGACAGATCTTTGTCCTGAAGCGCGGCGATCAACGGATCGACGGCAGGGGCGCCGATGCTTGCGAGGGAATCCGCGGCCTTCCTCCGGACGGAGGGTTCTTTGTCCGTCAGCGCGGAAACCAGCGGCTCGACGGCACGGGGATCCTTGATCCTGCCGAGGATGTCGGCAGCGACGCCGCGAACGGAGGCGTCTTCATTCTTCAGCGCGGCAATCAACGGATCCACCGCGGGGGCGCCGATGGCTGCGAGGGCGGTTGCCGCTTCCGTCCGCACAGACAGATCCGGATCCTTCAACAGGACGGCCAGCGGTTCGGCGGCACGGGATTCCCCGATCTTTCCCAGGGTCCCGGCGGCCGCATTTCTCACGGATGCGTTCGGGTCCTGCAGCGATGCAATCAGCGGCTCGACAGCCGGGCTTCCGATCCTTCCGATGGCATCCGAAACCCCGCTGCGCACGGAGGGGTCTTTGTCTTTCAGCGCGTTCACCAGCGGTTCGACGGCCGGGCTTCCGATCCTTTCAAGAACGCCTGCCACTTCTTTTCTCAGGGTTGTGTCTTTGTTCCCCAGCGCGTCCACCAGCGGCTTGACGGCCGGAACCCCTATCCTGACGAGATCCCGTGCCGCCGC
>JAXDCM010000024.1:0-11045 GCA_034677965.1 Syntrophales bacterium
TGGCACGGCGGCTCGGCCGTGACGAGGAGCGCTGGGGGCTCGCCGGGCTTCTGCACGACATCGACATCGAGGTTGTCGGCGGCGACCTGTCCCGGCATGGCCTGGAGGCGGAGCGCATCCTCACGGACGCGGGGATCGATCCGGAGATGGTTGCTGCGGTAAAATCGCACAACGAAGCCGTCTGCGGCGGGGCCCAACGGAACACGGAATTCCAGCACGCGCTGGCCGCCGGGGAGACGATCACCGGGCTGATCGTGGCCACGGCCCTTGTCTATCCCGACAAGAAAATCGCGAGCGTGAAGGTAAAATCGATCACAAAGCGGATGAAGGAAAAAGCGTTTGCGGCTTCGGTGAACCGCGATACGATCCGGGAGTGCGAGAAGATCGGCCTGGCGCTGGACGAGTTCGTGGAGATCAGCCTGGCGGGCATGCGGGAAATCGCCGACCGCATCGGATTGTGATCAGCGGATCCGTCGTTTGAGTTCCTGAATCAGGGTCGTGCAGACCTGGCTGGCGTCGGCAACCACCGCGACATCGGCCCGCTTCATCATCGATGCGTTCGGATTTTTGTTCACCGCAATGACGAACTTTGCGCCGTTGCAGGCGGCGGTGTGCTGGATGGCCCCGCTGATCCCGAAGGAGAAGAGGATCTGCGGCCGGATCTGCCGGCCGGCCTGGCCGACCAGCATGTCGTGTCCGGCCCAGTCGGCATAGACCACGGGGCGCGTCGCGCCCACTTCGCCGCCCAGCAGCTCGGCCAGCTCGAAAAGCTTCGCGAATTTCTTCTTGCTTTGCAGACCGCGTCCGCCGCAGACGACCACCTTCGCGTCCTCCAATTTCTGCTCCCGCTGGGGGCGGCGGTCCGACCGGATCAGCCGGACCCGGTCGGCCGGAAGGTCCTTCGGCAGCGGAACTTTCACCACCTTGCCGGTCCGGGCGTTGTCGTGCGGTATCTCCTGGAAGGTTCCGGGACGCACGGTCGCCATCTGGGGCCGCCGCTCCGGCGTGATGATCTCGGCCACGAGGCTTCCGCCGAAGGACGGGGCCGTCTGGACGAGGAGGCCTTCCGGATTGATATCGAGGCCGATGCAATCGGCGGTCAGGCCCGTTTCCAGGCGTTTGGCCAAGCGAGGGGCAAACTCCCGGCCGAAGGTGGTCGCGCCGATCAGGATGATTTCGGGTTTTTCCCGCCGGGCCAGCCGCTCCATCAGCAGCGCATACGTCTCCATGCTGTACAAGGCCAATCGCGGATGATCGGTCAGGTAGACCTTGTCGGCGCCGTGCGCGATGTATTCCTGCACCACCCCGCAGAAAGTCGGGTTTTGGGCCAGGGCATCGTCCACCCACTCCTCCGTCCAGTGGCCGAAGACGACGGCGCACACCTCGGCGTCGATTTTGACCGCCAACTCCCTCGCCCGGGAGAGGAGCTGAAGCGTCACGCGATTCTGAAAATAATTCCGGTAGTCTCCGAAAACCCAGATGTCCCGTTTTTTTTCGCTCATTTTCGGTCCGTTTTCAGGTCCCTGCCGATGGCCCCGCCGATCTTGTCGTCGAACCGCTCCAAGAGCTGCTCGACGATCCGCTTGGGCGCCCCGGTGAGGACGACATTCTTTTTTCCCGCCGTCGGCGAATAGACATTCAGGATCTTCGTGGCGGATCCCTTCGCCCCGATTTTCTCCGAATCGAGGCCGACGGCCGCCCCGTCCAGCGAAACGATATCCGCCCCTTCGAATGCCGCCTGGAGACCGCCCAGCGGAACGTATCGAGGGGCGAATAGACCGGAGGAGGTCAGGGTCACCAGACCGGGCAGCTCCATTTCCAGGGTTTCCAGAAAGTTGTCGGCACGCCTCTGCATCCGGACCGTGCGGCCCGTAATCTCCAGCACGTCCACATAGGCCACGCTGGGGATGTCCAGTTCTTCGGCGAGCTGAGGCCCGACCTGGGCCGTTTCGCTGTCGCTCGTCGATGATCCGCAGAGGACGAGGTCGAACCCGGGACAGGTCTTTTGAATCGCCCGGGCCAGGGTATGGGAAGTCGCCGCTGTATCCGCGCCGGCCATGTTCCGGTCGGTCAGCAAAATGCCCCGGTCCGCACCGAGGGCCACCGCCTCCCGCAGCACCTCCTCGGCCATCGGCGGGCCCATCGTGATTACGGTGATGTCGCCGCCCAATTTCTCCCTGAGCCGGAGAGCGGCATCCAGCGCCGAACGGCAGTCCGGATTGATCATTCCCTCCGCCAGATCCCGCATCAGCGTCCCCGTCTTCGGATTCCACGGGAGTTCGGAAACCATCGGCACCTGTTTGATGCAGACAACCAGCTTCAACATTCCCTATGTCCTTTGGGCAAGCACCGCGCGGGAGATGACCATCCGCTGGACCTCGCTTGTCCCTTCGTATATTTCAGTGACCTTCGCATCCCGGAAATAACGTTCGACGTTGTACTCCTTGCTGTAGCCGTATCCCCCGTGAATCTGGACCGCCAGGCTCGTCACGCGCGAGGCCAGCGAGCTGCAGTACAGCTTCGCCATTGCAGATTCCGCTCCGAAGGATCTCCCCGCGTCCCTCGCCGCGCAGGCCCGGTAGAGCAGCAGCCTTCCCGCGTCGATCTCGGTCGCCATATCGGCAAGGTAGTTCTGGATCGTCTGGAAGGAGGAGATCGGCTTCTTGAACTGCTGCCGCTCCTTGGAGTAGCGGACCGATTCTTCGAAGGCCGCCTGGGCAATGCCCAGGGCCTGGGCCGCGATCCCGATTCGGCCCGTATCGAGCGTCGCCAGACCGATCTTGATCCCGTCGCCGGGCCGGCCCAGCAGGTTCGCCTCCGGAACGCGGCACTCCTCCAGAAATAAGGAAGATACGGGGTTCGCCCGCATCCCGCAGAGATCCTCGATCTCCCCCACGGAAAAGCCGGGGGTTTCCTTCTCCACGATGAACACGCCGGCGCTCTTCTGCGGGTTAGCCGGATCGGTGATCGCAAAGATCAGGGCCGTCCCGCAGATCCCGCCGTTGGTGACGAAGATCTTCGTTCCGTTGATCACATAATCCCGGCCGTCCCGGACGGCCGTCATCTCCACGCCGCCCGCGTCCGAACCCGCATTGGCCTCGGTCAAACAGAATGCGCCGATCCGTTCGCCGGAAACCATCGCCGGCAGAAATCTCTTTTTTTGCTCGTCCGTTCCGAAACGGACGATCGGATAAACCCCGACGCTGTTGTGCACGGTAAGACAGAGGCCGACCGCGGCGCTGACGCGGGAAATCTCCTCCATTACGATCGCGTAGCTGATCGTGTCCATCTCCGCCCCGCCGTAAATCTTTGGAGCCTGAAGGCCGAAAAAATGCAGCGGCCGCATCTTTTCCACGATCTCCCATGGGAAGCGGGCGTCGCGGTCGATGTCATGCGCGATGGGCGCAAGCTCCGCCTCGGCGAACATGCGCACCGTTCTGCGGACCACCTTGTGTTTCATGCAGGGATTGAAATCCACGTTCCTCTCTCCAGAGACGCTCCCCCGGTTTCCCGGCGGGAATGGAGCGGCATCCTATCTCAATCATGAAGGAAAATCAAGTCTTCGGAACTCGGCTTCGGAAAAGGATGGGAAAACGGACGGAGCCGATCGACAAAGCGACGGCAACCGCGGGCATCGCAGCATGGCCCTTCTCTAAGCCGACACCCCTTTGCCCAAGACGGTTTGTTGATATCCCTCACGCAGGTAATACCGGCTCCCGTCCTGCACCCGGACGACATCATGTTTCACAAGCTCGCCGAGCGCCCTGGGCCTGTAGTCCCGCATGCCGATATGAAAAAGGGAGGACTTGCAATAGGGAAGCTCTACCGCCGACGCCGGATCAACCGCCTTCTTTTGCTTCAGATCCCGGATGATGAATTCGCAGGCCCTTTTCATCCGCCATCCGGCAACGCGGAGGGCAAAGATGAAGGCCGCGATGGTCAGCAGGATCATCAGAATCATTTTCACGGTTTCGGACATGATCGGATACCTCACTTGTTCGGTGACAATGATCGTTTCGTCCGTTTTGCCTAATAGGTCATCCGGTATATGGGGAACCGGCTGCACAGCCCGACAACATCCGCCTTTACCCTGTCCCGAAGCTCTTTATCCTCGGGATGTTTGACGACTTCAGCCACCCACCGGGCGATGGTCCTGACCTCCTGCTCTCCCATTCCCCGGCTGGTCAAGGCGGGCGTGCCCAGCCGAATGCCGGACGGTTTTTTCGCCGTGCCATGGTCTCCCGGAATCTTGTTTTTGTTCACAACGAGGTTCGCTTCTTCCAGCAGGACCGAGGCCGCTTCCCCATCGATGTTCCATTTCGACAGATCCAGCAGCAGCAGATGGTTGTCCGTCCCGCCGGTTACGATATCCGCCCCATGCTCCCGCAGGGCTTCCGAGAGCGTCTTGGCGTTTTGGACCACGTCCCGGATGTACTGACGGTATTCCGGAGTGCCCAGATGCTTCAGCCCAACGGCAATGGCCGCGATATTGGACTGATGGGGCCCGCCCTGCAAGGTCGGAAAAACGGCACGGTCCACCTTTTCGGCGTGCTCCGCCTTGCATAGAATGATCGACCCGCGGGTCATGCGCAGGGTCTTGTGGGTGGTGGTGGTAACGATGTCGCAATGGGGCACGGGCGTCGGATGATCTCCGGTCACGACCATCCCGGCAATATGCGAGATGTCCGCCATCAGAAAGGCCCCCGTCTCGCGGGCGATCTGTCCGAAACGGGCGAAGTCGATGATCCGGGGATAGGCGCTGGCCCCGCAAACGATGAGTTTCGGCTTGGTCTCCAGGGCCTGCTTGCGAATCTTCCCGTAATCCAGCAGGCCCGTCACGGGATCGACGCCATACTGCACAATGTCGAACAACCGGGAGACGACATTCGCCTTGGCGCCGTGACTCAAGTGTCCGCCCGCATCAATCTCCATACTCAGGATTCGATCGCCGATCTTCAGAAGCGAGAGATAAGCGGCAATATTGGCGGCGCTGCCCGAGAGGGCCTGCACATTGGCATGTCCGGCGCCGAACACGGCTTTTGCCCTTTCGACGGCCAGGGATTCGAGCCGATCGATGTTTTCCAGCCCCCGGTACCATCGTTCTCCCGGGTAGCCCTCGCTGTAGATGCCGGAAAGCATGGAGCTGATCGCCTTCATCAGGGATTTGGGAGGATAGTTCTCGGAGGCGATCAGGTTGATGGTCTCTTCATTGCGTTTCATCTCATCACGGATGATTTGATTGACCGCGGGATCGAACGTGGCAAGCTTTTCTTCCAGAAGATTCATGACTCCCCCTTTGCCGATTAGGATCGAAGCGGTCCGACCATAGGAGAAAAAAAGAATCCTGTCAAGGACAACGGGGGCAAAGCGGAACTTCCGACCGGCAATCTTTTAATGCTGTTCGATACTTGACAAATGCCGGGGAAGTCCCATATTGAAGTCGTGATCAAATCGACGAATTGCCCCTTTTTCGGGCAATCGTATCCGGGTCCGATACAGGAAGATGAAAAGGCCTGCGAGGGGAAAATGAAATATGCAGAAACATTATAAATTTTCGATCTGGTATGTTCTGCTGGGAATCTGGGTGGTCCTGCTTGTCCAGAATTATATCGCATCGATGTTCGCCGCCCAGATCATCCCGTACAGCCAGTTTCTCAATCTCCTGAAGGCGGGCAAGGTGACGGAGATTGCCGTTACGGCCAACCAGATCCAAGGGAAAATGAAGGTCGACGGAGAAGCGGGGGACTTCAAGCTGTTCAAAACGATCCGCGTCGATCCGGATCTCTCCGCAATGCTCGAACAGTATCCCGTCTCCTTCAAAGGTGAAATCGAATCCACCTTCCTGCGCGACCTCTTCTCGTGGATCTTCCCGCTGCTGCTGTTCGTCGGCGTCTGGTATTTCCTGATGAAACGGATGGGCGGCCAGCAGGCGGGCTTCATGACCCTGGGCAAGAACAAGGCGAAGATCTACATGGAGAACGAACTCAACGTCACCTTCGCCGACGTCGCGGGGGTGGATGAGGCCAAACAGGAGCTGGTCGAGGTCATCGAATTCCTGAAGACGCCGGGCAAGTTCACGGAAATCGGCGGACGCATTCCCAAGGGCATCCTGCTGGTCGGTCCGCCCGGGAGCGGCAAGACCCTGCTGGCCAAGGCGGTCGCCGGCGAGAGCGGCGTTCCCTTTTTCAGCCTCTCCGGTTCGGAATTCGTCGAGATGTTCGTCGGCCTCGGCGCGGCCCGTGTCCGGGACCTTTTCACCCAGGCCAAGGGAAAGGCCCCCTGCATCATCTTTATCGACGAACTCGACGCGCTGGGGAAGGCACGCGGTTTCAGCGCCGTCGGCGGTCACGACGAGCGGGAACAGACCCTCAACCAACTCCTGGTCGAGATGGACGGGTTCGATCCGAAGGTCGGCGTGATCCTGATGGCGGCGACGAACCGCCCGGAGATCCTCGATCCGGCGCTGTTGCGCCCCGGCCGGTTTGATCGCCATGTTCTCGTCGATCGGCCGGACAAGGTCGGACGGGAGCAGATTCTCCGGGTTCACCTGAAGAAAATCAAGGCGGTTGCGGACCTGTCCGTGGAGAAACTGGCCAATATGACCCCCGGGATGGTGGGCGCCGATCTGGCGAACCTCGTCAATGAGGCGGCATTGCTGGCCGTGCGGCGGAACAAAAACGAGGTGGGGATGGAGGAATTCGAAGAGGCTGTCGAGCGGATCATCGCCGGCCTGGAAAAAAAGAACCGCCTGATTAACGCCAGCGAACGGGAAACCGTCGCCTACCACGAAATGGGACACGCCATGGTGGCCCTCTCGCTCCCCGGCACCGATCCCGTGCAGAAGATCTCGATCATTCCCCGCGGCGTTGCCGCTCTCGGCTACACGATGCAGGTCCCGACGGGAGACCGTTTCCTGATGAAAAAGACCGAGCTGGAGAACAAGATCGCATCGCTACTGGGGGGACGGGCCGCGGAGGAACTGATTTTCGGGGACATCTCCACCGGCGCCCACAACGACCTCTCGCGGGCGACCGACATCGCCGGCAGCATGATTCGCGAGTACGGCATGAGTGCGTCCCTCGGACAGGTTTACCTGGCGGGGGATAAACAGCCTCTCTTCCTCGGCGTCGGTCCGAAAGAATCGGGCAACTACAGCGAGGCGACCGCCGAGTTGATCGACCGGGAGGTCCGGGAGATCATCAGCCGGGAATATGAACGGGCCAAGGCGATCCTGACTGCCAAGAAGCAGACATTGATCCGGGGAGCGCGTCTCCTGCTCGAAAAGGAGAAGCTCGACGGGGAGGAGATCCGGGCCCTCCTGGCAGAAGCTCCGGCTGTCGAAAAAGCCGATTGAACTGGATTTTCCTCTGAAATCCTGATAAGCGAAGCTTCCCGAAAGGCTCGCACGCGGGAAGGCTGCAAAAGAGTTCGGATTGCGGACAACAGAAAGGGAGAGTTCGATGGCATCCAAAAGCAAGGAAACGAGGCTGCAGCAGAAGGCCGTTCTGGAGGCGAAATTGCAGAAGCGTCTGGCTCTTCTCGCCGAAAAGGGAGCGGATGAGAAGAAAACGGCGCGGGACGTACAGGTCAAGGAATTGAAGGCAAAACTTCAGCAGACAGCGGCGCGTCTGAAGGCGATCGACGCTGATGAGGCGCGGACGGCCAAGTTGGCCGCGCTGAAGGCGGAACGACTGGCGCAACCCAAGAAAGAAGCCCCTAAGGCAAAGAAAGCCGCTGCGGAATTGCCGCCGGAGGCGAAGACCAAAAAGAAAAAGAAGAAGGAGGAAAAGGAAGAGGCCCAGCCACAGCCGGCTTAGTCCTTTTCTTTCACCCCAACATCCGCTATCTGCTTCGACGGAGCGGGGCGGCGCCGTGTCTCCTTCTGTCGTGGATGAACCGCACCTCTTCCGGAGTTCCCCCCTCCCGGATCATTCTGTTGAATCCCCGACGGCACCCAGCCTATGCAATCCGGAAAGATGGGAGGTGTCGTTCATCAGGATGAGGCGGGTCCGGTGCTCCGGATGGTATTCCAGCGCCGAGAGCGAACAGTTGGTCATCAAAAAACGGCTTCGAAAATTCGGATCCAGCCCGAGGGCATGGCAGAGGATGCCCCGGAGCGGCCCTCGGTGGGCCGATATCAAAACGGTTCCCCCTTCCCGCGCTTCCCGCGCCGCCATATCGAAAACACGGCCGGCCCTTTGCTGCAGCGATAGAAAATTTTCGCCGCCGGTGGGGTTCCCGACTCGGCCTCCTTGCAGCCAGGCCTCCCAGTCTTCCGGGAAGCGTTCGCTGATCTCCTGATAGGTGAGACCCGCCCACCGGCCGTAATCGCATTCCCGGAGCTCCGGCATCGGCAGAATCGGGACGGTCTGAGGTTGTCGGGCCGCGATGATTCGGGTGGTTTCGAGCGCCCTGCCGAGGTCGCTGGTATAGATCCGATCCAGCGGCACGGATTCCAGACGGGCCGCCAGGGCTTTCGCCTGCTCACGTCCCCGTTCATGGAGAGGAACATCCGTTTGGCCCTGAATGCGCTGGTTCCAGTTCCACGCCGTTTCGCCGTGTCGCACAAGATAAATAATCGAAATGGTTCACCTCCGTTTTAGGGCGGTTTTTTTGCCGGTCCGCCCGTCTCGTATGCAAAAGGGTCACAGAAAATAGACAGGCCGAGGAGGGTTTGTCAAGAAACAAATCTTTATTCTATGGGGGGAAACAATTTATTTAAATAAGATATCTGGTATTTGTACCATCTAAGTGCGTCGTTTTTGAATTTTTCAATCTCCTTACGACTAAATTGTTGGACAATGTTCTCATTTTCTTGGGGATCTTTATTTGTATCATAGAAAGAAACATAATCATACTTGGGAACATACGTAAATTTTATATTTTTATCCTGCATACCCAATTTATAATCCTGATATATCGTACTGAAATATATTTTCTCCTGACTCGATTTATTAAAAATAACCTCCGATTGATTTAAATGATAGGGAAGTCCAATCATATAGAGTATGGTTGATGGTATATCTTGTGGCTGAAATCTATTATATAAATCAATGCAATGAGGTATTTTTTCGTTATAAATTATAAATGGAATTCTAACCGAGAAATCGTATAGGGAATGGCCACGACCTGTTTCAAGTTTATCACCAGCAGCTTCACCGTGATCACTCATAATGATCAATAAAGTGTGTTTCAATTTTGATTGTTTTGTTAAACCTTGAACCAAAATTGATAGATAAGTATCCATATCATAAATGCAATTATCATATTTATCTATGGCACTATTTTCTCCAAATTTCTTCAGTTGGGAGATATAAGGCATATGGGCATTATTAAACCAGAGTATTGCAACATACTTGTTAATGTTTGTTTGACTCCATTGGAGAAAATCTTTTACTAAAAGCGTGCCATCCTCAAAACTTTCTCTATAATTGTATTTCTTTTTTAGCATTTCCCATTCAACTTTTCTTGATATTTTGTTGTTTGATGCAACATCCAAAAAATTACTGACACCATCTTTGCCAAAATCGATTGCATTGGTTCCGTAGTAAATATCATAGTTATTTTTGATAACTCGACTAAGAAAATTATCCTTACCCTTAATCCTCATAGGCTCCCATACTAAGCTTCGCTTCCGAGGATCTGGATATACTCCCAATACCAGTGATCCTAATGTTTTTACCGTTCTTGGCTGAGTTATGTAAGCGTTATGAAAAACCAAACCTTTTTGCGAAAGAAAGTCGATGGTTGGTGTTGTTTCTCTTTTGTATTTATAAACACTGACATTGTTTTTTCTCGCGGAATCTAAGACAATAAAAATAACATTGAAGCCTTTGGCAAATCCTTTGAATAAATCCAGATCCTCATTTTTACTATAACTACCGCTTTGATATGTGAAATTTGATATATTTATATCTTTAATAAGATATTCCGGAATCCCATCCGTATTCGCCTTTTCCACAAAGGCCAAAATAAAAGGTGAATAAACGGCTGGGTCATACGGTTTGGAACTAAAATTTTGAAACACGGATAAAACGCAAAATGATAATAAGGATAATATCAATATCGGTAATTTATGATTATTTATTGAAAAATAATCATAAGCTATTTTTGCTAATATTGAAGACGCTATCAAAAAAATAAATATAAAAATGGTCTTAAAAGACACAATATAATCGATAAAAACATTGGTTACGTCTGCTTTAATGGCCGCATCGTAGTGATGATAATTCAAAAAAGAACCCCATTCAAAGTAAACATATCCTGAAAGAAGATAGAAGATACTGGCAATAAAAAAAGCAAGACTTAAAATAGGAAAGAAGATCGACAAAATAACTTTATATGACGACTCTATTACTTTTATATTAATTAATTTAGGTAGTTTTAATAGCAAATAACATAGAAGAACGATCATTATACAAATAAAGATATCAAAAGAAAAAGATATTATACTATCAAGAAGAGAAATATGACGTTTAAACTTTAAAAAAGTAGATAAAACAACAAATAATTTCACAAAGAAAACAACAAATAAATAGTTAAAGCTGCAAATCATTAGTATTTTAAAAAAATCATATCTTCTTGTCAAAGATATATACCAGTTTGGTTTATCAAATAAAATCAATCTGACAACAAGTAATATAAGAAGAATATTGACTAAGCGTAGATAATCAGTAACTGATACTTTTAGAAACCATAATTGAAACTTAAAACTACCAAAAATTATCCGATAAATAAAAACTGAACTATAAATAATAATACTTAAATCCAATATAATTTTTAATAAAAATTTTAAATTAGAAAATCTCATTTAAGTAACCTTCACAGAAAAATTTGACCACCGACACCGACTGGCCTTCTTTACTCGTGGGGAGGGTAATCCCTTGGCCCCATTCATTTACCGGAATTTTTCCACATGCAAGACATTTCCTTTCTAAAACGAGCTCTGAACGGCCCATTTAAGTGCAACCGGCCGTTCGCGTGATCAGTTCCATCGCCCCGCCGGAGATCACCGGGATCGTCAAATTGTCATTGAGAGGCAGCGG
>JAXDCM010000025.1:0-4762 GCA_034677965.1 Syntrophales bacterium
CGAAAAGCCGGTGGCGGCACTGCTGCACGTTGTCTTCGAGAATGTCGATCCCGTAGATGGAGGTCACGGCCAGGATGGCATAGCGTTCAAAATCGAGTTGGCTCTTTCCGTAGCGGGCCTCGACCACGCTAAGCTTGCGTTCGAGGATCTCCGACAGGAAGTTGCCCGTGCCGCAGGCGGGTTCGAGGAAGCGCGAGTCGATCCGTTCGGTCTCGGACTTCACCAGGTCCAGCATGGCATTGACCTCCCGTTTCCCGGTCAACACCTCGCCGTGATCGGCAACCCGCTGTTTCGATTTGACCTGTTCTTCCATCGGTTCGGAATCCGTCTCGTTTCGTCTATGGGAATAGGCGTATATTCCATTTAGAGAAAACAAATACCACCTTCATCTAAAAAAATCACGCCAAAATCTGCTCGTTTCAAGCAGTTATCGTGAAATAATCCGATGCGGGACTTGTGTTATCCACCTTGCTATCGTATGGAAACAGGCTGGAAAGTTATCGATAGAAATCTGCAAAAGCCATATCCCGAAATCCACCGCCATCTTCTGGTTGCAGAAGAAATCCAGAAGTTAAAACAGACAGAGGCCTCGCCCGTTTCCGGGTTAGGCCTCCTTATGGTGTCGACGCCGGGATGAACCCGGACAGAGGCACATCACAAGACCCTAAAGACAAATATGGGGCCATTGGGGGACATAGAAGGTTGTCATGGGAACGAGGTCTGACTATTGTTCTCGGGCATTTTCCATATGTGGTTTTGGTGGGTAACAATTGCAAATACAGGTGGGATTGCATGTATTGTTCGAAACAATTGTTGATTTTGATTGTTCGGGAACGACTTGCTGTTGGTCAAACCGGGATGTTTTATCAACCGGATTCTTTTCCTCATCGGCCGTTTCTTTTTTATCAAGAACATCCTTAGGCTCATCGTTACCAACATGTGCCTGAGTTTGGGTGATTGGCTCCGCATAAAACTTTGGTGGGTAACAATTGCAAATACAGGTGGGATTGCATGTATTGTTCGAAACAATTGTCGGTTTTGATTGTTCGGGAACGACCTGCTGTTGGGCTAACTGGGGGTTTTTGCTAACCGGTTTCTTTTCCTTATCGGACGTCACTTTTTTATCAAGAATCTCCTTAGGCTTATCGTTACTGACACGCGCCTGAGTTTGCGTGATTGGCTCTGCATGGATTAAAATCGGAACAATAACCATTCCGACAACAAGTAACAGTCTCAGCATCGTTTTCATAAACACTCCTTTCTATGATCCATCTGCCCATAATTGGTCTGGAGTCGAACCGTTTTCGTTGACACTATTTTTTAAGGAACGACGATATCCGCACACAACCTTCCCACACCGGATATTCATTTGCTGTCAGCGATCATAATGCACTCGCATCGGACCCACAATCGAATTGAAGAGCAAATCGCCGTTTTCGAGATACTCCAGGAGTGCGTAAGCCCCGTTCCCAAAATTCTTCCGGCCAAACAATGTCTGATGCCGTGTTTCTCCGCTATCCCAATCCATTCCGGTCACTTCCCAGCCATTCTCGTCGGTATACCCGTTTACCAGGACCATATTTTTCAACCGGCTGTGAACGGGGATCATGCTGGTGGACGACACATCGTTGCGCACCCACACCGATCGCCACTCATCCATGGCCGGATCCCACTGGAAGCGCTCCACGCCGTAGGAAGTGGGATAGGCGGGCCCCATCAGCGAGACCACCAGTAATTTATTTGCGGCGACCCTGGATAGAGCCTCGGTATCTTCGGGGATGTTGTTCACGACAAAAGCGCCATAGCCGCTCACCACTACGGACTGCTCTGACTGAATCCATTCGGTCGTCTGGGGAAGCCCGCAATTGACCGAAATCTGTCCGGCAATCCGTCGTGAAGCGGTACCCGGCTTCTGGACAAAGTCATCAGGAATCTGATCTCGCCAGAATGCCACCAGATTCATTCGCTTGGCGCCGTCCGTGATGACCACCAGTTTGTCCGCATCGGCGCCGAATCCCATCAGTGTCGGCGTGGAGCCCGTGCCGCTGTCAAACTTGATCACGGGCGGAATATCCTCCGGCGCATCATAAGGACTCGACCAGGCCCCATCGCCTTCCCGATCGGAAATCTCGGTGCCTGTCCAGACCAGTTTCCGCATGGTGCGATTGGTCGCAACATAAATACCGTTTTTCTCATCGACCGCGATGGAGTTGGTCACTTTTTCGGAACCCGTGCCGAGTTGATAAAATTGTGCGGAATCAACATCGAAATTGCGATTGATGATCGTTAAACCCTGCGAGAAAACAACAATCAGGTAACCGTCATAGGTCAGGGAAAGACCCACGATCCGTGTCTGTTGAGTCCCACCCGTAATCACACTGGTATCCGCCAATTCCCGGTGAAGGACAATGCCTCGTGAGGGATCGAGGGGGTCTTTCAGTTTAAAAGCATAAATGCCTTGGCCGTAATTGGCATAAAGGATGTTATCCCGATCGACGAGCGCATAATTGCCGTTCAGCACCCGGTAGAAATAGTTCTCGCCGTAATTCTGCCGCAGTCTAAAATCCATCCCGAGAATATTCGTCCCCACGGCGCTCATCTCGCCAAAAGCCTGATGGGTGGAATCGGGGACGGATTCCAGAGGCGGCGTGACCGGATAATAGGCCGGCGCATTGTATGGCGCGGACACGCGGCTCCACTGTCCGGATTGCTTGTTCACGTAAGAGACGCGATCCGTGCTGACCGCCCACATATAGTCAGGTTCGGAAGCGGCCAACGTCATGATCGTGATCAGCCCTCCATTGACAATCGGCTGCTGGGACGGGTCTACCGAGAACCTTCCATCGGGAGGTCCATAGGGTGTCGAGTCGCTCTGTGAAGAGTCGATATGAGTGATCCCGTAAAGCGAGGAGGAGAGGTAAGGATTCGGGACAGGCTTGCTCACTTCCGGATTGGATTGACCATTATCGCTATTCGAGCAACCTGCCAAGACCAGTAATGCGATACTGCCCATTGCCGCCCATAAAGTGAATTTCCTCATAAAATCGGACTTTGTCGTTTTTTTCATTTTTTCTCCTTTGATGGTAGGGAAGGCTCCGCGCCGTAAAGTCTGCCAAAATGGTTATGAGGTTGAAAATTGGACCCGTTTCCGATTTGTTGAGTTTGAGTATGAGGAAAGAGGGCTTGTATGTCAAGTGTCTCTTGGGCAGACAACCCTTTCTTTCCTTTGCATTTCCGGCGGTCTGTGTTACATCAACCGCCGCTCGCAAGCGCAGAATCCGGGAACGGCCGGAGATGAAAGCCCACCCCGATCATCCCGGAGAGAAAACCGGACTTTCGTGAATCCCATGACGGACTGGAAACGGAAAAGCAAAATCCTGATCACCTGCCCCAAGGGAATCTCCCCCTGGCTTGCCGGGGAAGTCCGTGCCCTCGGGTTTCCCGTCCTCAAAGAGGAGGAGGCCGCCGTCGAAACGAAAGGGACTCTCGCCGACACGATGCCGCTGAATGTCCTCCTCCGGACGGGCCATCGGGTCCTCTATCACATGACGGACTTCATGGCCGAGAACCCCGAGGATCTGTACCGAAATCTGCGAAACATCCCGTGGGAAGAGATCCTTCACGAAAGAGGGGAACACGCCTATCTCTGCGTCACGTCGACCGCAGACACCCCGTCCATTCGCGATGTCCGTTTCGCCAACCGGAAGGCCAAAGACGCGATCGTCGACCGGATCATGGAAAACTGTGGCCTGCGGCCCGATTCCGGCCCCGACCGCGACCGGGCGGTGGTCCATGTGTTCTGGAAGGGAAAAGCGGTTTCCCTCTACCTCGACACCTCCGGGGAGCCCCTCTCCCGGCGCGGATACCGGAAGATACCGCTTGCGGCGCCGATGCAGGAAACCTTGGCCGCCGCGGTGATTCTTGCCACCGCATGGAACGGACGGGAGGATTTCGTGAACCCGATGTGCGGAAGCGGAACGCTCGCGATCGAGGCGGCGCTCTTCGCCGAGGGCAGGGCGCCGGGCCTGCTCAGGGGCAACTTCGGATTTTTTCATCTGCGCGGTTTCGACCCTACTGCATGGCGGAAGGTCCGGTCGGCGGCGCACGCCGCACGGAAGGAAACGGCGGCACGGATCACCGCCACGGACATCGATCCGCGGGCGGTCGCCTCCGCAAGACAGAACGCACGAACGGCAGGCGTCGAGGCGCGGATCGACTTTTCCGTCTGCCCCTTCCAGGAAACGCCCGTCTCAAAACGGGGCGGCGTGGTCGTCCTGAACCCCCCTTACGGCGAACGAACGGGCGATGTTTCGGATCTTGTCGACCTCTACCGCGGGATCGGGGATTTCTTCAAACAGAGCTGCAGCGGCTATCGAGGATACCTCTTTACAGGCAATGCCGCGTTGGGGAAAAAGGTCGGACTTCGAACCTCCAGGCGCATCCCCTTTTTCAACGGCGAGATCGAATGCCGGCTGCTGGAGTATGAGCTTTACGCGGGAAGCCGCCGGAACCGGAAAGGGGAGGGGAATGGCGATACATAACGGAAACGAAAAAAGACGTTTCGTCGTCATTCTCGCCCTGGGATTCCTGATCCAGCTCACGGCGCTGGGATTCGGCCGTTTTGCCTATACGGTCCTCCTCCCCGGCATGAAGACGGATCTCGGTTTGACGAACACCCACATGGGATTCTTTCAGGTGGCGATCCTCACGGGCTACCTTCTGTTTGCCTACCTCTCAAGCCACTTCGTGAAGCGCTGGGGCA
>JAXDCM010000026.1:0-3579 GCA_034677965.1 Syntrophales bacterium
GCCTTCCGCGACGCAATCCAGCGGAATCTCGGGGTCCGGACGGTGATGAATCGTGGGAAGAAGAATCCCGCGGCGCATTCCCTCCATCGCCAGGATGGATTCGATCGCGCTGGAGGCCCCCATCGCATGGCCGATCTGCGATTTACAGGCCGAAACCGGCGGCACCCCGCGGGGAAACACCTCCCTGAGCACATCCGATTCGACCCGGTCTCCGATCTTCGTCGAAGCGGCGTGCGCGTTGACCGCATCGATGTCGGCCGGACCGATGCCGGCATGCCGGATGGTTTCCTCGACGCACCTGCGCACCGTCACGGGATTTGGGGCCACGACATGTTGGGCATCGGCGGTCATCGCCCATCCGGCCAGCTCGATCCCATAGGCCAGACCGTGGTCCGCGGCGAACGCACGCGAACCAAGCAAGATGCATCCCGCCCCCTCGGAAACAACGAAGCCCCGCCGGAACAGCGAAAAAGGGCAACTGGCGTCCTGCGGCGGCACGGGCTCTACCCCTTCCTTGGGACGATACGCGCCGTTCATCGTCGCAAATCCGGCCACAATCGGTTCCACCAGCGGAAAGTCCACGGCCCCGCAAATGGCCAGATCCGCCATCCCCTGGGCGATGAACATCGCCCCGAGGATCAAGGAACTGCTCCCGGTGGCACAGGCGGTTACAATGGAGGAGATGGGCCCGGTCGCCCCGGTGACGATGGCAACCTTGCCGCCCACCATGTTGATGCAGGAATTGGGGTTCATGAAAGGTGGAGGAAGTTTTCCGGCCGCCGTGAGAGCCCGGTCCGCATCGATCAGTGCGTCCAGCCCGCCGATTGCGGAGCTGAACGTGACGGCCGTCCTGGGCGCGAGCTCCGGTGTGATTGCGATTCCGGCCCCCGCAAGGGCACGCATCACCACAAGAAGCGCGTGCCTGAAGACGGGGGACGTCCAGTGGGCCATCTCGCGAGGCCGTAGGAACGGATAGGGGGCGGCATCGATCTCGGGAACTTGGCCCGCGATCCGGACCGGGAACCGGTCGCGAAGCGGAAAGCGTGTCAGCGCCCCTATGCCGCTTTCCCCCGCCGCGGCCCGGCGCCACTGTTCTTCCGGCACCGTCCCCAGCGGCGACACAAAGTCATATCCAAGAATGACAGGTTTTTTATCCATATCCATCATACATTTCCTGCCGGAAGGCTGTTCTAAAATGGCCGGATGCAAGGCCCCCGAAATCCTGAGCCGTGAGGCGTACCGGAGGGTACGTTGAACGGTGAAGGATGAGGGAAATGCCGCAGACGGCTATTTTTCAACAGCCTTCCGGATCTACCAGGGGATGAACCGGTAAAGCTTGGCGAACATCTCGTAGATCTCGATCCAGTTCTGGAGATCCCTGGCAGAGCGCATGTGCGCCCTTTTGTTCACCATCACCCAGCTCATGTGGGCGGCGCCGTCCTTGCAGGTCGTGCAATCGCGGGTAGCCGACGTGCAGCAGCGGTGCATCGTTTTCAGATCGGCCGCCCAGCGGATAAAACGGATGAGGCGCTTCGGGCGTGGGGCGCGATTGTCGAGCGGCTCCGTCACGGAGGGGCATTCGCTCCAGGAAAACGGCCGTCCCAGCATTCGTCCGGTTGTGATGACTTCGTGGTAATAGCGGCAGGAGATGACGGTCCGGGGATAGCGATCGAGCATCGCGTCCATTTCGACGCGGATCTCGGCGAGCTGAGAGGGGGTCCAGGAGAATCCGTTCACTCCCTCGTCGTTCGACAGAAGCTGCATATGCACCTTGAGACCGGCGTCGGCAATCTTCCGGATCACGCGCTCCGTCCGTCCAAGCTGGCGAGGGGTGATGGTGTAGAGGTAATAGGCGTCGGGGTCGCCGGCATAGTTCCGGCTGGAGACGGCAAAGACATCCTTTCCCCGGAGCAGCTTTTCATCCTCTTCGTCGCCCCAGAGAGAGATGCCCACCATCAACCCCGGAAAACGATCGCGGGGAATCCGGATCAGGCCGTTGGTCGCGCAATAGGTGGGAAGGCGTTTGTAGAAGGCTTCGATGCGGTCGAGATAGAGGGTCGGTTCGCCTCCGATGAGGATGGCCAGGTTGACTCCCCGCTGCCGTTCTCGTTCCACAAATTCTTCCCACTTCCCCGGATCCTCTTCTTCGGGAGCGGCCTTGTGTTCATCGGAGGAAAAGAAAAAACACCCCTTGCAGCGCAGATTGCACCGGTTCGTGACGTCGTAAATGGAACTGCGGATGTTCAGGCGGGAGATCGCCTTGTATCGCTCGTACCAATCCTTGTCCAGCAAAGTACTGACCGTTTGCATTATGATCGCTTCCCGATTTCAGCATGTCCCGGAGGAGAGGCCATTTCCTCACAGAGATTCTCGCTCTTTTCGTACCCCATCACCCAGACGGCCAGGTAGGTGTCGACATAGTCCAGCCAGGACCGGAAGGCCCGCGGAGACGTCGCATGGCGATAGAGCCGCGTCGTCACCACGGCGCTTCCCGCGGCGTAATGCCGGCAGTCGGCGCAATCCGTATCGGGCACACAGCAGGCGGCGGCCCGGTCCCAGGTCAGATCGGTCCGAAACTGACGGAAGGAACGACCGAGACCGATCTCCGTCGAAGGATTCATCCGTGGATAGGAACAGCCGTACAGCTCGTGAAGCCCTCGTTCATGGGTGTGGGCTGCGGCTCCATAAGGGGAATACAGCGCATGTCCGGGATGCCGGGCCATCATCTCGACCATCATTTCCCGGGTGCGGATCAGTGAGCTCGGATCGTGACGGAGCGGACCCGAATAACCGACCGGTGATGAAAAGACATTGAACGTGAAACGGCAACCGGCGGACGCGAGCCCATCGGCGATTTCGGCCGCCTCACCGATATTCTCCCGGGTGAAGGTGTAGACGAACACGGCCCTCGGGTCTCCGCGGTAATTTTCAATCTGGCGGTCGAGGAGCTTGTCGGCCCTTCGCACGCGGAGGCTGGTGGCGTCGTTCCCCCAGACGGAGATATGGATCTTGTATCCGACGGAGGGATCGATCCGCCGGACGCCGTTCGTGGCGATGCAGCCCAGCGGTATCTCTTCAAAACAGGCTTTCAGTAGCTCCGGAACCAGCGAAGGCTCCGCGCCGGCCAGCACGACATAGGTGATCCCGCGCGCCTTTTCCGCCTGCATGAGCGCACGCCACGCCTCGGGGTCCCGGTTTTCCTCGGCAAACTGCTTTTCCCCCTCATAGTAGTAGCAGCCGTCGCAGCGCAGATTGCAGCGGTTGCTCATGTCATAGGTGGATTCCCTCAGAAAAAAATATTTCCGGACCTTCTCCCAACGGGTCTTCACTTCCGGGTCCGACAACAGCTCAGAAAATTTCAATCGCCCATGAAGCGGATTCATTTCGGAGCCGTCATGCCGGGACGGCTTCATCCGCGGTTCAATCTCCGTCTTTGCCATCATGGTCTGATTTCCGTCATCCCACATCCTTTTTTTCAGGGTCTCCATCCGTTGTGCAACTTTCGACATCTTCAGGAATCACGATCCTTGCGTCCTTGGAGGCGGGACTGCACATATTCTGCAATCAGCCGGACGGTCT
>JAXDCM010000027.1:0-16400 GCA_034677965.1 Syntrophales bacterium
GCACTGTCCGAGGCTTTCTTCGCAGCCGACAGAAACAACCTGTAAAAGTAAAAAACTATTTCCAAGAAAAACATGTGCAATATGCGGCCCTATAAATTGTCACCTATTTATTGACCCCGGTAGTAAATGCATGTTTTTTTATTGGATCGACAACCCACAACCACACATCTCGCTATTTCTTGACCAAGGTGGCAAAGGTTATTATTTCAGAACCGTGCTTTTTTCTTATTTCGTCCATAGCCTTGTCTATCCGTTCGTTTTTGTCGTCTTGTGGCTTGCTTTCCATTTGCTCAAACAGCGATAACTGATCCGAGGGACTTCCTTCATGAAATCCTGAGAGGCTTATTCCGATCAATCTGACCGGATGCAACTGGTTCCAGTTTTGCTCAAGCAGGCTGCAACCAGCCTGGTAAATTTCCTTGGTGGTGCATGTCGCCGGTACGGCTGTCTGTCTTGTTATGACCCGAAAATCAGAATATTTTAGAGTGATATGGACCGTGTGCCCTTTTTTGCCATGCCTTCTTGCGGTCATGCCGATATCATCAGCAAGATCCATTATGACCAGCTTGGCTTTTTCAATATCAGAGATATCCTCCGGCAGCGTGACTGATCGTCCAATTGATTTCATCTCATCATCTGTTTGAGCCATGACCGGAGAATCGTCAATCCCATTGCTGTGCAGATGAATTTCAGTCCCCCACTTTCCAAAAGTTTTGATAAGGAGGTTTATATCAACCTTCGCAAGCTCGCCTATTGTCTGTATCCCCATGCGGTTCATCTTCTCTGCTGTTTTACCGCCAATGCCATACATCTTCCCCACCGGGAGCGGCCAGAGCTTCGTCGGAATGTCATCTTTCCATATCTCTGTGATGCCGAGAGGCTTTTTCATCTCAGATGCCATCTTCGCAAGAAATTTGTTTTCAGCAATGCCGATTGAGCACCAGAGCCCAAGCTTATCTTTGATTTCATCCATTATTCGTTTTGCGGCATCGACCGGTTTACCAAAAAGTCCTTCGCCCCCTGTCATGTCCAGCCATGCTTCGTCAATGCTGTTCTGTTCCAGAATAGGTGTGTAACTTGCCAGTAAAGCCATGACCTCTTCTGATTTCTGCCCATAGAAGTGATGATCCGGCGGCACCAGGATCACTTTGGGGCAAAGCTTCAGTGCCTCATGAAGGACCATTGCGGTCTTGACGCCACATGCCCGTGCCTCATAGTTTGCCGCAAGAATGATTCCGGTACGCTTTTTCGGATCACCGGCAACAGCGGCCGGTATTCCGACAAGAGAATTATTTCTTGTCATTTCACAGCTTATAAAAAAGGCATTCATATCAACAAGAAATATGACTTTCTGCACGAAACACCTCTCGCGACGATTATCCGCATTATGGGGTAAAGAGAACATTTGTGCAATCAGGTATCAATCTGAGATGCTTTTGAAAGCTGAGAAAAGCGGGATTCGAGGTTGACGAGAAACGTGTCCGGGCACGAGGATCTCGCGGGGGAAGATACCGCACGATTTGGATCGCCGTACGTGTTATGCAGCCAAATGGCCCACTTCTGGATCAAAGGTGCAACGACTGAGATGATGATTTTCAGTCTTTCTCACTTACGAACAGCCTCCTGAAAGGGAGCTTCCAGCAATTTTGACGGTTATCAAATATTCAGATGATAATCATCGATCCATATTTCATCTGACTTCATTTCCCTTGATAAACAAGATTCCCTTTCGTATCCTTAAGCCATGTAAAAGTAATTTCGTATCAACCAACCGGAGATAAACCCCAACAATGAAGAAAATTTTTGATATGTATCCATCATTTCGATAGATGGTCGAGTTTATATTATATTCCAAAGGGAGGATATATGACGAACCTTGTTTCATCGATCCTGAGGCGTTCCCCTCTTTTCATCGTATCCATTCTGTTATTCTGGCTGTTTTCCGGATGCAGCAATTCCGATTCTGCCTCCACCAACTACACCGCAACCATTGCCGAGGGGCGGGCTGCCGCGACAGACATCATGGGAAAAACCGGCGCCTCATCCATCTCACTGGCATTCATAGACGGTGAGAGACTGGTATGGGCAGAGACCTTCGGCTACGCGGATAAAGCGTCAAAGACTGTACCCACGGTTGACACCATGTACAGTATCTGTTCGATGAGCAAGATGATAGCCACTATTGCCGCGATGAAACTCGTGGATCAGAAACGGGTCTCTCTGGATGCACCGCTTGCGGACTACATCAAGTCGTTCAGTATGCTTTCCCCCGAATACAAGCAGATCACGGTCAGGATGATGCTCAACCACTCATCGGGGTTCCCGGGAGCCGATTATCGTAACGCCGTGAGTCTATCTCCCTTGCAGTTCAATTATGCCGCTCAGGTATTGGAAACCCTCAAGACACAGAGGCTCAAGCATACCCCCGGCTATCTGAGCGTGTACTGCAACGAAGGCTTTACCATAATCGATCAGCTTGTGCTGGCGGTTACGGGCAAGAGCTATACGCAGTTTGTACAGGATGAGATATTGACCCCCCTCGGCATGGCCCACAGCCGTTTTTGCCTGGAGTACTTTCCTGACGGCAGTTTTGCCAAAAGGCATGAAGGCGATACGCCGCAGCCCCAGATGTTTATCAACGATTTTGCTTCTGGCGGCTTATACAGCACCCCGACGGATATGGGGCAGATCGCCATGATGCTGATTGGAAAGGGGAGGCTGGGCGACACTCGCATCCTCTCGGAGGAGTCCGTGGCCGAAATGGGCGTGGACCAGACCGTTGTGAATTTCAACCCGGTCAAGTCGAATGCATGGAGCTACGGACTGGGCTGGGACACGGTCACTCAACCGGGGCTCGGCGCCGTCGGCGTGACGGGCTGGCTGAAGACAGGAGATTTTGGTGGACTCGGCACCGTGATAGCCGTTGCGCCGGCGGAAAGATTGGCAGTGGTCATCTTGGGCGCCTCCGGCAGTTTCAGCTCGGACAGCGCAACCGTTATTGCTGAGAGGATACTGCTTGCAGCCCTTACGGAAAAGGGGCGAATTCCGACAATGCCTGTGCCATTGACATTCTCGTCCCGTCCGGAGAAGGCAGCGTCGGATGAGGTTCTTAATTCCGTCAGCGGATATTATGCATCCAATGACACTTTTTTGCGGGTGCAGAAACAATCCGGGTCTTTGAACATTGCCTATTATGATACAAGCATAAGCGGCTGGAAAGATTTTATGGCGGGGCTTAAACTACGCGATGATGATCGCTTTGCCAGCGATACCGACCCTTCCCAGCCTTTTTCATTCAAAACGGCCGAGGGACGCCAATACCTCGTCATGCGCTCCGTTGGCGGATACGGCCATTATCAGGACGATCTCATCTTTATGCAGAAGGTCGCCGCCGCAGGGGCTTTGCCGGCGGCATGGAACGGTCGCCTGGGGAGAAAATGGCTGATGACGAATGAGCATCCTGAATTTTCACTCAAATGGGCCTCCCCCCTGATACAGTTACTCGTCGTTGATAACCTGCTTTTTGCGAATACAGGCGGGCTTCAGGTCGTGGATCCGTTTCTCGGCGATTCCAGAGCGGGCATGATGCTTCTGATTCCTCAAAAAAACGGAAAAGAGCTGAACGATGTGGTCATCGAAACCCGCGGCGTAGAGGAGTGGATTCGATTCGGCAGCTATCTCTATCGTCCTCAGGAGACAATAGAGGCGTTAAGTAACGGAACTGTGAGTATCGGCGCGGAAGGCCTTGCGGAATGGCGCTCACTCGACACCACCGGTATAACGAAAACGGTAACCATCACACCTGTCGTCGCTGGTGGCTGCTGGAAAATATTCAACAGCGACTTCACGAAGATGGAAACGGGAGAAGGGACAACAAGCGTAACGTTTTCCGGTGGCAAGAACTACTTCCTTTTTCACAACACAGCAAATGTGAATTTGATGTGACGAAAACACTTTTAACAGATCGGCTAAATTCGGATATTCAGACCTTGATTATCCATTAACCTTTTCCTTGAGCTGTTATGCTTACAAACGGTTATCATTGATTCTCCTTGATACAACCAAGTGTGAATTTTTAGGTGCCATGGAGGACAGTACGCCAAACAATTTCATTGGTCGATTTTCTCCAGTACTGGAGAAAAGGTTGATATTGGCCCCTGGAAATGACTTACTGGATGAAACATGCGACGGCTGGGTAGCCAATTTTATCATCGTGGAGCTTACAGAAACCTTGCTGAAATAAAGCGTATAGCAATTTCTGAAGAGATCCAGCCATTTGAGCGAAAACAATGATGAAGTTTTTTCTCTTGACTTTCCATTTCTGTGAGAGCATCCATCAAACATCGTTTTTCATACACAGTGTAATCCCATCAACCTTACCCCCTTTTACCTTTTGGTGGGTGAAATGAAAAAGTGGGGTTGCCAAAAAGTGATCCTGTGAAGCCTCTGAGGGGTCCGAAGGCTCCCTTGGAGGCTTTGTTATTTGTTCCCCCGATCAATCCACGCTTGTGTTTCCGCTGATCCTCATCCGGCCTTCATGATTGAAAAGATTTTCCTTTTTCTATCTGAGACACAAAACAGGATCTTTATCTTTCAACCTTTATACAGTGAGGCAGAGAAGATGATATCAATCAATCCGACAAAGTGCACAAAATGTGGGTTTTGTATTGACGAATGCCCAAGCTATGTTTTCGCTTTAGCCTCGACTGCGGGAGGAGCCAAAGAAATAAAAGTCCGGTATCCTGAACAATGTTGCTTGTGCGGTCATTGCATAGCAATTTGTCCCGAAGTGGCCATTAGTCACGAGGAAATGCCTGTTGAAAGGTTTGAACCCCTCCCCGGTGTTAAAATTCCCTCTGAACAAATGAAAACCTTCTTGCTATCCAGAAGATCCATCAGGGCATTCAAAGAGAATCCTGTTCCTAAAGAACATCTAAAGCAACTCATTGAAGCTGGCGTTAATGCAGGAACTTCATCCAACGGACAAACAGAATACTTTGTTGTCATCCAGGACCGAAAGCTGCTTACAGAACTCGAACAAATTGTCATCGAAGTTTTATGGAAAGCGGGACTAAAATATTTAGGTGGTAGCATTGGTTACAAATTGGCAAAGATAAAATTTGGCGATGAAATGGTCAGACAGTCTCTACATTATCATCATATGATTAAAAACCGAAAGAAAAACAATCAACTCGAAGGCATGATCTTTCGTAATGCACCGGTTGTAATCGTGAGTCATGGTCTTAGAAACAACTTCTTGGCTCATACGAACTGTGCAATTGCCTTGAGAAATATGGAAATCCTGGCAAGAACCATGGACCTTGGTACTTGTTTTGCGGGATTCTTGTCAGCAGCAGCGCAATACTCAAATAAAATAAGTAAATATCTTGGAATTTCAGCCGATCGTAATGTCTACGGCGCAATCATGGTGGGCTACCCCAAACATGAATATAAGAAAAATATACCTCGTAAAAACAGAGAAGTCCGCTGGATATAGAAATTAAGAAGGAGGGAATGATGATTATCGGACATTATGCTCCCGCTTTTGTGGCCAAAAGTGTCGATAAGACCATCCCCTTGTGGTTGTTGTTCCTCGCCGCCCAGTTGGTCGACATCGTGTGGGCCTTCTTGGTGCTGATCGGCGTTGAAAAAGTGAGGTTCGTGCCTGGAATCACCGCCTCGAATCCGCTTGACCTCTATTATTTCCCATTTTCACACAGCTTGCTGGCTGCCCTTGTCTGGTCAGTCATTGCTTTTGTTGCATATAAGAATCTTCCGATCTTTCGAGGCACACGCCGAGCTGCCCTGTTGGTCGGTGCATGTGTCCTTGTCCATTGGTTCTTGGATCTGCTGGAACATCGTCCCGACCTGCCTCTCTTTGGTGACATCTATAAGGTGGGGTTTGGCCTCTGGAACTTCCCCATTGCATCCTTGACGCTGGAGGCTGCGATCACCCTCGGCGGTATTTTTCTCTACTTCCGATCAACTTCCGCTTCATCCTTTGGAGGAAGGTATGGCATGATATTCTTCTTTCTGATTATGCTGTTATTCCAGATTGTCATGGCATTGTTGCCTTTGCCTCCGTCACCCCGACCGCTAGTTTTAATCATGCTTGTGTTTTACTTTGGCTCTGCCTGGATCGCTTTCTGGTTGGAGAAGAAGCGGCAATAGCGTGCATGCTTCAGAGGCATTGCGCTGTGACAGATTGACATGCTTCATGAAAAACAATCCTGTGTTCATGTTAGGATTTTGGCGTAAGGACATTAAAATAACTGGTGATACGTTTTATTGATCCTGTTATCTCATGGGCGGCATAATCTGATGTCTACAATTTTCTGGACCGGGAAGCTATCATTGCCGATGGCGTTGATGGTCAATGCGAACAACGTCCTTGCATCGATCACCGGCAACACCAGAAACACGGCCGCCATGAAGGACCGTGTCAGACAGGGCTATAACGGCGTTTTTTCTGAACATGTAACCAGGTATGATGAACTAGGAATGCCGTTCCAGACCAGGGCTGCAATAGCCCAACTCGAAGAGATGGATCTCCAGGGCAAGAACATTCTGGACGTGGGTTGCGGCACCGGGGTCATGTCCCTGCTTGCCCTCCAGAAAGGAGCGGCAAAAGCAGTCTGCGGCGACATCTCCAACTACATGCTTGAAAGGGCTCGGGACAAAGCAGTCCGGCAAGGCTATGGCGTTGACCGCATCGATTTTCGTCAGCTCGACGCCGAGTCCTTGCCTTTTGAAGATGCGAGTTTCGATGCTGTCATGACAGGAATGACCCTTGGGTTGCTTCCCGATCAGGACAAAGCAATCAGGGAGATGGTTCGCGTTCTTCGTCCCGGCGGATTTCTATCGGCCGAAGCTCACGGGCCGGAGCATTACTGGGAAGCCTGTGATGCCTCATTCAAGTCGATCAACAAGAGGTATGTCCTCGGCTACCGATTGGAATTCTGGCCTTTGAAGGAAGAAGAGGTCCGGCAAATTCTTGTAAACGCCGGTCTCGTCGATATCCGGACCAGAAGGCTTACTTGGCGGAACGTTTTCAAGAGCGGAGGAGAAGCGTATGACTTCTTTGCCGTGATCTCCTCTAACTTTTGGTATGCTCAATTTCCGCCAGACAAGAGGGAAGAAGAAAACAGAAAAACACGCGATTATTTTGAACGTAAAGGCGTTGTTGAAATTACGGATGATGTTATCTTTGCATATGGGCAAAAGCCATGATCTTCCTTTGGCTTTTGAAGAGCCATAAATAGTTGACGCTAAAAGCGACCCCGGGCCATTCCTTCGCGAAAATGTTTATGCGACATTTTTGACGGGTATCCCATGTTTTACTAAGGGGTGCACTATATAGATTGCAGTGTCATAAGCTCTAAGAAAGCCGCTCATTTCAATAGAAGCTTGAAATATCTGAGTTACAATTGCATAGTTTCAAAATGAATGACACATGTTTAGTGCTCCCGGTAGTAATTGCTTCTGAATGATACCTGCCTTGACTTTTTAACGTGGCATGAGCACATTAAGAACAAATTTGACTCTGCTTTATGGCGTTACCATGAATAAAATCTACAAATTTCGTTAAGGTTGTATAAGAGCTGGTAAGTTTTTCCGGCTGTTAGAAACTCGTTTACAGCGGGAGCAATGAGAGAAAACCACAATATTTTGAAATAAGGAGATCCCAAGATGAAACGTTATCTTGTTGTAATGTCTATCGTATTGATAACCGGATTGCTTGCGTCATGCGTCGGCGGAGGGTGCTTTGGCCCGGAAGGTCCACGTGAATGGGGACCCATGATACATTATGGATTTGGATATGGAGGGATGTTCATGTGGATCCTATTTCTCGTCGTTATTGGATTGCTGATCTATTTCATTGTGAAGGCTCAGAAAACAAAGGGCCAAATGCCAACACAGCGTGAAAGTCCCTTGGATATTCTTAAGGGGCGTTACGCAAAAGGCGAACTCACAAAGGAAGAGTTTGAAAGAATGAAAAAGGACCTTGAGTGAATCACCCGCCGACGGCTGTAATGAGAAGATGGAATTGCAAAGAAGTGACCATACAAAGCCTCTGAGGGGTCCGAAGGCTCTCTTGGAGGCTTTTTTATATCTTCCCCCGATCAATCCACACCTTAGTTCCCGCTGATCCTCATCCGGCCTTCATGATCGAAAAGATTCTCCTTCTATACGGGGTAAAATTCGCATGTGAGGTCAGGACTGTTGTTTTTGAAGAAAGGAGAAGAGGCAATGGCTACCAATAAAAAGATTCGATGGGGTTGGATCAAGGGAATGTACATTTATACCATCATTTTGGCTGGATTGTTTGGTTTGGGAATCATTCTTGTTCCTGAGAAAATAAAAACATCGTTTACATGGCCGGTTGAGGAACCGATCGCTTTTGGAATTGTTGGCAGCGTTTATCTGGCATTTGGTTTGTTGTCTATACTGGGCCTGCGGTCTCCTCTGAAATTTGTGCCGGTTCTTTTGCTGCAACTTTTCTACAAGTCAATATGGTTCATCGGAGTTTTCTTGCCTCTCTTGTTTACCGCACATTTCCCAAGTTACGCCGTACCTACCGTGGTCATCTTTGCGACCTTTATTATAGGAGACCTGATCGCAATACCATTTTTCCATTTATTTGCTAAAGAATCAGACCAGTAGATGAGATTTCGTTGCCAAGGAAATCTTTTTCATACATGATTCCTCTGCATCATCATTATTAATGATTGGAGGCAAGCATAAAGCATCTGGTCCGGCGCCGGCTACAACCCCAGTGTAATCCCTATAAGCGGCAAAGTGTTATCCGTTTCCATGTCACCTCGATTGTAATCTCCTTACCCCCAGACAGGGGGACACCGGTCCTTCCACGGCCTGGCCGCCTCAATTTGACCCACCAACCTGAAAAGCGTTGCCTCATCGCCGTATCTCCCGCCGAAGAGGACCCCCAAAGACAGTCCATCGGCTGCCCAATGCAGGGGGAGCGATAAAGCCGGCCGCCCGGTGATATTATAAACGGGATTGACATGCGTACAGATAACGCCTATCCAGATGCACAACTATCTGAACACATTGCCGACGAACAATTCCTATAACGAACACCGGCAGGAGCTCTCTTCCCTTTTCGCATGGGTCCGAAAGATGGCCCCTTACAGGTTTCAGTTCTTGGTCAATCCCTGCCTGGTCATTGATCCCATGGCCGCGGATGAACCAGAACCCCGTAAGGCATCGAAACCTTTCAACCACTGAAAAATATTTGCATTTTATCGACCCAAGCCAGATGGCGACGATGGCAAAGGTGGAAGGGAAATTTTCAAAAGTGCACCCAAAGGGTACACCCACTAACAAAGAAGGGGTCACGGTATGACCCGTAACCCCTTGATATTCATGGTAGGCGGTACTGGGATTGAACCAGTGACTTCTACCGTGTGAAGGTAGCACTCTCCCGCTGAGTTAACCGCCCATCCGGGACAGCCTATACCCTAAAGAAATTCGGTTTTCAAGAGAAAAAACCTCTTCCGGATCCCCAGGAATGGAAAAGCCATGATCACTTGACCATGGCTTTTCCGTCTTCGGCTTACGGCGTGCAGGACAGCGTTCAGCGCAACATCAACATGAAAATGAGCAGGTGCTTGAGTATACGCGCTTCAGGTTCAGATTCCGCTTCCGTCTCAGGTCCGTTTCAGCTTCCTTACAGCATCTCATAGATTCCCGCTGCGCCCATGCCGCCACCGATACACATGGAAACGATCCCTCTCTTCGCCTTACGGCGCTTGAGTTCGTGCAAAAGTTGGGCGGTCAGTTTGGAGCCCGTGCATCCCAGCGGATGCCCGAGGGCGATTGCGCCGCCGTTGGGGTTGATATCGCCCGCCTTGAGCCTGTCCTCGATCCCGACCTGCCGGATCGAATAGAGGGCCTGGGAGGCAAAGGCCTCGTTGATCTCGAAGACATCGATATCCTTCGTCGTCAGTCCCGCCATCTTGAGCACCTTCGGGATCGCATAGGCAGGTCCGACGCCCATCTCTTCCGCCTTGCAACCGGCCACGGCATAGTAGGTCAGTTTCGCCAGCGGTTTGACGCCGATTGCCTTGGCCTTTTCCGGCGTCACCAGCAGGGTGAAGGCCGCACCGTCGGTCATCTGCGAAGAGTTGGCGGCGGTCACATTCCCCCCCTGCTTGAAAGGAGATTTCAGTTTGGCCATATCCTCGAGTTTTGCCGGCCATCTGACACCGTCGTCCGTATCGAAAACGACCTGCTCACGAACCCTTTTCCCGTTCTTCAGTACTTTATATTTGTATGCCGAGATGGGAATGATCTCTTCCTTGAACTTCCCCGCCTTGATTGCCTCGTAGGCTCTGCGGTTGCTTTCCAGACCGAATTTGTCCATGTCTTCACGGGAAATGTTGTAGTTGGCGGCCACGTTTTCGGCTGTCACCCCCATCGAGACATAAACGTTCGGCATCGAACCGTCGAAAACCCACGCCGGATTCGGACGGAAAATGCTTCCCCCCATCGGGATATGGGACATCGTTTCGCATCCGCCCGCAATGATCACCTCGGACCACCCGGCCCGGATTTTCGCCGTAGCATCGGCAATGGACTGAATGCCGGAAGAGCAGAATCGGTTGACCGTCATCCCCGATGTCGAGATCGGCAAGCCCGCTCCCATTGCAACGACCCGGCCAAGGTTCATCCCCTGCTCCGCCTCCGGAAAAGAGCAGCCAAGGATCACGTCGTCGACGTCCTCCGGTTTGAGAGAGGGAACCCGGGCCAGAAGGCCCTTCAAGACCTGGATCGCGATTTCGTCCCCCCGGGTATTCGCGAGACCGCCACGTTTGTATCGTCCTCCTGGACTTCTGACCGCTTCGACAATAACAGCATCGCTCATGGTATTCCTCCTTTTCAATGGCCGTCGGCCCGAACCGTTTCCATCCATACCCGGACAGGACGGTCCCAGGCCGACCCCTCGATTCTTTTAGTTCCGCAACGGTTTCCCGGTGCTCAGCGTATGCATGATCCGGTCCTGGGTCTTCTTCTCACCGCAGAGGCTCAGGAAGGCTTCTCTTTCCAGATCCAGGATCTCCTGCTCCGTAACCAGCGTCCCTTCCGCACAGTCCCCGCCGGAAAGGATATGGGCCACCTTTCGGGCGACATGGAGGTCGTAATCCGAAATAAAATTCCCCTGGCGCATGTTGTAGAGGATCGCTTCGGCCATGCCGCGGAAGTTCTCGCCCATGACGGGAATCAATGCCGGTCGGGGCTTCTTGTAGTATTTAGCAAGCCCCAGAACCACCTGTTTGGCATCCCAAATCTGCTGGTCCCTGTTCAGGCTGATGCCTTCCGTTTTCCGGATGTAGCCGAGCTCCATCGCCTCGGCGGCGCTGGTGGCGACCTTCGCCGTCGCTATATTTTCGAACGCTTTGGCATAAACATGCTGCAGGTTCATCCCCGCATCGATCGTGCCGTCGGGAATGCCCTCCGTCACTCGAAGCATGGTCTCCTTGCAGCCGCCGCCGGCCGGGATCACCCCCACGCCGACCTCGACGAGGCCGATGTACGTCTCGCCGCAGGGCTGGCACTTTGCTCCATGCATGGCCATTTCGCAGCCGCCGCCGAGGGCAAGACCCGCCGGCGCGGTGACCACCGGTTTGGAAAGGTACTTCATCCGCATGTTCGCGTTCTGCAGTCCCTCGATCGACGTCTCGAGCAGATCCCAGTCTCCCTTCAGGATGCACAGCAAAACCATGAAGATATTCGCCCCGGCCGAGAAGTTCGCAGCGTGATTCCCGACCACCATTCCCGTGAAGTCCTTCTCCACGATGTCGCACGCTTCAGAGATCATCTCGATCATGCCGTCATCCACGGCGTTCATCTTCGTATGAAACTCCAGGCAGGCGACGCCGTCCCCGATGTCGACCAGCGACGCGCTTTTGTTCTTCTTGATGAGCTTGTTCTGGTCCTTCAGATCGGGCAGCAGGATGATCCGGGGATTCGGTTCCAGCTTGACATACCCCTTCTTCTCGAAGTCGTAGTAGTAGAGGCCGTCCTCCTTCTTGTCGTAGAAGCGCTCGCACCCCTTTTTCAGCATCTCTTCGATCTTCTTCGGCACCTTCAGCTTCAGCTTTTTCATCACTTCGACGGCCTCGCGGACGCCGATCGCATCCCAGGTCTCGAAGGGACCCAACTGATGATTGTAACCCCACTTCATCGCATTGTCGATCCCGACGATGTTGTCGCAGATCTCGGGAACGCGGTTTGCCGCATAGATGAAGTTGTTGCAGAGATATTCCCGGGCGACCTCTCCGGCGATGTCCGTACCGTTGAACATCACCTTGAGCGTCGCGGCGACCCCGTCATCGCTTTTCTTCTTCGCGGCGGAGACGGTCTCGAATTTCGGCTTGCCGGCCGGCACATACTCCATCGTGTGGTAATCGAGCATTAGCTTGGCCTTTTTGCCCTTTGCGTCCTTGGTCCGCTTGTAGAACCCCTGTTTGGTCTTGTTCCCGAGCCATTTGAGCTCCATCATCTTGTTCATCAGTTCGCTCGGAGCGAAGATCTCCCTCATCTCATCGTCCGGTACCGCTGCGTATAGGTTTGAAGAGACGTGATGGGCGGTATCCAAGCCGACCAGATCCAATGTTCCGAAGATCGCGGAACCCGGCCGCCCGAGCGCCTTGCTGATGATGGCATCCGCCTCGTCGAGCTTCAGATTTTTCTGCACGGTCAGGCGGATCGCATTGGAAATGTCGAAGGAGCCGATCCGGTTGCCGATAAAGTTCGGCACATCCTTGCAGATCACGACACCCTTTCCCAGCACCTGCTCGCAGAACCGGGTCATGTACGAGACAACCTCAGGCTTCGTGTTCTGCCCCGGAATGACCTCCAGCAGCTTCATGTAGCGCGGCGGATTGAAGAAGTGGGTCCCAAGAAAATGCTCTTTCAGTTTCGCGCCGAATTTGGCAGTGATGTCCTTGATCGGAATTCCGGAAGTATTCGTTGTGACGATGCAGTTCGGACGGACGACCTTCTCCACCTTCGCGAAGAGCTCCTGCTTGATCTTCAGGTTCTCAACGACGACCTCAATGACCCAGTCGACGCCGGCCAGCCAATTCAGATTGTCCTCGAAATTGCCGACCTTGATCATCGAGGCGTTCTTCTTTGAATAGAAACCCGCAGGCTTGGATTTCACGACCCCGGCCAGACCGTTGGCCGCAAACCGATTCCGCCAGGCCGGGCTTTTTTCGGTCAATCCCTGCGCCTTGTCCGCCTCGGTCAATTCAAACGGGATGATATCCAGCAGAACGCATTCGATCCCCGCATTGGTCAGATGGGCGGCAATGGTGGCGCCCATGACCCCCGCACCCAAAACGGCCGCTTTTTTGATTTCGTATGCCATAATTTTCCTCCTCTATTTGGTCTGTGAACGGACGGCCGATGGATGTCTTCGGATCCGATCGCCGTCCGTCACACCCGGATGCCCTTGAATGTTCCCAATCCGCTAACAGGTAAAGGACTCGTCCGCCATTTCGACGGGGATCTTCTCCTCCGATTTGATCGCCTCGCACCGCGCCTTGACCGTGCAGAGAATGTCGACGGCAAAATACTTCGCAGCGGCGATTTTCCCCTCGTAAAAGGCGACATCCGCGTTCTGATGCACGAGCGCACGCTTCTTTCCCTTCGAATCCTGCACCCCTTTCTCGGCATAGATCGCCTTCAGTTTTTCCGAGGCCAGCGCCGCGGACTGCAGCAGGAAATGGCCGAGCAGCACATCGCCGAAAATGTCGAGATAGAGGGATGCATTCAGGATCGGGATGATGAATCCGGAACTCTTGCCGAGCTGGGCCAGCGTCATGGTCATATCCACCAGTGCGTTGTAAGCCTCCTCCAATCGGGCCGCATAAGGCTTGAGCTCATCGATCCCCTTGGCCTTGGCGATGGTCGCACCGATCTCCCCGAACATGTTCATCACGTTCATGCCCTTTTTCTGGCCAAGCTTCCGACCGACCAGATCAAGGGCCTGAATACCGTTCGTCCCCTCGTACAGGGTAGCGATCTTGCAATCCCGCATATACTGTTCCACGGGATATTCCTGGCAATATCCGTATCCGCCGTAGACATCGATCGCCTTGGAGCAGATCTCCATCGCCTTGTCCGAGGAATAGGCCTTGCAGACCGGCGTCAGCAGTTCGACGAATCCCTGCCATTTGTCCTTTTCCGCGGGGAATGCCCGCGCCATGTCCATGCAGTAGGCCGCGAAATAGTTCATCGCCCGGATCCCTTCCACATGGGCCTTCATCCAGAGCAGATCCCGCCTGACATCGGGATGCTGGATGATCGGAACCGCCTTGGCGTCGGGAAGCTTCATCTCCCACACCAGCGCGCTCTGGATCCTCTCCTTCGCATACTGGATCGAGTGCTCCAGCGCGGCGGAGGCATGGCCCAGCCCCTGCATGCCGACCTCGAGACGCGCCTCGTTCATCATGTGGAACATCACCTTCAACCCCTCGCGCTCCTTGCCGAGAAGTTCGCCGATGCACTTGCCCTCATCGCCGAAATTCAGCGTGCAGGTCGCCGACCCCTTGATCCCCATCTTGTGTTCGATGTTTCCCGTATGGACGTCGTTGAGCGCCCCGACGCTCCCGTCCTTGTTGACGCGGTACTTTGGAACGATGAAGATCGAGATGCCGGACGTGCCGGGAGGATCTCCCTCGATGCGGGCCAGCACGGGATGGATGATGTTTTCCGCCAGATCGTGATCGCCGCAGGAGATGAAGCATTTCGTCCCCGTGATGCTGAAGGTTCCGTCGGGCAGTCTCTTCGCCGTGGTCTTCAGCGCGCCGACGTCGCTTCCCGCACCCGGCTCCGTGAGGCACATGGTCCCTGTCCACTGTCCGGCGAGCATCTTTAACATGTATTTCTCTTTCTGCTCGTCCGTCCCGAATTTCAGGATCAGCGCGGCGGCCCCGTGGGTCAATCCCGGATACATCAGAAACGCGAAATTGGCGGCATAACAGTGTTCCAGCGCCGCTGTGGCCATGCTGACCGGCATCCCCTGACCGCCGACATCAACAGGCTCCGTGGGGCAAAGCCAACCGCCCTCACAGTACTTCTTGTACGGTTGCTGGAAGCATTTCGGAACCGTCACCTTTCCATCCTTCAGCGTGCACCCTTCCTTGTCCCCTGCGGCATAGGTGGGAAGGATCTCGTTGACGGCCATCTTCTCCGCTTCCTTGATCATCATCAAGGCATCGTCCTTTGAAAAATCCTTGAACGTCTCCGTTTTGAACAATTTTTCGATCCCCAATTGTTCAAAAAGAAGGAACTCCTGATCGCGCTGATTCACCAACAAATTACTCATAACGCTGAACCCCCTTTCCTTTGTTCCGATAAGATTAGTCAAACATCGAAGGACCGATTCGTCCGTTGCCGTCGCTCCAACACATGGATCATCGCATCCGCCAAGCCAACGCCGCATGATTCCCGCAGCGTTTTTCCTGCCGTCATCTCGGAGAGCAATCTACAACAATCTCTTTAAGACATGTCAGAGGCTGGATTCACGATCAAGATGCCCCGAATGTAGGTGTTCAGGCCGGCCCTGATCGTGCTGTGAATCACCTCTGCCCGTTTGGTCTCGTTGCCGATGAAAAGGTACAATGAAATGACCCCGTTCAGCATCCCCCAGATGGCATTGCGGTTCTGACGGACATTGATCGTCGCGGGGAATTCACCTCTTTCGATTCCGTAGTTGAAGATCTCTTCAATGATTCCGATGGTTCTGTTTGTGGTCTTGATGATCTGCTTGTTGAGGTCCTGCGGCAGATTCATGTCCGTGGTATGCAACATGAAGGTCATCAGAATTCTGAACAATTCACGTTCGTTCAGAAAGAAATCCACATAGATGTCCGCGAGTCGGACCAGCGCCTCGGAAGCGTTGGAGGGATTTTGAAGCAGATCGGCGATGTGGTTGTGGAATTTGTCGATGTCGCTCAGGAGGATTTGGGTGTAAATCTCTTCCTTGCTGTTGTAGTAGAGGTAGATAGACCCCTTGCTCAGTTCCGCTTTACGGGCGATGCTCTCGACCGTTACGGTTTTAAAACCCTTCTCTAAAAAAAGCTTCCGGGCCGCCTTGAGGATGACGTTCTTCCGATTCTCACGTTCCCGCTTTCTTCTTTCTTCCAGTCCCAAGATCCGAGCCCTTCTGAACGATCAGACCACGATGCGTTTTGCGAACGCATACGCAATCCCTGCGGGATTTTGATCACCTTTCACGGTCATCCATCCGCAAGGCGATAAGGAAGGAAATAAAACGAGCAAGCCTAACAGAGCGCAATCCCTCTGTTTCTTCATGGAATGGTGTATGACCGTTAATCAGATTCTGAACTTTGGTCAGTATCTGACCG
>JAXDCM010000028.1:0-3912 GCA_034677965.1 Syntrophales bacterium
GATTCAGCGCTCATGGGGGGCCTCGCTCGAAACGGTCCAGGCGGGCAGTTCGAATCCCGCCGGCGACGCATGGTCGAAATCCATCAGCAGCGGCGACTTTCGATCCGCCTCCAGCCCTGCCTCATAAGCGTACCGCTCCTGAAGCCGCCGGCGCATGAGCAGTTGCAGTGTCAAAACCGGGATGCCGACCGGGCAGGCGTCCTGGCAGGCCCCGCAGGCCACGCAGGTGTCCGACAGGTGAAAGGCGCGGATCAGGTGATAGGGAATCAGCTCCGTCGGCACGACGGCCCGCTCCACCCAGAGATCGTCCTCCAGCTTGCAGGGGGTGCAGACGCAGATCGGGCAGGCGTTTCGGCAGCCGTAGCACTTGATGCAGCGGCTCAACAGGCCCGCCCAGCGAGCCATCCGCTTGCCCTCGTCTCCCGTCAGGAGCGCTGAAACACGCGGATCGGCGAACGGATCGACCCCCTCGATCTTCTCGCCGGCCAGCGGTTTTTCCGGATAGGGTCGGACACAGAGACAGGATTCGGCCTGCTCGCGGCTGCACGTGTAGCCGAGAATGGTGATCCGGGTTGCATCAAACTGGTTTCTCTTCGCCAGCTCCAGCAACGCGCGCTCATCGCACCCCCGGCAGACGACGGCCAGGCGGAAGGAGGGGCCCGACTGGCGTATCGTCTGCAGGGCGAGCTTGGCGAGGTTCCACTTCGGAGAGGTTTCGATCGAACCGATCTCTTCCGCCCTGAGGATCAGCCGCGGCTGGACGACGTCGAAGCGGTCGCGCACGAGGCACAAAACGCCGTCGATACGCCCGGCGGCAAGGAGTTCTCGAGATTTTTCCCGAATCGTATGGATCAATTCCAACATCGTTTCCTCATCGAAACGCGGGCAGATTCAACAGGGTCTTGCGCCAGCGCGTAAGCTCCGGCAGCGGCCCAAGCTCCCGGAGGAAGCTCCCCAGGACCTCCGCAAATTCATGCCCCTCGTGGGCGGTGCCGAAGCTCAACAGGAGCCTACGGCGGCCGATCCCCACGGTATCGAGCAGATCGCCGAGGGCCTCCATTCTTTTAACGGCCACGTGGTTGGCGTCGTTGAAACGGCAGCCGCCCAGGTGGCATCCCATGACCGCCACGCCGTCGGCGCCGCTTGCCAAGGCCCGCAGAACGGAATCCGGCTCCACCATGGAAGCGCACTCCACCGGGATCACGCGGAACGAAGCGGGCAGTTCGGTCTTCTTCCTGCCGGCGGCGTCGGCGCCGACCAAAGCGCACCAGCGACAGGCAAAAACCAGAACACGGGGCGAAGGCTTCTGGTCGTTCCTTTCCGGGGCGTTCATCGCGCTTCCCTCAGGGAAAAGGCCCGGCGGATCATCGCTCCGACGGCCCGGGCGTTGTGTTCGGGCATCTGAATCGTTCCGTTCGGACAGACGGACGTGCAGCTTCCGCAGGCCCGGCAGCGCATCTTGTTGACCCGGCTGACAAAGATCCCTCCCACCTTCTGGAGGGCGCAGGCCTCGTAGGGGCAGACGGCGACGCAGTTGCCGCAGCCCGAGCAGAAAGCGTCCTCGATGCGGGCATGGCCGAGCTTCCCTTCGGGCAGGCGGCTCAGGGAACGCGCCGAAAGCCGCTCCCGGCCGAGGATTGCCAGCGCCTTCATCGCCGCCCCCTCTCCCTGGGCGGCCGCATCGCCGGAGGCAACGGGCCAGCGGGCCGAACCGCAGATGAAGACCCCTGCCTGCCGGGTTTCCAGCGGATGCAGCGGATAATCCTCCCGGAAAAAACCGTAGCGGTCGATCCCGATATGGAAAAGGTCGGCGAGCTTTGCATGGTCGGCATTGGCGACCAGAGGCGTGCTCAGAATGACCTGATCCGCCGCGATCTCGCGCTTCACGCCGCTGATCGTGTCGAAAACCGCAACACTATCGACCTTTCCCTCGCCGGAAACGATCGGCGGCGCGTCGGCGGCAAAGCGGATAAAACGGACGCCCGCCTCAAGGGCGCTGCGATAGTAACGCTCCAGGATCGCGCCCGGCGTCATGATGTCCCGGTGGAGAATCGTCACCTCGGCTCCGGGATCTTCTTTCTTGATCAGCGCGGCGTTTTTGATGCTCGACGGGCAGCAGAATGTGGCGCAGTAGGGCCTCTCCGGACAGCGGGCGCCGACGCACTGGATGAAAACCGATCGCCTCGGCGTTTCTTCCACCTCCTTGCGGCGTCGCTCGAGCTCCATGAGCGTCAGGACCCCCTTCAGTTCGCCGTACCGGTAAAGCCCCCGGGGCAGCCATACCCCCGCCCCCGTCGCCAGGATCACCGCGCCGACATGAAGATTCGTTTCCTCCGTCCCGGAGGCGAGGCGGATCTTGAAATCGCCCGCGTAGCCCGTTGCCGCTGCGACGCGTGTTTTGGCATGGAGGGTGATCAGAGGCTGGGCCGAGATGGCCTCCAGAGAGGGTTTGAGCTTTCCCTCCGCCCCGGCGTCGGTGGGATAGACATGGGAGAGCAGCTTGAGCATCCCGCCCATGCCCGCGCCGCGCTCCACCAGATGAACCCGATGGCCGGCCCGGGCGATGGAAAGGGCCGCCGCCATCCCCGCCGAACCCGCCCCGACCACCATGCATTCGGGCCGCACGGCCAGCACCGCATCGGCGGAGCATTTGCCGTGGCGCAGGAATCCGAGATTCATCCGGATCAGATCGCCCGCCTTGGCCGTCGCCCCGACTGGATCCCTCCGGTGGATCCAGGCGCATCCCTCGCGGATGTCGACCAAGCGGACACGGGATCGGTCGCCGCCGCAGGCCGCCGATAGTTTCGCGACGACATCATCGGCCTTCCCGTAAGGAGAACAGGCCGCAACCAGAATCCGGTCGGCGCCGCTGTCCTCAAAGGACCGGAGCATCGCCGCGCGGTCTTCGGGCAGACAGATCGTATCGCGCGTTTCGACGGCGACGACGCCTTCCTCACGGTCGATCTTCTCCCCGAGGGCAGAAAGATCCACGGTCGGCGGAATCCGGCCGCAGCAGCGGCAGAGAAACACCATCACGCCCGGCATGGTCCCTCCTTGTCGCAGCTCAGGGCCTTCATCGCCGCCGCGGATCCCTGCCAGGCCGATTGAGCCACGTCCGCCGGTTCGGCGGCAAAGCCGCAGGCTTCGGCCGGAGGTTCCATGCCGCTTTCGTACCGGTCCGCGGCGGAAGGCCGCAGGTTGCCGTTGAGGACCACCATGTCGAAACGGCGGATCTCTCTTTTTTGCGTCAAAGTATCCTCGAATTTCACGGCGATGCCGCCATCGGGCAGCGGATGGACCAGACCCGGACGCCCCCGAACGAGGCGCACGCCGGCCTTGTCTACGGCCTGCCGGGAATAGGCGTAGTAGTCCCGTCCCACGGTGCGGAGGTCGGTGTAGAAGATGCAGCAATCGATGCCGGGGTCCCTGCGCTTCACCCAGGAGGATTGCTTGAGGGCGTGCATGCAGCAAACCGCCGAGCACCAGGGGAGCAGCCGGTCGTCGCGGGCGCCGCTGCACTGGATGAAGGCGATGTTCGCGGGCCTGCCTCCGCCGGATTTGCGGACGATGCCGCCGTTGTTGGGACCCGCCTCCGCCGTCCAGGCCTCAAACTCCAAAGAAGTCATGATGTCCGGGTGAAGCCCGTAGCCGAATTCGGGCAGCGGTTTGAGGTCGGCTTCGGCAAAGCCGGCCGCCCGGATGACCTGTCCGACCTTCAGGGTCTTTCTTTCCTCTTTCCGGGCAAGATCGATCGCCGCGCTGGGGCAAATTCCGACGCAGCTCCCGCAGCGGTTGCAGAGGTCGTTGTCGATCCGGAAGGAAGGTGGATAGACATGTTCGCCGGGCGGTTTGACGGCTCCCGGAGCGCAGACATCGAAGCAGGCGCCGCAGCCGATACAGCGCTCCGGCGCA
>JAXDCM010000029.1:0-2529 GCA_034677965.1 Syntrophales bacterium
CCGTCTCCTCCGCTTCGACGCAGCCCTTCAGGAAGAGGTGCGCGTTCGGCTCTTCCACGTCGCAGTCCAGCAGCAGAACCGCGTCGTCAAGAACCCTGGCCATGTTCACGGCCACCGTCGTCTTTCCCGTGCCTCCCTTTCCGGAGGCGATGGCCAGGATCATGCCGAATTCCAGTGTCCCTCGACGTTGGCGGAATCCGCCTCTTTCAGTTCGCCGTCACGGTAGAGGTCGAGGGCCTCCCGAACGGTCGCGGCGGTGGTGTTGAAAATCCGGACACCGGCAGCCGAGAGAACTCGGAATGCCTTCGGCCCGCAGTTCCCGGTTACAATGGCCTTGACGCCGGCACGGGCTACGGTCTCGGCTGACTGGATGCCCGCCCCCTGGGCCGTATCCATCGTCTTCCGGTTGTCGATCACCGTGAATGTGTCCGTGTCCATGTCATAAATGAGAAACTTCGGGGCTCGGCCGAAACGGGCATCCAACGGCGCGTTAAGGTCTTCTCCCGATGTTGAAAACGCTATTTTCACGAAGGAACCTCCTTATCCTTTCCGGATCGTGCCGTTACCGGCGGCCTCGACCCTGAAGCCACTGCCGCCGGCATCGGCAGCGTTTTTGACGGCCTCTTTCAGGCCGCTGTTTCTTTTTCCATATCAGTGAGGCGCTTTCGGATCAGATTCAGTTCCGATTCCAGAATGTCGGCCTGATTCCGAAGGGTCTGTTTTTCCGCTTCAGGATCGGGGCTCGGATTGTACATCGGCTGGGCGTACGGCGCCGCATATCCGCCGAATTGCATCCAGCCCGGCCGGCCCGTGGCGTAGAACCGGTTTCTCCAACCGCGTCCCCCGCCGCCGAATCCCCGGCCAAATCCAAACCCGGTTCCGAAACCGCCGGCCCTTCCCGGCACCGCATTCATGTATCCGGGGACGCCGAAACCCGCACAGAAACCCGCCGCGCGCCCGGTCATCGAACCCATTCCACGGGGCCCTGTTCCATCTCCTCTTGGCATATTCTTGTCCTCCTTTCTTATTGTTTTGGTCCTTTTCTCATTCTCTCGTCATGGCGGTGCCGCACTGCGGACATTGCCGGTCAAAACAGGGCACTCCGCGCTGGTGGGGTTCCCGGTGCCCGCACTGGGGGCAGATACAGGTTCCCGCCGGTCCTGCCATCTTTGAGCCTCCCATGCGGCCCGGCCCCCGGCCTGTCCGGCCTGCACCGCGACCGCCACCCTGACCTTTTCCGATTCCTCTTCCGTTCATGATCGAATCCTCCCAATGGATAGTCTGTATTTCCCTGAACCGCCACCCGCCCCTCCCCGCACAGCCCGGCATGGCGAAGGTGTCTCCGGTCAGGCCGCCCCGGTTCCACGCCTGGACGACCTCCCGCAAGTCCCCGGCCACGAAAGGGATCACTCGAATCCCGTAGGCGCTGACCATTCCGTACAGGGGCCTGGAAATCGCGCCGCATACCAGCGTACCGACCTTCAATTGCGCCAGGTGCAGCGCCTTCTGCACTGGAAGCTCTCCGGACAACACCTGCTGCGTTTCCGAGATGACTTGCCCGGATTCGACCCTGACCAGCAGAATCTGCAGGGCGCTGTCGAAAACCGGCGCGATTCGATTGTTCCAGCAGGCAAACGCTGTGTTCATGAGAAGCCCCGCATAACCATTTTCCATTGGTATTGCATTCTTCGTACCAACACGACTTTAGAAACAGTAATAACTATATCTATATGTAATAAATGATTTATTTTTAAAATTAGGAAGGAAATGGCGTGTGATAAGAGTATCCTTAATGCTACTCTTATTTGCAGAGAAAGGTGCGTTAAAGCTTCTTTTTCCCGGTACGATGCGATCGGCCGTCCCGTTGCGGAAGGGATATTCCCAGCTTTTTCAGTCTCCGGAAAAACGTGGTCTTGTGGATGCCGAGTTCCCGTGCCGCCGCCTCTCGGTTGCACCCGTGCCGCTCCAGCGCCGCCCGAATGGCCTGAATGTCGAGAAGTTCGTGAGCGGAGCGGAAATCCGAATCCGTTCCCGCCGACTTGCCCCGCGCCGTGAGCTCGTCGGGGAGGTGGCGGATGTCAATGTCGCCCTCCCGGCAGAGGATGAAGGCCCGTTCGATTACGTTTTCGAGTTCCCGCACGTTGCCCGGCCAGTCGTGGGCCATGAGCAGGGCAAGAGCCTCGGCAGTGATTCCGCAAACGGACCTGCCCTGAAGCCGGTTGAAGTGTTGGATGAACTGCTCCGCGAGGAGCGGAATGTCCTCCTTCCTGCGGCGGAGCGGCGGGAGCTCCACGCGGACGACGTTCACACGGTAATAGAGATCCTCCCTGAATGCCCCGCTGCGAACCTGCTGCGCCAGGTCCCGGTTGGTGGCGACGATCACCCGAACTTCCGCCGTCTCCGACCGGGTTCCCCCCAGGGGTTCGTAGCTCCGGTCCTGAAGGACCCGGAGAAGACGAATCTGGAGGGCCGGGCTGATTTCTCCGATCTCGTCCAGAAAAATGCTGCCGCCCCGCGCGAGGGCAAAGC
>JAXDCM010000030.1:0-2530 GCA_034677965.1 Syntrophales bacterium
CCGTCTCCTCCGCTTCGACGCAGCCCTTCAGGAAGAGGTGCGCGTTCGGCTCTTCCACGTCGCAGTCCAGCAGCAGAACCGCGTCGTCAAGAACCCTGGCCATGTTCACGGCCACCGTCGTCTTTCCGGTGCCTCCCTTTCCGGAGGCGATGGCCAGGATCATGCCGAATTCCAGTGTCCCTCGACGTTGGCGGAATCCGCTTCTTTCAAGCGCCCGGCACGATACAGGTCGAGGGCCTCCCGCACGGTTGCGGCGGCGGTGTTGAAAATCCGAATCCCGGCCGCGGAGAGAACGCGGAAAGCCTTGGGCCCGCAGTTCCCGGTTACGACGGCCTTGACGCCGGACCGGGCCACAGTTTCTGCCGACTGGATGCCTGCGCCCTGGGCCGTATCCATCGTCTTCCGGTTGTCGATCATCGTGAACGTGTCCGTGTCCAGATCATAAATGAGAAACTTCGGGGCTCGCCCGAAACGGGCATCCAACGACGCGTTGAGGTCTTCTCCCGATGTTGAAAACGCGATTTTCACGAAGGAACCTCCTTATCCTTTCCGGATGATCGTGCCGTTACCGGCGGTATCGACCCTAAAGTCACTACCGCCGGCATCGGCAGCGTTTTTGACGGCCTCGTTCAGGCCGCTGTTTCTTTTTCCATATCAGCGAGGCGCTTTCGGATCAGATTCAGTTCCGATTCCAGAATGTCGGCCTGATTCCGAAGGGTCTGTCTTTCCGCTTCCGGATCGGGGCTCGGATTGTACATCGGCTGGGCGTACGGCGCCGCGTATCCGCCGAATTGCATCCAGCCCGGCCGGCCCGTGGCGCAGAACCGGTTTCTCCAACCGCGTCCTCCCCCGCCGAATCCCCGGCCAACTCCGAACCCGGTTCCGAAATCGCCGGCCCTTCCCGGCACCGCATTCATGGATCCGGGGACGCCGAAACCCGCGCAGAAACCCGCCGCGCGCCCGGTCATCGAACCCATTCCACGGGGTCCTGTTCCATCTCCTCTTGGCATATTCTTGCCCTCCTTTCTTATTGTTTTGGTCCTTTTCTCATTCTCTCGTCATGGCGGTGCCGCACTGCGGACATTGCCGGTCAAAACAGGGCACTCCGCGCTGGTGGGGTTCCCGGTGTCCGCACTGGGGGCAGATACAGGTTCCCGCCGGTCCTGCCATCTTTGACCCTCCCATGCGGCCCGGTCCCCGGCCTGCCCGGCCTGTACCGCGACCGCCACCCTGACCTCTTCCCATTCCTCTTCCGTTCATGATCGAATCCTCCTGATGGAAGTTCTGCATTTGATTAAACCGCCAGCCGCCTCTCCCCGCGCAGCCCGGCATGGCAAAGGTGTCTCCGGTCAGGCCGCCACGGTGCCACGCCCGGACGACCTCCCGCAAGTCCCCGGCCACGAAAGGGATCACTCGAATCCCGTAGGCGCTGACCATTCCGTACAGGGGCCTGGAAATCGCACCGCATACCAGCGTACCGACCTTCAATTGCGCCAGGTGCAGCGCCTTCTGCACCGGAAGCTCTCCGGACAACACCTGCTCCGTTTCCGAGATGACTTGCCCGGATTCGACCCGGACCAGCAGAATCTGCCGGGCGCTGTCGAAAACCGGCGCGATTCGATTGTTCCAGCAGGCAAACGCTGCGTTCATGCGGAGCCCCTACAACCTTTACCAACCAGTAAAGCATTCTTCGTACCAACACGAATTTAAAAAGAGAATTCTATGTATCTATTGATAATAAATCGTTTTTTTCAAAGTGAGGGGTGGAGGCGGGATCAATTATAGTATCTCTTATGCTACTATATATTTCAGAAATAGGTGCGATGACGCTACTTATTCTTGGCGCGATGGGAACGGCCGTCCCGTTGCGGAAGGGACATTCCCAACCTCTTCAGCTTCCGGAAAAATGTGGTCTTGTGGATGCCGAGTTCCCGTGCCGCCGCCTGGCGGTTGTAGCCGTGCCGCTCCAGCGCAGCCCGAATGGCCTGAATATCGAGAAGTTCGTGAGCGGAGCGGAAATCCGAATCCGTTCCCGCCGACTTGCCCCGCGCCGTGAGCTCGTCGGGCAGGTGGCGGATGTCGATGTCGCCCTCCCGGCAGAGGATGAAGGCCCGTTCGATTACGTTTTCGAGTTCCCGAACATTGCCCGGCCAGTCGTGGGCCATGAGCAGGGCAAGGGCCTCGGCAGTGATTCCGCAAACGGACCTGCCCTGAAGCCGATTGAAGTGATGGATGAATTGCTCCGTGAGGAGCGGAATGTCCTCCTTCCTGCGGCGGAGCGGCGGGAGCTCCACGCGGACGACGTTCACACGGTAATAGAGATCCTCCCGGAATGCCCCGCTGCGAACCTGCTGCGCCAGGTCCCGGTTGGTGGCGACGATCACCCGAACGTCCGCCGTCTCGGACCGGGTTCCCCCCAGGGGTTCGTAGCTCCGGTCCTGAAGGACCCGGAGAAGACGAATCTGGAGGGCCGGGCTGATTTCTCCGATCTCGTCCAGAAAAATGCTGCCGCCCCGCGCGAGGGCAAAGC
>JAXDCM010000031.1:0-23582 GCA_034677965.1 Syntrophales bacterium
CCGGGGCCTTTGCGGGCGCAATGACGGGAATCGAGGCCATGAAGCGGGTGGGGTTGGAATACCAGATCAACACGACGATCACCCGGGCGAACCTTCCGCGGATCCGGCAGATCCACAATCTGGCCCATGATCTCGGCGCGGCGGCGCACCACATCTTTCTGCTCGTTCCGACCGGGCGGGGAAAGGAGCTGGCCGGCCAGTCGATCAGCGCCCTCGAGTATGAAAAGACGCTCGACTGGTTCTACGAGATGGAGTTGAGCTGTGCGATGCAGCTCAAGGCGACCTGCGCGCCGCATTACCATCGGATTCTCCATCAGCGGCGCAGGGAAAAACAGGGAGCCGAAAAAGCGCCGGGACCGGCGCCGGTTGCTGCGTCGGCCGGCAAGCCGCCGGAAGTACGCAACGGGGGACACCCTTTTCACGCCGTGACCCGTGGATGCCTCGGGGGCAGCGCTTTTTGCTTCATCTCCCACACGGGCCAGGTCCAGCCCTGCGGCTACCTGGAGCTCGACTGCGGCAACGTGACCAAAAGAGAATTTCGCGAGATCTGGAACGAATCCAGGATCTTTCGGGATCTCCGGGACCTCGGCCGCTACGAGGGGAAGTGCGGCCGCTGCGAATTCATCCGGGTCTGCGGCGGCTGTCGGGCCCGCGCCTACGAAGCGACGGGAAATTACCTGGCCGAGGAGCCGCTGTGCATCTATGAACCCCGAAAAAAACAGCGGAGGGCATCCTGAAGCGGCAGGCCCTGCGAGGCTAAAGGGATATTTTTTGGAAACCATATCCGACAATTCATAAAAGGAGATGCGATAAGCGATGTTCAAATTCTGGAGTGCAGTAGTGGTGGTCTTTCTGACGGCCGGTCTGGCATGCGGCGCCGGACCGGATTTGGGTGGTCTGGACAAGGATGCAAACGGGACGCTGGATCGGAAGGAAATCCAGGCGGGCACGGAAAAGGCCTTCCAGGAATATGACCGGGACGGCAGCGGCAGTCTGGACCGGTCCGAGTTTGAGCAGGCGGGGGGATCGGTCGCCCGGTTCATGGAGATCGACCGGAACAAGGACGGACGGATCGATCTGAAGGAATTCAGTGAGGCCACCCGCAGGCGATTCAGGACAATCGACCGTAACCGTGACGGGCGGATCGACGCTCAGGAACTCAAGGCTCGCAAAGCGCCGATCGAGAATCCGTTGTTCATCTTTCATTTTTAAATGGCCGGGGCTGAGATGGACGAGACCGACCGGAAACTTCTGAACCTGATCCAGCAGGATTTCCCGATCGCGGCGGAGCCCTTTGCGGAATTGGGCGTTCAGCTCGGAATCAGCGAAACGGACGTGCTGGAACGGATCAAGAGGCTGAAGGATCAGGGGATCATCCGGCGGATCGGGGCGGTCTTCGACCTGCGGAAGCTCCATTTCGTCAGCGCCCTTTGCGCCGCCCGTGTTCCCGAGAAAAAAATGGGGGCGTTTGTGGCGGCGGTGAACGCTCATCCCGGCGTGACGCACAACTACCGGCGGGATGACGAATACAACGTCTGGTTCACGCTGATCACCCCCGGCGAGGATGAACTGGCGGCGGCGCTGGCGGGGATCAAACGGGAGACGGGCGTCGAGGACATCCTGAGCCTGCGGGCCACCCGGACCTTCAAGATCAACGCCCATTTCGAGGTGTGATCGGGGCATATGCCCCCGCCTTGCGGCAAGCTGCCCCACATGTCCCCTGTATGGATTGAGGATTGGTGATGACCGAAGATAAGAAACGTCCCAAGCTGGTGCTGGTGGACGGGAGCAACTACCTGTTCCGGGCCTTCTACGCGATCCGGGAGCTCTCCAACTCCAAAGGGTTTCCCACGAACGCGATCTACGGCTTCACGACCATGCTGATGAAGCTGCTGCGCGACCAGGAGCCCGACTATATCGCCGTGGCCTTCGACGTCAAGGGGCCGACCTTCCGGCACGAGGCCTTCGAAGAGTACAAGGCGACACGCCGGGCGACCCCCGAAACGCTGATCCCCCAGATCCCGTATGTCAAGGAGATCATCCGGGGATTCTCGATCCCCGTCATCGAGCAGCAGGGCCTCGAGGCGGATGACATCATCGGCACGATCGCCCGACGGCAGGCGGAGGCGGGGATGGAGGTGGTCATCGTCTCGGGGGACAAGGACATGATGCAGCTCGTTTCCCCGGAGATCCTGATGGTCGACACGATGAAGGACAAGACGTACGACGTCGCCGCCGTCAAGGAGCGGTTCGGCGTCGGGCCGGAGCAGGTGGTGGAGATCCTCGGCCTGATGGGCGATGCCTCCGACAACATTCCCGGCGTCCCCGGCATCGGGCCGAAGGGGGCGCAGCGGCTGATCGAACAGTTCGGCTCCATCCCGGAGATCCTCTCCCATCCGGAACGGATCCACAACGCGAAGACGCGCGAAGCGATCCTGCAAAACGTGGAACAGGCGCGCCTGAGCCGCGAGCTGGCGCGGATCCGGACGGACGCGGAGTTCGAATTCGATCTGGAGGCCTGCCGTCGTCAGGAGCCGGATCGCGAGCTTCTGATGTCGCTCTTCAGGGAATTCGAATTCTCGTCGCTGCTCCAGGGACTCAAGACCGGAAGTGAAGAGAAAGCACGGGACGACCGGATTGTTCGGACGCCGGAGGAGTTGGAGGCGCTTGGGGCAGAACTCCGCGGGCGGAAGGCGTTTTCCGTCGATCTGGTTCTCTCCTCATCGGAGGCGATGCGCGCCTCCGTCGTGGGGATCGCCCTGTCCGTTGATCCGGGCAGGGCCTTTTATGTGCCGATCGCGCACGAGGGCGATGACCCGCAACTGCCGCCGGATCGGGTCTTTGAGACCCTCGGGCCTTTTCTGACCGACCCGGCCGTTTCAAAGGCGGGTCATGACCTCAAGAGCGCCTTAATCGTTCTATCCGAATGCGGGATCCCGCTCCGGGGCCTGGGCTGCGACACGATGCTGGCCGCCTACCTGCTCAATCCCGCGAAGCACAGCTTCGATCTTTCCGAAACGGTCCTTGATCATCTGGGACGGCGGATTCCCGCCGAGAAGGAGGTCGTCGGCAGCGGCGTCAAGGCGGTTCCCTTCGCGCGGCTTGCCGTCGGGCAAGCCGCGGATTACGCGTGCCGTCGCGCCGGCGCCGTGACGGAGCTGGCGCCGGATCTTGCCGGCAAGATCGAAGCGGCAGGGATCGACGGGCTGTTCCGGGATGTGGAGATGCCGCTGGTTTCGATCCTCGCCGGGATGGAGCGCCACGGCGTGCTGCTTGACCTCGCGCTGTTGAAGGCGATGTCGCAGGAAATCGAGCAGCTCCTGACCCTTTCCGAGGAGAAGATCCACCGGCTGGCCGGCGAAAAATTCAACATCAACTCCCCGAAGCAGCTCCGGACCGTCCTTTTTGAAAAGCTGGGATTGCCTCGGGGCCGCAAGACCAAGGAGGGGTACTCCACGGACGTGGATGTGCTGACCGCGCTCGCCAATGGGCATGAGCTGCCGGCGGAGATCCTGGCCTACCGCGGGATGGCCAAGCTCAAATCGACTTACGTGGATGCCCTCCCGGAGATGGTTCACCCCCGGACGGGCCGGATTCACACGACGTACAACCAGACCATGACCGCGACGGGACGCCTCTCCAGCAGCAACCCGAACCTGCAGAACATTCCGATCCGGACCCTCGAGGGCAAACGGATCCGGCAGGCGTTCATCGCGCCTCCCGGCCGGCAAATCCTCTCCGCCGATTATTCGCAGATCGAGCTCCGGGTCCTCGCGCACCTCTCCGGCGACAAGGCGCTGGGAAGGGCATTTGCCGACGGCGAAGACATCCACAGCCGGACCGCGTCCGACATCTTCGGCGTCTTCCCCGAGATGGTGAATCCCGACATGCGGCGGCAGGCGAAGGTGATCAATTTCGGCGTCCTCTACGGGATGAGCGCGTTCGGCCTCGCCAGGGAGCTTGGGATCACGCAGAAGCTTGCCCAGGCTTATATCGACAGCTATTTTCAGAAATATCAGGGGGTCCGGGAGTATCTCGACGGCGTGCTGGATCAGGCCAGGCGGGACGGATTCGTGACAACGCTTCTCCGCCGCCGGCGGTATCTTCCGGAGATCCGCAGTACCCAGGCGCCCGTCCGGCAGTTCGCCGAGAGGATGGCGATCAACGCCCCGATTCAGGGGACGGCCGCCGACCTGATCAAGGTGGCGATGGTCCGGATCTCCGGGCGTCTGGAACGGGAGGGGTTCTCGTCCTTCATGATCATGCAGGTACATGACGAGCTGGTCTTCGAAACGCCCGCCGCGGAAAGAGAGGGGCTCTCGGCTCTCGTCCGGGAAGAGATGGAGGGGGTGATCCGACTCGATGTGCCTCTCCGCGTGGAGATTGCCGCCGGCAGAAACTGGGACGAGGCGCACCCGTGAAAGGCGGTGACCATAAATCTTTTTTCCGCCGGTATTCTTCACGACGGGTTTTCGCAAACCCTTGGACAAAAGTTTCGCGCAAGGATATAAATCCATAAAGACAATGCCTTTGAGAAGGTGGACATTGCCCCGAAATGGGGCTCGAAAAAGGCGATCAATGAGAATGGTGGAACTAAGGTGAACGTCGGGGAATGGGTTTTCAAACGCGCAACAACCTATCCGGAGGGACCATTCCTGAAAACGGCTGCAATCCATACGGGGGAGACAAAATGACTGAACCAAAGATTGCCATCGTGACGGGCGGCAGCCGCGGAATCGGCCGGGCGATTGCCATAGAACTGGCCGCGAACGCGTACCACACGATCATCACCTACAAGGCGAACGATGAGGCGGCGGCGGAGACCCTTCGGTGGATCGGAGAAGCCGGCGGGAGCGGTGAAGCCGTGAAGTTCGACGTCGGCAACACCGCCGAGGCGGAGGGAGCGGTCGGCGAGCTGGTGGGACGGCTGGATCGGATCGATGCGCTGGTGAACAATGCCGGCGTGACGGCGGACGGTCTTTTCCTGATGATGACGCGGCGGGATTGGGACGCGGTGATCGACACGAGCCTCCACGGCTTCTACAACATGACGAAACCGGTCCTTCGCAAGATGCTGCGGCGAAAGAGCGGCTCCATCGTCTCCCTGTCGTCCGTTTCCGCGCTCGTGGGAAACCGCGGGCAGGCCAATTACGCCGCTGCGAAGGCCGGAATCATCGCCGCGAGCCGCGTCCTGAGCTCCGAGGTCGCGCGGCTCGGTATCCGGGTGAACGTCGTGGCGCCGGGGGCGATCGATACGGACATGGTGCGGGATGCCCCGCTGGAGCACATCAAGCAGGTGATCCCGATGGGACGGATCGGCCGGCCCGAGGAGGTGGCGAAGGTGGTTCGCTTCCTCTGCTCCGATGACGCATCCTACATCACCGGCCAGGTGATCTCCGTCAACGGGGGGATGTTCTGAGGATGAAGCCCCGCCGTCATGGTTCGCTTGGAAAAATCAACGGGGTGTGCGGTCCGCTCACCCCGCTTTTAGCATTGATCCTTCTTCTGCTTTTCCTCACGGCGTGGGCCGACAGTTGGGAGGGTCTCCGCGAGGCGTCGCGCCGGATCACCTCCGTGGATGCGCACTTTATGCAGAAGAAAACCCTGCCGATGCTCTCCCGCCCCTTCGTTTCCGAAGGACGATTTTTCTTCCAGGCCCCTTCTCAGCTTCGCTGGGAATATGACCGCCCTCTCCGGAGTGTTTTGATCATGAACGGTGGCGACGTGAAACGTTTCGTGAAGGATCCGGGCGGCTGGCGCGAGGACACGGGCGCCTCGCTGAGCGCGATGCAGGTCGTCCTCGACGAGATCGTAAACTGGCAGCAGGGCCGTTTCGACGCGAATCCCCGTTTCCGGGCATCGCTGTCGACCGGTCCGGAAACGAAGGTGACCCTCGTTCCGCGGGAGGCCTCCTGGGGCAAAATGATCCGACGGATTGAACTGACCCTGTCCCGGGAACAGGCAGGGGTGATGAAGAGTGTCCGGGTGGTGGAGGACGAGCGCTCTTTTACCGATCTCGATTTCAGCCGTGTGCGGGTCAACCGCCCCCTGTCGGCTTCCCTTTTCGAGAAGGTGGAATGAAAAAGTTTTTTTTCGGGAATGCGTCGTTCCGAAGTCTTGCGCTTTTTCTGCTGCTGCTCCTGAACATCCAGGCCTGCACGGGATTGAAGCCGCTGATTCCCCTGGATCCCGCGCGGAAACCCGAGGTGCTGGAAGGATGCCGACGGCTCTTCCTCCCGGGAAAGTATCGGCTGGTTCATGCGCTGGAAACGGCGACGCCCGAGGGGGGAAGGGGAACGGTCATCGGCGTGGTCGTGGCCGATCCCCGGACGCGGCATTTCCGGACGGTGATGATGACCATCGAGGGATGGGTGCTGTTCGACGCCGAGGCGGGGGAGAGGCTGGTCATCCATCGTGCGGTTCCCCCTTTCGACAAACCGGCCTTTGCCGAGGGACTGGAGGAGGATATCCGTCTGGCACTTCTCCCGCCGGACGGGGAGCCGATCGCTTGGGGGGCCGACAAAGGGGGTGCGCCGGTCTGCCGCTTCGGGCGGGCGGACGGACGGCTTGTGGAGGTCATGACGGGTGGGGACGGCATCGCATGGATCCGCCTCTATGACGCCGAGGGTGCGCTGCGGAAAAGCGTGTCGGCCTCCCGCCTGGAAAAGGCCGGTCCGGCGGAAACACTCGAGATCGACAGTAATTGGCCGCCGTATACGCTGCGTCTCAGGCTCCTGGAGAGCGAAGCCCTGGGGGAGCGTCACGGTGGATATCCCGAAGGGATGCCTTTCGGCGCGGAATCCTCCGGGCCGGAAGAGAAGATCGGAAAGGAAAAATGATCCGGTGAAATTTCGCCTCATCTATCCCCGCTGGCCGAAAATGGAAAGACAGACGGAGTTTCATCTGCCCCCGCATGGTCCGGTCGTCTTTGCCGCGACGCTTCCGCCCGATTGGGAGGTGGAATTCATCGATGAGAATGTGGAGCCGCTTCCGGCGGACAACCATGCCGATTTCGTCGGCATCTCGATGATGCTGACCTGCCAGGTGAAGCGCGGTTGGGAAATCGCGGACGATTACCGACGGCGCGGCACTCCGGTGATCCTCGGAGGCATCGGAACGATGCTCCATGCCGAAGAGTCCCGTCAGCACGCCGATTCCGTATTTCTCGGCGAGGCGGAGGGGCGGATGGAAGAGGTCTTTTCCGATTGGCGGCGGGGCAGCCTGAAGCCCGTCTACGATTTTTTTGCCTCGCCTCCGCCGACGGAACTCATCGGTCCCGCCCGGCGCGATATCCTGAAGAGGAATTTCTACAACTACAAGGGGATTCAGATGGTGGACCTTGTGCACGCCTCCCGGGGATGCCGGTTCAACTGTTACCCCTGCTGCGTCAGCTACCTGGGCGGGCGGCGGTTCCGTCCCCGGCCGGTGGGGAAGGTGATCGAAGAGATGGCCTCGATCGACAACAACCGGCTGTTCATTGTCGACAACTCATTGGCCCAGGACCGCCGCTGGGAGATCGAACTGTTCCGGGAGATGATCCCGCTGAAAAAGAAATGGTGCTGTCATCCGATCGAGGAGGACGACACGGTCCTCGACCTCGCGGCGCAGGCCGGGGCCTGGTACGTCTATCAGGCCGTCTTCGACACCTCGGACCGCATCCGTGACCGGGTGAAGCGTTATCACGACCACGGCATCGCCGTGGAGGGAACGGTCCTGCTGGGACTGGACAGCCAGACCGAGGACGACATCCTGAGGCTGGTTGATTTCCTGCAGCAGATCGGGCTGGACCTGGCGGAATTCACCGTACTCACCCCCTTCCCCCATACCCGGACGTTCGACGATCTGGAACGGGAGGGGCGGATCGATACCTATGACTGGGATCTCTACACGGCTGACCGGGTGGTTTTTCAGCCCCGACATATGAGTCCGGAGCGGCTTCAGGGGCTGCTGGCCTACGCCTGGGAGACCTTCTATCGCGACGAGCCGCAGAGCTACAAGATGTTCAAGCTCTTCAAGATGGTGGTTGAGAGAGAAAAGGAGGACGGGACCTTCCGCCCGCGGCGCCGGGAGCTGGCCGTCCGACGATTCGGCCGCGACGGTTAGCCACGCGGGGCCCCTTCCGGCCCGCTTTTCGCCTTTGGGCCGTCAAACCATTTCAAAACTCCGCCCTGCGATGCCTCTGTCCGGAGACGCAGAATCAATAGAGTTTCTCGATCTCCTTCAGATAGGTTCTGAGAGCCACGTTGCGCTTCAGCTTCATGGTCTGGGTGACCAAACCGTTTTCCAAAGAGAAATCTTCGCCGGTAAAAAGGAAGCGCTGAGGGATTTCATATCCGCCAAAGGATTTCTGAAGATGCTTCTTGATTTCCGCGGACAAGAAATCCTGAACATTCTTGTTCTGCGCGACTTCCCGCGGGGAGCCCTGCGCCCAGTTTGAGATGCGCTCATCCTTCTTCATCGCCTCAAAGTCCGGGACGATCACCGCGATGTTGTAATCCCTGCCTTCTCCCCACACAAAGGCATTGGCAATATTGCGAATGAGTTTGATGTCGGTTTCAATGGATTCGGGGTGTATGTATTTGCCGTTGGAGAGTTTGTATTCATCCTTGTATCGGCCGGTGATGTAGAGAAATCCGTCGGCGGTCAGGCGGCCCTGGTCTCCGGTGCGGATTCCCGGGAACCCGTTCCAGGTATCCTGCAGCATGACTTCCGAGTTCAGCTTCGGCTTGTTGTGATACCCCATCATCACATGCGCGCCGTAGGCCAGGATTTCCCCCTCTTCGCTTTCCTCCCCGGTCAGAGACTTGTCGATTCTCACATGCATGTTTTCGACGCATTTGCCGACCGACCCGTACCGGTTTCCCCAGAGCGGGGAATTCATCGTAATCGCTGGTGAGGTTTCGGTCAACCCGTAGGCGTCATACGTAGGAATGCCGAGATCGGCAAAAAACATGGCGATCTGAGGGTTCATCACCGCGCTGGCCGTCAAAACGCCTTCAAGCCGGCCCCCGAATCTTTCCCTGATTTTGGAAAAAACGATCTTATCGAGAATTTTGAGCTTCAAGGACTTGGTCGCCTTGCCTCTGCATCGAACCGCCTCTTCGCACGTCAGGTCGAAAAGCTTCTTTTTGATGCCGCCCTCTTCATGCATTTTCGCTTGAATCCCGTCGTAGATTTTGTTGAAAACCTTTGGAACGGCTATGAGGAACGTCGGCTTCACCTTGAGAAGATCTTCCGCCAGCGTGTCCACCGACTCCATCAAGGCGACCGCTCCTCCGAACTGCATGAAGTTGTGCAGTTCCGCGCTCAAGCCATAGCTGTGCGCCCAGGGAAGAATCGCCAGAGAGACGGCTTTCTCGTTGAGACTGGGAAAGATGTGATAACCGGACTGAGAACAGGCGGACAGGTTGCCGTGAGAAAGAAGGACCCCTTTCGGCTCCCCTGTTGTTCCGGACGTGTAGATCAGTTCAGCCGGTTCCGACCAGTGCGGTTTGTAGGACGGGACCGGGTTTTGCCTTCCCGCCTCCTCCAAGCCCTTGAGGCTTTTTTCACCGTCGCCGTAAATGGTGAAAATCTCCTTCAGGGTCTCGATCTCTTCTTTGAAATGCTTTGCCTGCTCCGCGATCTTCTGATCCTTGACAAAAAGATATTTCACCCCGCTGTCTCGCACGATGTACTGCCATGTTTTCATCAATTCTTTTTCATACATGGGTACGAATATGGCGCCCAGCCCGTGGGATGCGTTTTCCAGGGCATACCATTCAACGGAGTTGCCTATGATCACTCCGACGGCATCGCCTTTGTTGATGCCCAGTTGGTGAATGGCGCTTCTGACGTGATTGATGCGTTCAGCCAGTTTTTGGTAGGTGATCCATTCATACGCTTTGGTTTGAGGATTTTTCGTTCCAATGGCGTTCCGTTCGCCCCATTTCGTCACCGTGTCTTCAAACAGGTCCACGAGATTTCGCGGATGTTGATAAAATTTGTCCAGCTCTTCAATTTGCTTTTGGCTGTACTGGAGCATTGTGCTTCTCCTTATGCCTCTCCTGCTTCACTGCATCCCGATCTGGTCGAGCAGGGCCTGTTGTCGGTTATTTCGTCATTTCCTATTTGCCGTTGAGGGAGAGGATATAAGTCTCCCGGATATTGAAGCATAAGGCGAAGGAATCTTGCATGTCAAAGGAAATGTATCGGGGGAAAGGGGCTATTAAACTGAAAATTCGGAGTCACTGGAGAATTTTGTTCAGCCATTCATAGGTTTTCTGCCAGAACAGATCCGCGGCGCCTGCCTGGCAGTGAAGGTCGGCCCCTTCGGCGGCGGTGAACATGAGAAACGTCTTTTCGCCGGAGAGGCTTTCATAGAGCTTCTTCGGCTGCCCCGGAAAAGTGGTGTCGTTTTCCGAGTCGACCACCAGGATCGGCGTTGTGATCTTGCCCACCTGCCCGTCGAGCGTCATGTAAGACAGTTTCTCCAGGTATTCCGCGGGGGAGGAGACCCCGAAGGTATACATTCCATGGATCATCGACCACTTGGAATTGAGCGAATAGTTCATGGATTCCTTGGCGATGTCGTTGAATTCCTCGGGTTCGGAACGGATCCATTCCAGGAATTTCTGGACGGTTTGGGGCATCCCGGGGATGACAATCCAATGGGCGGCCACGCCCTCGAAGACGCTGTACACCCCGCCGTCCGCCACGACCGCGGCGAGGCGATGCTCCGCGGTTGCCGCCCGCGGCGCCAGATAACCTCCCATGCTGAATCCGACCAGAACGATTCTGTCGGGATCCACGTCGGGACGTTTCAGGAGGTAGTCGACAATCGGCTGAATGACGGACTCCCAGTCCGGCCTGAATGGGATTCCCTGGTCGTGGATCATTTCTCCCTGTCCCGGGCCGTCAAAGATCAGACAGTTGTAGCCCCGTTTTTGAGCGGCGATGCCGCCCGGCATGCTTTCCTCCTTTGAGCCGTCAAACCCCTGGTGGATGATCAGCGTCGGCAGCCGCTCCGTTCCCTGGCCTCCGCGGTAGAAATAGGCGGGGATCGTGGCGCCGTCATAGGGGATGCCGATGTACTCGATCGGCGGGGAAAACATTCCGGCCGCTTTGCGAAAAATGGCGACGCTTCTGGACCACGTGTCGGTGATTCGGGGATCGATCGGCTTCTCCGAGAGGAAGAAGCCCGCGTTGCGGTAGTAGTTGCTCGCCCTGGCATAGGCATACCCGGCCATCTCGGCGTTCCCGTCCGTCTCGTATTGCTCGCCGAGTCTCTGCACACGCTTGGCCAGCGCAAACCATTCCCTGTACCAGCTTTCCGTGTCGCCATCGACGATCTTCCCGGCGGCTTCCAGGCACTCGTTCACGTCGGCTGCCGTCGGGGCCGTGCCCGCCGTCCTGATGAATTGGAAGCTGAATTCGCTGCTGGAAAAGACTTTCCTCATATTCACCGTGGTCGAAGACGAACCGGAGCTGCGATCGCAGCCCTGGACAAACAGAAACGCCGAAACGAGCATGAGAGCGGCGCCCCAAAAGGGAACCGTCTTTTCCCATTGCTGCATGTTGCCTCCCTTTCCTCGGTCATCAACGCCAACCATTCCCCGGCATTGCCGGTCAGAGCCTGATCTCAACGGCGTGGAGAATACGGAAAGACGATTGATCCGTCAAGGATCTTTTTCAGCCCGATTATTCATTGACGCGTGCCGATCCGGTTCATATAATATCCGTGTAAAGAGAGACTTTATTGCATCAGGTCATTTCGAGGAAGGCGAGCGACGAGAAATCTTCATGATGGCGGTTTCTGAAAGATTTCTCCCCTCGGTCGAAATGACAAGAAAAATGATCAAAACCTAATCTCCGACCCATGACCCGGAGGATTTCCAATCACGGTTCCCCGTAGGAGCAGGAATGGATGAGCAGAAACGCAGCAGTTATGAAGTGGCGCTGAAGGTGCCGTTTTTCGATCTCGACCCTCTGCAGATCGTCTGGCACGGCAACTATTTGAAGTATTTTGACATTGCCCGATCGGAACTCTTCACGTCTCTGGGCGTGGATCTCTTCGAATACCATGACCGGACCCGCACGATTTTCCCGATTATCCGGACCAACGTCAAGCATATCCATCCGCTGCGGCGGGACGATGAATTCATTTGCCGGGCCACCGTAAAGGACGCCCGCTCCAAGATCGTTGTGGCCTTCGAAATCCGTCTTGCCGGCAACGGCAGACTCTGCGCGCGCGGGACGACGGAACAGGCTGCCGTCCGGACGCCGGAGATGGAGATGGTGTACACGATTCCGGATGAGATCAGAAGGGCTCTGGGATTCTGAGATGCAGGCATCGTTTCCGCAGGCCCTGATCACAGGCTTCGAAAGGGTCGCCGCCTGGGCGGATCTTCTGGATGAGATCAATGTCTTTCCGGTGGCGGACGGCGATACGGGACGGAATCTCGTGGTCAGCCTTTCCCCGCTGCGTCAGGCGGATCGAAGCCGGACCCGGCTTACCCGGGAACTGCTGCTGGCCGCGCGGGGAAACTCCGGCAACATCGCCGCACAGTTTTTTTCCGGCCTGCTGCTCGCCGGGTCGCTCCCGGAGCTGGGCGGCGCGGTCCGGAAGGGGCGCGACCGCGCCAGGCAGGCGGTGAACGACCCCAAGCCGGGGACGATGCTGACCGTGATCGACGCGCTGGCGGAGGCTCTGGAGGAGGGGGCCGCCGCCTTCGACGGTCCCTGGCACGAGCGGATCCTCCGGCGCCTCGAAGCGGCGGTGCTCTCCACCCCGGATCTGCTGCCGAAACTCAAGGCCGCCGGGGTCGTCGATGCCGGCGCCCTGGGCCTGTTCATCTACCTGGACGGCTTTTTCGGCAGGATCGCGGGAGACGGGAAGGAATTCAGATCCGTTACGGAGGTCTTCCGGGGCTATCTCAAGGTCGCTCAGACCTTTTCCACGGAAGAGGAAACCGGAAGCTGCGTCGACACCGTGCTGAAGGTCGATCGCAAAGACGGAGAGGACCTCCGGGGGCTCGCGGCGCTCGGGGAAAGTGTCGTGACCTTGAGGGACGGGGATTATCTGAAGGTCCATCTCCACACCTCCGACAGCCGAAAGGTGCAGGAGGGTCTGGCCGCTATCGGAAAGGTGATCCGGTGGTCTGCCGACGACCTGGGGGCTCAGGTCCGTTCCTTTCACCGACGGCCGGCCCGCCAGGCCATCCACGTCATGACGGATGCCGCGGGTTCGATCAGCCGCGAGGCGACGGCGGATCTCGGGGTGACCATCCTGGACAGCTACATCACCGTCGGTGAGCGCTCCCTGCCGGAAACCCATTTCCGTCCGGAGGAGCTATACTCGGCCATGCGCCGCGGGACCAGGGTCTCCACCGCGCAGGCCTCCGTCTTCGAGCGGCACGAACATTACCGGAGCGTCCTGGATTGCCACCCGCGGGTCCTCTATCTCTGTGTCGGTTCCGCATTTACGGGGAATTACCGGGAGGCAGCGGCCTGGCAGAGACAGAATGATCCGGAGGGGCGGTTTGACGTCGTCGACAGCGGGGCGGCGTCGGGGCGGTTGGGGCTTCTTGCCCTGGCCACGGCCCGTTATGCGCTCGAGGCCCGAGATGCCGAGGAGGTGATCCGCTTTGCCAGGGGAGGCGCGGGACGCTGCCGGGAATACGTGTTTCTGGATACGCTCCGCCATCTGGCGGCGGGCGGACGGATTTCCCGAACCGGAGCCTTCTTCGGTGATATGCTCCGGATGAAACCCGTGATCAGCCCGTTTGCCGACGGGGCCAGGAAAGTGGGCGTCGTCCGGAACCGTCGGGAACAACTGCAATTCGCGTTGGATCGTCTGTCCGCCGAGTTGGGTCCGGACGATAAAGCGATGATCCTGATCGAATATACCGACAACCTTCCCTGGGTGGCCCAAAAGGTGCGGCCGGAAATCGAGCGGCGCCGGCCGGGGGCCGAGATCCTCCTCCATCCGATGTCGCTCACCTCCGGCGCGCACATGGGGCCGGGGACCTGGGCCGTCGCCTTTTTTCCGGGGCAATCATGACGGCGGTAACGTCAAGCGGGATACCTGCCGGCCGTTTTGCGGTCCTGATTCCGGTCTACAACCACGCCGGGGGCGTCGTCTCCGTGATCCGGCGGGCCCTTGCGCTGGGATGGCCCGTCTGGGTCGTCGACGACGGGTCGACCGATGGAACGGCAACCGAACTCTCGCGGGTCGAAGGCATCACCGTTCTGAAACATGAAAAAAACCGGGGCAAAGGGGCGGCCCTGCTGACCGGTTTCACGGCCATGGCCGGAAAGGCGGACTGGGCGGTGACGCTCGATGCGGACGGTCAGCATGATCCCGCGGACATTCCCGGAATGATCCGGGCCATCCCGACGGGCCTTCGCCCGATCGTCATCGGACGGCGGGAGGGGATGGCCGGGGGCGATGTTCCGTGGACAAGCCGCTTCGGACGGGGTTTTTCCAATTTCTGGGTCCGGGCGGCGGGAGGGCCCGTCCTGTCCGACAGCCAGAGCGGCATGCGCGTCTACCCGTTGCCCGAAACGCTTGCGCTGGGCGTGCGCGCCCGGCGGTTTCAGTTCGAGGTGGAGATCCTGGTCCGGGCGCGATGGGAGGGGATTCCCGTCCTGGAAGCGCCGGTCCGCGTCTCCTATGCGCCCGGCAGCAAGAGGATTTCCCATTTCCGGCCTTTCATCGATTTTTGCCGGAACTCCGAAACGTTCACGCGGTTGATCTTCCTGAGGATCATTCGGCCGATCCTGATAAGGAAATGAGGATGGTTTTCACCCGCTACCGATTCAACTGGCCGCTGATCGCCGTGGTTGCGGTGATCCTGGGGGCGGTTCTGATCTACGAATCCTATGTCCTTAGGATTGAAACGGACATCCTGAAATCGATTCCCCTCCGCGATCCCGTTCTGGCGGATGCCCACCGGGTCATCCGGCACCTTCCTGTCCAGAGCCGGCTGGTGGTCGATGTCGCCTGCCCGGGCGGCGATCGTGACGCCTTGGTCGCCGCGGGGAATGAGATCGAAGAGGGGCTCCGGGCAAGCGGTCTGTTCCGGGAGGTCGGCGCCGGGCGGATCGAGGCGCTCTTTCCGGAACTCATTGCCCGGATCGCCGACAGCCTCCCGCTGCTTTTCGACGCGGAGCGCCTCGAGACGCAGGTGAAGCCGCTTCTGGAGCCGGAGAGGATGCGCGCAATCCTGGCGGAGGATCTGAAAACCCTGCAGGGAATGGAGGGAATCGGCCAGGCCGGCCTCATCGCCCGCGATCCGCTGGGCTTGCGGAACCTCGTTCTGGAAAAAATGTCCCAGCTTCTCCCCAGCCGCGAGGCCCGGCTCTACCGGGGGAAAATCCTTTCCCGGGACGGGAATCACCTGCTGGTCACGGCGGAGCTCCGGGGCTCCGCAACGGACACCGCCTACTCACGGGCCATTCCGCCGCTGATGGCCGGCCTGGAGGAGAGGATCAACGGCAACCGGCCCGCCGATGCCCCCCGATTCACATTGACGCCCATAGGGGCCTACCGCGCCGCACTGGACAATGAGAATGCCGCCCGCCACGACATGCGGACGGCCATTCTGCTGACGATGCTTGGAATCGCCTTCCTGCTCGTGGCCACCTTTCCCAGACCCCTCGTCGGCCTGATGGCCCTGATTCCGTCCAGCGCCGGCGCCATCTTCGCGCTGCTGGTCTGTTCCTTTTTCTTTCCGTCGCTATCGATTCTCGCCGTCAGCTTCGGCGGGGCGATCATGGCCTTCACGGTGGATCTGGGGATCACCTATCTTCTGTTTCTCGACCGGCCGTGCGAGGTTTCGGGGCGGGAGGCGGCCCGTGAGGTTCAGTCGGGGGAGATTCTCGCGGTCATGACGACGGTCGGCGCATTTCTGCTGCTGCTGTTGAGCCGGTTCGGCGTTCTGACCCAGATCGGCCTGTTCGCGGCCCTGGGGGCGGCCATGGCCTTTGCCTTCGTCCATTGGGTTTTCCCCCGGATGATCCCCGTGATGCCGCCGGCCCTCAAACCGCGCAACGACCGGTTCCGTCGGGTCCTGGATCAGATCACCCGTCCCGTCGGAATGAAGGGGCTTGTTGTTGCGGTTGTTTTCTTTGTGTTGATGCTCTTTTTCGTCCGTCCCGTTTTTCAGGTCGACATCACCGCGATGAACTCACTGAGCGCCGAATCGATCGCCGCCGAAAAGACGCTCCAGCAGGTCTGGGGGGACCTGACAAGCCGGGTTTACCTGATGACGGAGGGGCGAAATGTTGCCGAGCTTCAGGAAAAGAGCGATCGGCTCCATGGAATGTTGCGGGAAGAGATCGGAAGGGGAACCCTGGGAGGGGCGTTCCTCCTGTCCGACCTCTTTCCCGGGGAGAGGCTCGCCGGGGAACGGTCGGCGGACTGGAAGGCCTTCTGGAAACCGGAGCGTGTGAGGGATCTGCGGCGGGAACTGACGAAAACAGGCCGGGAGATGGGATTTTCATCCGACGCCTTCACGCCCTTCCTGATTTCCCTGACCGCGCCGCCGCCGAAAGCCGCTCCGGTGCCGGAAAGGTTTGCGGACCTCCTGGGGATCGCAGCGGACGGATCTTCACGGGTTCAGGTTTCGATGCTGACGCCCGGGCCGTCCTACCAGCCGGAGGATTTCTTTGGCCGCTTCGGAGGGAAGGGCCTGGCGAGCCTCTTCGATGCGGGGCTCTTCAACCGGCGACTGGGGGATGTCCTCGTTTCGATTTTCACCGAGATCGCCCTCATCATCGGTGTGGGGATCATCCTGGTCGTTTTTCTGTTCTTTCTGGACTGGCGGCTGTCGATGATCGTCCTCGCGCCCGTCGTCTTTGCGCTGGTCTGCACGCTCGGGACGCTGAAGCTTCTGGACCGGCCGATCGACATCCCGGGAATCATGCTCTGGATCGTCATCATGGGAATGGGGATCGACTACGGAATCTACTACGTGTGCGCCTACCGTCGGTATCTCGACGAATCTCATCCGTTTATGGCGCTGATCCGCAAGGCGATTCTGATGGCGGGGGCAACCACGCTCACCGGCTTCGGCGTTCTGGCCTTCGCCCAACACGCGGTCCTCAAGAGCATCGGTCTGACCTCGCTGCTGGGGATTGCCTATTCCCTCATAGGGGCCTTTCTGATCGTTCCGCCGCTTGTGAAGCGGGCGCTGGTTCCGGTCGGTCTCCCGCCGGAGAAACTCACGGCCGGCTCTGCCCGACACATCATGCGGACATTGCTGAGGTATCGCCTCATCGAGGCCGTCCCGCGCCTGTTTGCCCGCTGGAAGATCCGCCTCGATCCGATGTTTGGCAGGCTCGCTTCTTTCGTGAAGAGTCCCCGTCGGATCCTGGATGTCGGGTGCGGTTACGGGGTTCCGTCGGCATGGCTTCTGGAGCTGTTTCCCGAAGCCGAGGTGTGCGGTCTGGATCCGGATCGGGAGCGGATCCGCGTCGCCGGGCGTGTTTTCGGTCCCCGCGGCAAAGCGCATATCGGCCGGGCGCCCGACGACCTCGATCGGCTCCCGGGCGAGGCCGATACGGCCCTGGTCCTCGACATCATCCACATGCTCGACGACGAAGCGCTGCACCGGACCCTCCGGACGCTGTTTGGAAAGCTCATTCCCGGCGGCCGTCTCATCCTCCGGGCCACGGTCCCGCAAAGTGGCCGCGCCCCGTGGATGCGGAGACTGGAGGCGCTGCGCCTGAAAAGACATGGGATGTCGACGCATTACCGAAGCCGCGATGGGCTGGAAACGATGCTCGGCGCGGCCGGGTTTCAGGTTGCGGCAGTGGAGGCGGCATCGCCGGGCAGCGAAGAGCACTGGTTCATCGCAGACAGACCGGCGGGACCGTCACGGGGGGCGCCGTGAAGGACCTCTTCTACCGTATGTTGATTTTTCTGGCGCAGCGGTTCGGGGATGGGATTTTCCTGCTGTTGGCCCGGCCGGTGGCTACCGGATATTTTCTCTTCTTCCCGCACCGCGTCGCCGTCAGCGTCCGCTTTTACCGCTGCCTCTTCCCGAAACGCGGGCGATGGCATGCATTGCAGTGCGCATGGCGCCAGTATCACGGTTTTGTCCAAGTGTTTCTGGACCGATATCGCCTGGCCCGCGGAGAGGAAATCCGGACGACCTTTGAGGGGTGGGATCATATCGTTTCTGCGGCAGAAAGCGGGAGGGGCGGCATCATCCTCATGTCCCATGTGGGGAGCTGGGAGGTTGCCGCCCGACTCCTGCAGCGTTACGGGAAAAAACATCCCGGGATGAGGCTGCTGCTCTATCTGGGGGCAAAGCACAGGGAGCAGATCGAGCGACGGCAGAAACGGAGCGTCGAAGAGATCGGGATCCGGGTGGCCTCCGTTCCGGAAAACGGGGGGGCGGCCACGGACATCCTGGAGGGGTTGCATTTTCTGCGTGAGGGGGGGCTGGTCTCGTTGACGGGGGACCGGTTGTGGGGTCGGGATCAGAAGGCCGTCACCGTCCGGTTTGCCGGCGGCGAGGCCCGTATCCCGGAGATTCCCTATATCTTGGCAATGCTCTCCGGCGCCCCGCTGCTGATTTTTTTCGGATATCGGACGGGGGAAGGGCGTTACCATCTCGTCGCGCATCCGCCGCTTTTTGTGACCGCGGCATCCCGGGCAAAGCGACGGACGGCCGTCGAAGCGGCAGCCCAGACCTATGCGGACCTGCTGGCCGAAACCGTGCAGTTCCACCCCTTCGAGTGGTATCACTTCGAGCCCTTTCTCATCGATCCGGCAAAGGGGGGGGAGATAGGTTGACCGTAGGCTCCTGCTCCTTTTTGGGGCTGCGGGGGGCGTTGAGGATCTGCTCGACCCGCTCCCGGTCGATCTTCCCGTTCGGCAGGGTGGGGATGGCGCGGACGGTCCGGACCCGGCGCGGACGGCCGTGGGATCCTTCCAGCGACCGGATGGCCGCCCGGAGGTCGCGAGCCGGGAGGTCGGTGGCCACCAGCGCCGCAATTTCCGCCCGCTGCGTCCTGTTTAGCGGAAGGACGGTGATGAAGGCGTCCGTGACCCCCGGGATCCGCCGGATCCTGTCCCGGATCTCTTCCAGGTCCACACGCTTTCCGGCGATCTTGACGATGTGATCCGCCCGTCCGAGGAACCGGAACAGGTTTCCCTCCACCTGGGATACGCGGTCTGACGTGATGAAGTACCCTTCCGTGTCGCGCGGCAAATCGGGGGAGATAAAATCCGAGCGGACGCAGAGCCGTTCGGAAAGAATCTTCCATTCGATGCAGGTATAAGGGGTCCAGAAGCCCTCTTTTCCTCCGTCCGCTCGTGTGGCCACCCCTCCCGTTTCGGTCGAACCGTAAATTTCCGTAACGGCCACCCCCGTCTTTTCCAGAAAGCAGGCTGCGTCGCCGGGATCCAGGGGGGCCGCGGAGGAGAAGGCCAATCGGAGCGAAAAGGGCCTCAAATCGCCCGACCTCAAGGCCCGGTAATGGATCGGAACACTGACCAAAACGGTGGCTTTTTCTTTTTCCAGTGCATCGAGGATCTCCCGGGGAAACGTGCAGGTTCTGCACAGAACACGGGCCTGGGCGACAAACGGAAGCAGGACCGAATAGAGAAGCCCGTAGATGTGTTGCGGCGGAACGGTGGAAAGGAGGCAATCGCGGTTGCCGACGCCGAGCGTATGGGCAATATAGAAGGCCTCGCCGAACAGATTTGCGGCGGTCTTGGACCAGATCCGGGGCTTTCCGGTGGAGCCCCCGGTGAAAAGGGACACAAAGGGCTGGTCGGGCGGGCGGACCAGCCGAAAGGGTCGATCGCCGGGACGGCAATCCTCCAGCCGGATCACGGTGGCGCCCTTCGGGGGTTCGACATCGGAATCCGTCAGGATCAGCCGGAAGGGTTTCGCTTCGCGCAGATCCCGAAGAACCTGGGGATGAAAGGCATGGGGGAGGATGAAGTGCGGCGCGCCGGCCAGCGAGGCCAGCAGGGCGGCGAGCAGATGAGGCTTGTCCTCGATGCAGAGACAGACCGGGCTGTCTGTGGAGAGATCCGAACGAACAAGCCTGTCCCGGATTCCGACCGCCAAGGTCCGGATCTCCCCGATGGTCGGCCCGTAAGGTGCAAAGAGGCGGTCCCCGTCTTCAAGGAGGTCGAGGATCCTTCGGTTTAGAGGTGTCAATTTAAGAGTTCCCTTTTCAGCGGCGAAAGTATATGAAGAAACAGTCGGTGTCAACGGAATAGTGGTTCCGCATCAAACGCAGAGGAGATTGCCGATGCCGCGACGAAGGCCGGAAGAGAGAAACATTGGATATTATAACGAAAAGATCGAAACAATGGATCGGGCGGACCGCGCCGTCCTCCAGCAGAAGGCAGCGCTGAGAAGTCTGCGCTACGCTTATGAAAAGGCGCCCGGTTACCGGAAGTTTCTTGATGAAAGGGGCATAACGCCGGCGTTCGTCGGAACGATCGATGATTTTCCGAAGATCCCCGTGCTGAAAAAGAACCGGATGCCGGAACATCACCGGGAGAACCCGCCGTTCGGGGGGTTTCTCGCCGTTCCGGTGGAAAGCCTCAAAAGGATCTATGTTTCGCCCGGTCCGCTCTATGACCCGGAGGGGCGGAAGGAGGATTACTGGGGGCTGCGAAAATGCCTCTACAATGTGGGTTTTCGTTCCGGGGACCTCGTCATGAACACCTTTTCCCACCATTTGACCCCCGCGGGGATCTTCCTGGACGAGGCGTGCGGAGGCATCGGCTGTGTGATGGTTCCCACCGGGGTCGGAAATACGGAAATTCAGGTCAGGACCATGGTGGAGCTGAAAATCAACGGCTATCTCGGAACGGCCTCCTTTCTGCTGTCCCTGATCCGGAAGATGGGAGAAATGGGGTATGACCCCTCCGGGAATCTGGCGATCGAGATCGCGCTGGTGGGGGGGGAGATTCTGGCGCCGGCCCACAGAAAGGATCTGAACGGTTACGGCGTCATCGTTCGCCAGGCCTACATCACCGCCGAGTTGGGGGCTTTGGCGTATGAATGTCCCCGGGAAAACGGGATGCACCTTGCGGAGGATCAGTATGTGGAGATCTGTGATCCGTCGACGGGGGAACCGCTGCCGAACGGCAGCGTCGGCGAGGTAGTGGTTACGAACCTTGCCAACGACTGCTACCCGCTGGTTCGCTACGGCACCGGGGATCTGTCTGCCGTCGATGACGAGATGTGCGCCTGCGGGAGAACGTCCCGCAAACTCCGGGGCATTCTGGGCAGGGCCGACGAGGTGACCAAGGTCCGGGGGATGTTCGTCCACCCCCGCCAGGTGGACGAAGCGGTCTCAAGGTTTGCAGGCGAAGTGGATGCGGCGCGGCTGGTCGTCACCCGGGAGGAGGGCGCGGACAAGATGACCCTGGAGGTCCGTCTGAAACCCGGTGTGCAGGAGACGGATGTGCTGCGGGATTCTCTCACGGAAAGGGTCCGGGAAGCCACCAAGATGCGTGGCGACGTGGTTTTTGTCGCCGACATTCCCGGAAACAGCCGGAAAATCGAAGACCGGAGAAAGTGGGAGTAACACGCCACGGGTATTTGCCATCCGGCTTCCTGAAATGCCTGTGTCCCCTCTGGACATATTTTTGCGGCCGGGTCGCCGAAGGATGGATGATCGGGTAAATCATGAAACGGGTGTTGATCGCTCTCGGCCTGATGTTGTTCTGCATCGCCGTTTTTGCCGCCGTCAAGGCTTACGGCGTCTGGGTGATTACGGTTGTGGCCGTGATTCTGTTCATCCTGGGGATTCTCCGGAAGGATCAACCTGCCGGACCGGAAAGCGGGGAGGGGGCCCAAAACACAGAAGGGGGAAAAGACGCATGAAGAACGAGGACTTCAATAAAAGTCTTGACTTTTGATTCTTCGTGGACAAGGATGACAATCGAATGCCGGGTGATGCAAGGCGGACACTCCGCATGAAACCGGCAGGTTCCGGACATGGGCAGGATGAAGCGTAAGGTGAACCGCCGGACTCTTCAGAGGCTGGCGGTTTTTTTGTCGGATCTTCATACGCTGTCCGGGTGCCGGGCGACATGAACAGGCCCCGGAACTGTTTTGGCCTCTTGCCAAGGAAAAACGGAGGGGGTATTTAAAAATGGACGAGGAGGCGAACCATGAACAAGAATTTGTATGTAGGGAACCTGTCGCAAAAAGTAACGGATGAGGATCTTCGGAACAATTTTTCCGAGGCCGGAGCGGTGGTGTCGGCGTCGGTCATCAAGGACAAGTTTTCAGGCGTTTCACGGGGCTTCGGCTTCGTGGAGATGGAGACCGAAGAGGGCGCCCAGGAGGCGATCAAGAAATTCAACGGCGGCGAACTGGATGGGAAAACCATTACGGTGAACGAAGCGCGGCCGAAAACCGAATCCGGCCCCAGGCGCGATAACCGGGGCGGAGGCTTCCGGGGCGGCCGCGGCAGATATTAACTCGGTCAACAGGACGGTTCGGAACGGATCCTTCCATCCGCACCGATGAGTCCGGCAGACCGGACTCTCCTTCGGTTTTGAGGATCAAGCCGGCGGCGATGGGTTTTCAAGCCCGGCGCCGCCGGCTTTTCTGCACCGTGAGAAAAAATATCACTTTACAATTCAGGTCCGGCAGAACATACTGTCACTGGTAATCCGGTGATCAGTCCATTCTGATGGAGATGCAGGACGTGAGGAAACGATGAGATTCTTCCGATCTACACCGTTACAGAGAATCTTGCCCTTTCTGTTGCTGGTCTTGCTGGGCGCCAGTTCCTTTGGTTTCATTGAGCCGCGGGGGAACAGCAAACACGATCTCGTCATTCATTCCCCGCAATTCCTTCCGGAACTTTACGGCTCTCTCCAGAAGCATCAAATCCCCTATGGTCTTGATGCCACCAAACCGAAAACCATAAAAATCATCACGTGGATCGTTTCGGAAATTTACTGTTCCGAAACGTCCCGCGATCCTTTTTCAATCAGCGTTCATCCCAACCCCAATCGGGGCCCTCCCCATCCTATTTCTATCGTGTAACAACCTCTCGAAAATGCGGCAGTAAGGCTCCCGAAAATTCGATTCCCGGATGAGTGGTTTTCAGATTTGTACGGGGATAGGAATTTTTCGGGGCATGTCCATTTTATTCATCCATGCCGATAAATGATTGCAAGTGAAAGGAGTCCATCATGCATAGCCTCTTTAAATCCGTGTGCATTTTGTTTGTGATTGCTTTTCTGGTCTTCCCATGGGCCGGATGTGAAAACCCTCCGTGGGATGCGGGGATGACTTTGGTTCTGAAGGTCGACGCCCCAAAGGATGGCGCCACCGTCAATACCCCCACGATCACGGTCAGCGGTCGCGTGTCCGGCACCGAAGCCAAAGGTGCAAAGGTAACCGTCAATGACATAGACGCCAATGCCAAGGACGGAAAGTATTCGGTCAATATCGCACTGACCGAGGGCAAGAACGTAATCAATGTGGTGGCCACGGGTGGTCAAGCCAAACCCACCCAGCAACTGACCGTCACCTATCAAAAATAGGTCGGTCGTTTGAACGTCTCATGCGACGGTGTTTTTGAAAAGGAAAGGACGGTGAATA
>JAXDCM010000032.1:0-4101 GCA_034677965.1 Syntrophales bacterium
GAAGGGCGGTGGGCGGCCTGGGATGGGCGCGGGTGCTACTTTCTGGTGTTGAGTTTTTGGGATTCGTGGAGACGCCAGGAGGGGCCATCGATGTTGATGATGATGGAATGGTGGATCATGCGGTCGACGGTGGCTGCGGTAATGACGGGATCGCCGAGGTAGTCGCCGAGCTCTTTGAAGTCGATGTTCGTGGTTATGATGGTTGAGCTTTTGCAGTAGCGGCCATCGATCACCTTGTGAAAGAGATTGGCGTTTCGTGCGTCATGCTGTTCCAGGCGGTCGAAACCGACTTCGTCGATCAGGAGGATTTCGGGACTCAGGAAGACCTTGAGTTTCCGGTCGAGGGTGTTATCCGCAAGGGATGCCAGGAGTTCCCGAAGCATCGCGGTGGCGGTGACATAGCGGCAACGGAAGGTTTTCTGACAGCCGATGAGGAGAAGGGCCTTGGCGATGTGGCTCTTGCCGGCGCCGGAGTTGCCGGCGAGGATCAATCCCTGTTTTCGCCCGGCAAACTCGAGGGTGGCCGGTTCCATGATCTGCCGTTTGTCGACGCCTTTCTGAAAGGTAAAATCAAAGTCCGCGAGGAGTTTGCGTTCCGGAAGCTTCGATTCCCGGATGCGTCGTTCGATCCGTCGTTCGACCAGAGCCCCGACCTCCAGAGCCAGGAGGCGTTCGAGCAGCGCGCTGGGAGGGAGGGCATGCTTTGCCGCCCGTGCCAGTTCTTCATCGAGAGCGCTCGTCATCCGGTCGAGCTTCAGGGTCTTGAGATACGTCCTGATTGTGACTGTCGTGTCCTTTGCCGTCATGGTTGTCCTCCGGGTTTTGGGAAGGTGCAAAAAGGATGGAATAATCCTCGAGTGAGCGCTGGGTGATCTTCGGCAGGGCTGCACGCAGTTGCTCGGCGGCCCGCTCGTTACGGATCGCCTCCAGGGTCCTGGGGCTCGCTCTTGCCGCCAGGATGCGCTCTACGGCCTTGCAGTCATAGGCGTGATACCGGCAGGCATGGCCAAGGGCCAGATTGATGTCGTCGGTGTGATAGCGTTCCTTCAGATGCAGGATGTACCGGGCGTGAAAGCCGGGATTCCGTGCATGGAGGGGCTCAAGCCCCAGCAGAAACTCCCCGGCATGTTCGCCCAGTTCGAGAAACGGTTGCCGCACCGGTTCGAGGCCGTAGCGGATGGTCTTGATTCCGTGAATCGCCGACCCATCGAGGGTGATCCGTCCTCCCGCCGGCGCCCGTTCATGACGGACGACGAGGTCGAGATCCGGCGAGTAGACGAGGATCTCGTGTTCCGTGGCCTTCATGGTCAAAATGTCGGCCACATGCTCGTACGGGACGGGATAGCGGTTGGTCTCGAACTCGAGGTATCCTTCCAGATCGCAGACCCGAAGGGCCACTTCCGCGCAGTCGTAGGGATGGAGCGGCAGAGGCGTCAGGGCCGGAATCTCCTGTTCCAGGAAGAGCTCCAAAGGCGGCCGGCCGGTTGTCTCATGCACATGCATGTCGCTCTTCTCGCGGATCCACCACCGGGTGCAGGCGCGAAGATCGTCGAGATCCTGGAACTGGCGACCGCACAGAAGGTTCCCCTCCACGTACTGAAACGGGCGCTCGATCTTCCCCTTCGTTTCGGCCCGGCCGCGGCGGCAGATGATCGGACGGCAGCGATAATGGGTGATGAAGGCGGAAAAGGCCGGGTTGATCACGGGCCGGCCCGCCTCCCAGCGCAGGACGACGGTCTTCTCGCTGTCGTAGAGACACTGGACGGGGGCGCCCGTAAAGTGCGAGAATGCGTCCTGGTGGCGGCGAATCAGGGTGAAAAAATCCCGCTTCGGGGTAAAGTCGATGTAATGCCGGCGGGAGAACCCCAGGATGTAGGAAAAGCACTCGACCGTAGCTTTGCCGGTCTTCAGGAACTGGATGGTGTAAGGGCTCCAGTCCATCTGTCCCTGCAGGCCGGCCTGGGTCTCGAAGCGGATGATGGGCGTTTTTTTCGGGCGGGGCCTCAGACGGCGCAGCCGATCCCTGAGGATGCTGACCCCCCCGTCGTATCCGGTGGCGCATAGCTCTTCAAAGAGCCGCTGTCCCGTGATCCGGGGATACTTCTCCAGAAGCCCCTTGAGGGTCTCCTCATACGGGTCGAGTTTGCTTTCCCGCTTTGCCTTCCGAACCGGGCGATCTGCAAGGAGCATGTCATGGCCCTCATCCCGCCGCTTGTCATGCTTTCTCAGGATGCGCCGCACCATGTTGCGGCTGATGCCGAAATGCCGGGTCAGGGCCCGGATCGACCAGCCTTCCTGGGTCTTCATGATCACCAGCCGCTGTTCAAGATCTCCCCTGTTCTGGATGATGATGGCCATGTTATCCCGATCTCTCGCCGGCCTTCCGCAGTTCTTTCTGGGCCTCGGCAAGGCTGTTCAAAACCCGGGCGCACCCGGCCCGCAGCCTCCTTTCCTCGTCTGCCTCGAACTGGCCAAGCTCCGTGGAGGAAAACTCAACCGCCGCGGCCAGGCACATCTGCTCCAGAGCAACAAGCCTCTGTTGGATCCTCCGTGCATTGAAACTCAGGCCTTCTTGATCGACCATGACTTCCTCAGCTACCCCTCGGGGATTCCGCAGGATGCCGTCGTGTTCCCATCGGGGGCTGTCCTCAAGGGCAGCGATTACCTTCCGGGTTTCCCGCCAGGTCAGCCGATGCTTGTGGATTGCCATAAGCAGCCGATCCTGGTTGCAGCGCTGCAACCGGGCCAGCTCCGCTCCAAGAGAAGCCGGCAAGAGACCCAGTCTGATGCTCTGCTGCGCTTCATCGCTCAACCGCTCGATGAGCGAAAGCCGCCGGCAAACCCAGCTCTTGTGGCGGCCAAGGAGAACGGCGATCTCCACCTGACTCAGCGAGTCCTCGTGGCAGAGCGAATGCACCACCAACGCCTCCTCCATGCCGGAGATGGCCCTGCCTACCCGGTTGAGTTGCAGCATGGCGGCCTTGCAGGCTCGGAGACTCACCTCCAGTGGCCGAGCTATCAGTTCACCATATCCGAGCTGCCGGGCTGCCCTGAGCCGCTTGAAACCGTCGAGCAGCTCATGCTCACCGGGAACAATCCGGCAGATGACCACTGGAGTCAATTGCCCGTATTTTTCCAGGGAGCGCAGCATGGCCCGCTCCGCCGGCGGATCGGCAATCCGCAACGACGCAAACCGCTCGCCGATCTTCTCGACCCGAATGCTCGTCGCCTCCGGGACTGTCAGATGGACTCCCATCATCCCGCGACCCTCCTCAAAAAAGTGCGTCTTTGAGCAGACCATACCGGTTACGGGGACCGTTGGCTATCGCCTCTTGAAATCGACGACGGAGGTAGTCGCCTGAATCCCCGATGGATATCAGTATGTTGGGCGTTGATCACCTCTTGAACTTCTCTTATGAGCAGTCGGAGAAGATACTCAATGATGACCGCAGGTTGTCTCCCCATCACCTCTTGAATCACCTCGCCGGGAAAATCCAAAGGCAATGACCGCGAAGCGAGGTATCGCGATGGGGAGCCGCCGGCAGAGCGTTCCAGCCGGCGCCTCAGATAAATCTCTTTGAAATAGGAACGGTTTTGCCGGTTCCAGCGGCCGCACTTCTTCGCGTGCCACCGCCGCTTGCAATCATCGGCGCCGCACGTCTTCTGCCGCTCGCCGAGCCGCGGGTCCGGTCTGAACCATCTCCCGCATATCCGGCAAGGCCGCTTTCCCAACCTGCGCTTCCCTTCCATCGTTTCCTCCTTCCGGTATCTTCCGGGAAACGATGAAGCATCTTCAATTACGAATGGGGAGAAAAAAAAGGGCGGCTCCGTTTATCGATAGAAACGGACCCTATCAAATAACGATCAGGTGGGTCCGTTTATCGTCGCTGGGTGGGTCCATCCTTCATCGGCGGTGGCAGCCTTCGGATTCCATTTGAATTTGACCACGGATCCGTTTATGGTGACCGTGGAGCATAGATCTGGACATTGATCGTGATCATAAATTATTCTTGACAATCCGGCAGGATTATAATTTACTCCAGCACTTTATAAGGCTCCTTCCACAGGGGAAAAGGGTGGCTTCAGGCCGGTGGGAGAGGA
>JAXDCM010000033.1:0-29602 GCA_034677965.1 Syntrophales bacterium
TAAACCTTTCGTCCATTTTCCCCGCCCCAAAAACCGACCGGGGTCCACCCCGAGGCATTCCCTCCGGCGGCGGTTCGTCTCTCCTAAACGAAATTTGAGCGCCTGTCAAGCGGGATCTGAGGATCGGTCAAGGGCAAATAGAATTGTCCGCTTTTCCGCTCATGGGAGGGTGCCCATTTCAAACAGGGGACGAGCGTCGGATCTCCGGAGAAAATTTTCGTCAGGACGCCGTCCGCTCAAAGCAGAATTTTCCGAATGCCTTCGGGGGCGGCAGGGGGTATTCGCCGTTGTAACAGGCGAGGCAGAAGTTTTTCCCCGGAATCCCCGCGGCCTCGACCATCCCATCCAGGGACAGGTAGTGGAGGCTGTCCAGGCCGATGAAGGCCGCAATGTCCGCCTCGCTCCCCTTTTCGGCGGCGATCAGTTCGCCCCGGATGGAAAAATCGATCCCGTAGGGGCAGGGATAACGTGTCGGCGGGCAGCTCACGACCATGTGGATCTCCCTTGCGCCGCACTCCCGCAGATACCGGACACGGTTCCGGCTGGTGGTTCCCCGGATGATCGAATCCTCGACGATCACGATTTTCTTGTCGGCGATCAGCGGTTGTACCGGATTGAGTTTGACCCGGACCCCGAAATCCCGCATCGCTTGGCTCGGCTGGATGAAGGTCCGCCCCACATAATGGTTTCGGATCATCCCCATTTCGAACGGGAGCCGACCCTCCTCCGCATACCCGAGAGCGGCATAGTTTCCCGAATCGGGGAAGGGCATCACGAAGTCCGCATCGGGACGGTATTCCCGGGCAAGATTGCGGCCCAGCCGCTTCCGGCAGAGGTAGACGTTTTGGCCGAAAACCTGGCTGTCGGGCCTTGAAAAATAGATGATTTCAAAAATACAGTGGCAGGGTTTCTCGACGGGGAACGGCATCAGACTCTGAAGGCCCCGGTCGTCGATGATGACGATCTCGCCGGGCCGGACATCCCGGAGGTATTTCGCCCCCACCAAGTCGAAGGCGCAGGTTTCCGAGGCCACCGCCCAGCCGCCGTTGAAGCGGCCCAGGGCAAGCGGCCGGAATCCGCGGGGGTCGCGGATGGCAATGACCCGGTTCCGGGTCAGCATGACGATGCTGTAGGCCCCCTGCACGCGTGCAAGCGCCTTCGTCAGGGCCTTTTCCAATCCCTCCTTCAGATGGGGGGCCATCAGATGGATGATCACCTCGCTGTCCATGGTGGACTGGAAGATCGATCCCTTCTCCTCGAGCTCCGCCCGAAGTTCGGCCGCGTTGATCAGGTTTCCGTTGTGGGCCAGTGCGTAGTACTCGTCGGCATGGTGGACCAGAAAGGGTTGAGCGTTCGAGAGGACCGAGGAGCCTGTGGTGGAATAGCGGACGTGGCCGATGGCCGAACGGCCGGGAAGCCCGGAAAGGCTTTCCTCCCTAAACACCTCGGAGGCGAGCCCCATCGCCTTGTGCGCCCAGACCTGGCATCCGTCCGCCGATGCGATTCCCGCGCTCTCCTGGCCGCGGTGCTGGAGCGCGAAAAGCCCGAAGAAGGCCACACGCGCCGCCTCTTCGTGACCATAAACCGCAAAGACACCGCACTCCTCGCGCGGTTTGTTCCCCTCCGACTTCCCGTAGACCATCCTTTTTTCTTCAGCCGATGTCATGGGATTCCCTCCCCGACCATTCCCCTTCTCCCGTTCAATCCGACGTTACGGCGGCCCTCACCCGGGCCAGGGGAACCCTGCGTCGACATCGGAAATGCAGGCCCACCCTCCGCCCGGCCCGGGAATTCAGAGGCGAGTGTTTGATGGTAGCTCTGCAACGGCGCCACAGTCCATGACCCTTTCCGCAGCGCATCGATCGCCTCCGCCAGCGCCTCTGCACCGGAAATCGTCGTCGTATAGAGGACGTTGTAGAGAAGGGCCCCCCGCCGGATGTGATAGGCGTCCCGGGAAGAGCGCCGCCCCAGGCTGACATTGATCACGAGCCGGATATCGCCGTTTTTGATGTGGTCGAGCATGTGGGGCTGCCCTTCGCTCACCTTGCGGACCGTTTCCGCCGCGACGCCGTGTTCCCGCAAACGGTCCGCCGTGCCGCGCGTGGCCAGAATCTCGAATCCCATGCGGGCCAGGGTTTTGGCCACGGGAAGAATACGGTCCTTGTAATGGTCGTGGACACTGATGAAAACCTTTCCCGAAAGCGGTATCTCGAATCCGGCCGCCATCTGGGATTTCGCATAGGCGAGACCGAACGAGCGGTCGATTCCCATCACCTCTCCCGTGGATTTCATTTCCGGCCCCAGCAGGATGTCCGCATGGGGGAAGCGGCTGAAGGGGAAGACCGCTTCCTTCACCGAGATATGCCTCGGTCGGACCGGTTCGCTGAAGCCCAGCTCCCGCAGGGTTTTCCCCAGCATCACCTTGGTGGCCAGCTTCGCCAGCGGAACGCCGATCGCCTTGCTGACGAAGGGGATTGTCCGGGACGCCCGGGGGTTGACCTCCAGCACGAAAAGCTCGCCGTCCTTGATTGCGTACTGGACGTTCATCAGTCCCACCACGCCGAGTTCCCCGGCAATCCGCTTCGTCCGGCCTTCGATCCGCTGAAGCATTTCCGGAGAGAAGCTGATCGCCGGAAGGGAACAGGCGCTGTCGCCGGAGTGGATTCCCGCCTCCTCGATGTGCTCCATGATTCCGGCGACGACGGTGGTCGTGCCGTCGCTGATCGCGTCCACATCCACCTCGATCGCGTCCTCAAGAAACTTGTCGATCAGGACCGGGTGGCCGGCGGAGACCTCCAGCGCCCCGGCCATGAATGCCTTCAAACCCGCGGTGTCGTAAATGATCTTCATCGAACGGCCGCCCAGGACATAGGAGGGGCGGACCAGGACCGGGTAGCCGATCCGTTCGGCAGCCCGGACAGCCTCCTGCGTGTCCATCGCCGTGTCGCTGTCGGGCTGCCGGAGCCCCAACCGGTCGACAATTTCCTGAAATCGTCTGCGGTCCTCGGCCCGGTCGATCGCGTCGGGGGAGGTGCCCAGGATCGGCACCCCGGACATCTCCAGTCCGCGGGCCAGATTCAGCGGGGTCTGGCCGCCGAACTGAACGATGACGCCCAGCGGCTTTTCCGCCCCGAGGACGTGCAGCACATCCTCCAGCGTCACCGGTTCGAAAAAGAGCCTGTCGGAGGTGTCGTAATCGGTGCTCACCGTCTCCGGATTCGAATTGACCATGATGCTCTCGTATCCCTCTTCCCGCAGCGCGAAGGAGGCGTGGACGCAGCAGTAGTCGAACTCGATCCCCTGGCCGATCCGGTTGGGCCCGCCGCCCAGAATGACGACCTTCGGCTTCGTCGAAGGGCGCACCTCATCCTCATCCTCGTAGGTCGAGTAGTAGTAAGGGGTGTAGGCCTCGAACTCGGCCGCGCAGGTGTCCACAAGCTTGTAGACCGGCAGGATTCCCGCGGCATAACGGCGGCGGCGGATCTCCCCTTCGGGAAGGTCCCAGATCGCGCTGAGGGATTGATCGGAGAAGCCGAGCCGTTTGGCCCTGTAGAGAATCTCCGGCGAACAGGGTGTCCGTCGAATCTCCTCCTCCGCCTCGACAAGCAATCGGATCTGGTGGAGAAACCACGGGTCAATCTGTGTCAGGCGATGGATCTCCTCCAGAGCCATACCGTGATGAAAAGCCGCGGCGATGTAGAAGAGGCGCAGGGAATTGGGCCGGGAGAGCCTCTGCTCCAGAAATTCCCGGGGGCGATGGGTTGCAGCCTCGGGCAGATCGGTCTTCAGGCCGAAACGTCGGATCTCCAGCGAGCGGATGGCCTTCTGGAGCGCCTCCCGAAAGGTCCGGCCGATGGCCATGGTCTCGCCGACCGATTTCATCGACGTGGTCAGCAAATCCTCCGTATCGGGGAACTTCTCAAAGGTCCAGCGGGGGATCTTGACTACACAGTAATCGATGGTCGGTTCGAAGGCGGCCATCGTTTCCCGCGTGATGTCGTTGGGAATCTCATCGAGGGTATAACCGACGGCGAGCTTCGCTGCAATCTTGGCGATCGGGAAACCGGTTGCCTTGGAGGCGAGGGCCGAGGATCGGGATACCCTGGGGTTCATCTCGATGACAATCATCTCCCCGGTTTCGGGATGGACCGCGAACTGGACGTTGGAGCCGCCGGTCTCGACGCCGATTTCACGCATGATGGCGATGGCAGCATCCCGCATCCGTTGGTACTCAACGTCGGTCAGCGTCTGGGCCGGAGCGACCGTGATCGACTCGCCCGTATGGATGCCCATCGGATCCAGGTTTTCGATCGAGCAGACGATCACAACGTTGTCCGACCGATCGCGCATCACCTCCAGTTCGTACTCTTTCCAGCCCAGGGCCGACTGTTCGAGCATCACCTCGTGGATCAGCGACGCGTCGAGGCCGCCCTTGGCGATTTCGGCAAGCTCCTCCCGGTTGTAGGCGACGCCGCTTCCGGTCCCGCCCAACGTGAACGAGGGGCGGATGATGATGGGGAATCCGATTTCGGCCGCCACCGAAAAGACATCATCCAATGACCGGGCGAAACCGCTTTTGGGCACCTTCAGGCCGATTTTCTCCATGGCTGCCCGGAAAAGCTGACGATCCTCCGCCTTGCGGATCACCCGCAGCGACGCCCCGATCATCTCGACGCCGTATTTTGCCAGCACGCCGGCCTCCGCGACTGAAACCGCCGTGTTGAGACCGGTCTGCCCTCCGAGCGTCGGCAGAAGTGCATCGGGCCTCTCCGCGGCGATGATTTTCTCCACCGCCTCCGGCGTGATCGGCTCGATGTAGGTCCTGTCCGCCGTTTCCGGGTCGGTCATGATCGTCGCCGGGTTGGAGTTGACGAGGATCACCTCGTACCCTTCCTCCCGCAGGGCTTTGCAGGCCTGGGTGCCGGAATAGTCGAACTCGCAGGCCTGGCTGATGATGATCGGTCCGGATCCGATGATCAGGATCTTCTTGATATCCGTCCGTTTGGGCATTTATGTCTACTCCCACTCGATCGTGCTCGGGGGTTTGGAGCTGATATCGTAAACGACCCGGTTGACCCCTCGAACCTCGTTGATGATCCGGCCGGACATGCGGCCCAGAAGGTCGTGGGGCAGTTTGGCCCAGTCCGCCGTCATCGCGTCGTCGCTCGTGACCGCCCGGATCACGATCACGTTTTCGTAAGTCCGCTGGTCCCCCATGATTCCGACGCTCCGGATCGGCAGCAGGACCGCGAAGGACTGCCAGAGTTTCCGATAGTGGCCGGCTGCCCGGATCTCTTCCATCAGAACCGCATCGGCTTTCCGCAGGATATCGAGCCGCTTTTCGGTGACCTCGCCGATGATCCGCACGGCAAGCCCCGGGCCGGGAAAGGGCTGCCGCCAGATCACGTCATCGGACATCCCGAGCTCCTGCCCGAGCAGCCGAACCTCGTCCTTGAAGAGGTGCTTCAGCGGTTCGATGAGCTTCAGTTTCATCCTTTTGGGGAGTCCCCCCACGTTGTGGTGGGATTTGATGACCGCGCTTGGCCCGCCGAAGGCCGAGCGGGATTCGATCAGGTCCGGGTAGAGGGTTCCCTGGGCGAGGAATTCCGCATCACGGATCTTCCGCGCCTCTTTATCGAAAACCTCGATGAAAATCCGTCCGATGATCTTCCGCTTCCGCTCCGGGTCCGTCACCCCGCGGAGGCCGTCGAGGAAGGCCTTCCGAGCCCGGGCGAAACGGATGTCCATTTGAAAGTGCTTGCCGAAGAGGACGCGGATTTTTTCGGCCTCTTGGAGCCGGAGAAGACCGTTGTCGACGAAGACGCAGGTGAGCCGGCGGCCGATCGCCCGGTGAAGCAGAACTGCCGCAACCGACGAGTCGACGCCCCCCGAGAGACCGAGAATCACGCGCTTGTCGCCGACCGTCGCCCGGATTTCCGAAACGGCGTCGCGAACGAAGGCGCTCATCGTCCAGCTCTTCACGCAGCGGCAGACGCCGAAGAGGAAGTTCTCCAACATCCTCTTCCCCTCCGGGGTGTGGACCACCTCCGGGTGGAACTGGAGACCGTAGAACCGGCGTTTCGCATCTTCGGCGGCGGCCGTCTCGGTGTTTTCGGTCCATGCCGTACTCACAAAACCCTTCGGCAATCTGCCGATCCGGTCGCCGTGGCTCATCCAGCAGCGCGTCTTTTTTTCGATGCCGGCGAGAACGGCGCTCCCCCGTTTCCGGACGTTCAGCTCGGCAAAGCCGTACTCCCGCTTGTCCGAGCGGATCACGCGGCCGCCCAGCGCATCCACCATGAACTGGAGACCGTAGCAGATTCCCAGGATCGGGATTCCGAGACGGAAGATCCCCGTATCCGCCCGCGGCGCATGCTTTTCGTAGACCGAGGCGGGCCCGCCGGACAGGATAATGCCCTCCGGCCGGAGTTCCCGGATTCTGCCGATGTCGATACCCGGCGGCTCGATCTGGCAGTATACCTGATGCTCCCGAACACGGCGGGCGATCAACTGGTTGTACTGGGATCCGAAGTCGATGATCAGGATCACGACGTGAACTCCTTTGCTGCATAACGAATCGGGTACAGACGATTTCTCATCCGAGCATCCTCCTGTGATCCATCAAAAGGATGAATTCATCGAAAAGCGCATCGGTATCATGGGGTCCCGGCGCCGCCTCGGGGTGGTACTGAACGCTGAAGGCCGAAAGCGACGGATAGCGGATCCCCTCCGAGGTGTGATCGTTCAAATTGTCCCGGATCGTTTCGATCTTACCGGAGAGAGAGTCGGGCAAAACGACAAAACCGTGGTTCTGCGAGGTGATTTCGACCCTTCCGTTGCATCGGTTCTTGACGGGCTGGTTGATCCCGTGATGGCCGAACTTCAGCTTTGCCGTCCGTCCGCCCACCGCCTGCCCCAGGATCTGGTGTCCCAAACAGATGCCGAAGATCGGAACCTTTCCCAGGATTGTCCGGACCGTCCGGACGATATACGGCAGCGCCGCCGGATCCCCGGGGCCGTTGGAGAGCAAAACGCCGTCGGGCCGACGGGCGAGGATCTGATCCGCTGTCGCGGTTGCCGGGAAAACGAACACTTCGCATCCCCGCTTTTCCAGGTGGCGGAGGATGTTGTACTTGACGCCGCAGTCCAGGACGATCACGCGCCGGCCGCCCGCACCCGCCACGGGCGCGGAGGGGGCGGATCCGGCGATCATCGTTCCGGGTTTGCCGTTCCTCCAGAGATAGGGCTCTTTGCAGGCGACCGTCTTCACGAGGTCGCGTCCGATCAGCCCCGGTTCTTCCCGGACGCGCCGCAGAAGCGTTTCGATATCAGCCGTTTCCGTTGAAAGGATGCCCCGCATCGCCCCGGATCGACGGATTCCGCGGGTCAGCGCACGGGTGTCGATTCCTTCCACACCCAGCGTTTCATGCGCCTCCAGAAAAGCCTTCAGGTCGCAGCGGGAGCGCCAGTTGCTGGGAAACTCCCCATACTCCCGTACGACAAGCCCTTCCAGATGAATTCCGGCCGATTCCATGTCTTCCGGGTTGATTCCGGTATTGCCGATGAGCGGATAGGTCATTGCGACGATCTGTCCCTTGTAGGACGGGTCGGTCAGGATTTCCTGATAGCCGGTCATTCCCGTGTTGAAGATGACCTCGCCCAGAACCTCGCCCTCTCCGGCAAAGGCGTGACCCCGGTAAACATTTCCGTTCTCCAGAACCAGCAAAGCCGGTTTATTTTTGCCCTTCGCAAATGGTTGCATCACAGCATCGGCAGATAGCGCTCGATTTCGAAATGGCTGACATGGGTGCGGAAGCGGTCCCACTCCACCTTCTTGTTCTCGACAAACTTGTCGAAGATGTGATCCCCGAGGGTGTCGCGGACCAGCTTGCTTCCCTGCACCCACTGAAGGGCCTCGTAGAGACTCCCGGGCAGCGAGGTGATCCCGGCTTTCTCGCGCGCCTTCTCGTCCATTTCGAAGATGTCCTCTTCCACCGGATCGGGCAGCGGATAGGCCTTCTCGATCCCCTTCATCCCCGCGGCCAGCATGACGGCAAAGGCCAGGTAGGGGTTGCACGACGGATCGGGCGACCGGAACTCCATGCGGGTCGCCTTCTCCTTTCCGGGCTTGTACATCGGGACGCGGACCATCGCGGAGCGGTTCCGGCGCGCCCACGAAACGTAGACCGGGGCCTCGTATCCGGGGACCAGCCGCTTGTAGGAGTTGATCCACTGATTGCAGATCCCGGTGATCTCCGGGGCATGGGTCAGGATGCCGGCGATGTAGTGCTTGGCCATTTTGGACAGGTTGTATTTGTCCTTGCCGTCGAAGAAGCAGTTCCTGGAACCCTTGAAGAGGGACTGATGGACGTGCATCCCGCTCCCGTTATGGCCGAAGATCGGCTTCGGCATGAATGTCGCGTAGACGCCGTTCTGCCGGGCGATTTCCTTCACTGCCGTCCGGTAGGTCATCACGTCGTCCGCCATGCGGAGCGCCTCGTTGTAGCGAAGATCGATTTCATGCTGGCTCGGGGCGACCTCGTGGTGGCTGTATTCGACACTGATCCCCATATCCTGGAGCGCGAAGATCGTCTGGCGGCGCAGATCGGTGGCCCGGTCCACGGGGAGGCCGTCGAAATATCCCCCCATGTCGAGAAACTCGGGGGCCTTGTCCGAGGCAAAATAGAAGAACTCGAGTTCAGGGCCGACATTGAAGGTATAGCCCTGCTTGCTGATCTTCTGAAGGGTCCTCTTCAGGACGTAGCGGGGATCGCCCTCGTAAGGTGTTCCGTCGGGATTCCGGATGTCGCAGATCATCCGCGCCACCGGACGGTCGGAGGGACGCCAGGGGATGATCTGGAAGGTGGTCGGATCGGGCATTGCGATCATGTCGCTCTCCTCGATCCGGCAGAATCCGGCGATGGAGGAGCCGTCAAAACCCATCCCCTCCTCGAGCCCGGACTCCAGTTCGCTGGGGGTGATGCTGAAGATCTTCTGAACCCCAAGGACATCGGTGAACCAGAACTGGATGAAGCTGACATTCCTCTCTTTGACGGTTTTCAATACATCTTTCTTCGTTTTCAGTTCGTACATGGCCTGATCCTTTCTTGGTGCAAATGGGTTTGTGATGGATGATATATCCCTTGCCGGCAAAAATCCAGCAACGCCTGCGCCAAAAACCTATTCCAGCGGATCGTTTTCGACCAGCCGCCAGATCCCGCAGGGGCAGGCCCCCGCGCAGAAGCCGCAGCCGATGCAGCGGTCCGCATCCGCGAGGTACTCGAAAGCCCCTCCTTCCCCCTCTTTCCGCGAGATGGCGTTCCGCGGGCAGAGGGCCTCGCAGAGGCCGCAGTCGCGGCAGGCGCCGCAGGATGCGCAGCCGGCGGCGCAGGTCTGGGGATCCTCGAATCGGGGCGTCCGCGGGTCGTAATATTCGAGTTTCACCCTGTCCGTGTCCATCACGGGAAGCCTGTCGTAGGTCTCTTCCTGTCCCCGGAGCCTGTCGTCGATCGCCCGGGCCGCCACACGGCCCGCGCCGATGGCGTCCGTGAGGAGCCCCTGCCGGACGGCGTCGCCGATCGCGAACACCTTCGGGTCGCTCGTCCGAAACGTCTCATTGACGGCAATGAACCCTTTTTCCGTTTTGATCCTTCCGGGGAGGAAGCCCAGGTCGGGTTGATCGCCGACGGCCATGATCACCGTGTCCGCCGGCAGGGAAGCCCCGTCGGTCAGCTCCACGGACGTCTCCGTGATCGCCTTTGTGACGCGCGGCCAGAGGAACTTTGCCCCGGCGGCCTCCGCGTGCCTGCGTTCCACGCCGAAGGAGGCCGGCGGCTGGATATCGATCAGCGTAACCGATCCGGCGCCAAGACGGAACGATTCCGCAGCGGCGTCGCAGCCGACATTTCCGGCCCCGAGGATCACGACATTTTCCCCCGTTTTGGCCTGATCGAGTCTGCTTTCTCTCAGAAAATCGAGCGCGGCTATCGCCCTTTCCCTGCCGGGTATGGGGATTTTCCGAGGCTTCTGCGCCCCCACGGCGATCACGACGACATCGAATTTCTCGGGCAGTTTTTCAAACTGCCCTTCGGTCAGAGGGCGTTTGAGGTTTTTGTGGGGGATCTCCCGTTCCAGGCGCTTCAGTTCGTGTTCGAGAACGTCGTCCGGAATTCGGCTCCTCGGGATCGTTGCCGTGATCTTCCCGCCGAGACGTTTGCGCATATCGTAAATGACCGCTTCATGGCCCTTCATCCGGAGCTGCCAGGCGACCGACAATCCCGCCGCTCCGCCGCCGACCACGGCAATTTTATGGCCGGTGGTCGGCGCAGGCGACGGAACGGCGGCCTGAAGGCTGGCGCGGCCGAGAAGAGCCGTATCCACCGCCGGCAGGTCCGCCTTGTGACGGGTGCAGCTCTGCATGCAGAGGTTGGGACACAGGTAGCCGCAGACCGCGGCCGGGAAAGGGGTGTATGCGAGCGCAAGGTCCACCGCCTCCTGCGTTTTCCCGTTCCGGATCAGCTCCCATCGCTTCCGCACGGGGATCCCCGTCGGACAGTGAGCCTGACACGGGGGCAGGCATTTCTCGTTTTCCCAGACGGGAACGAAGCGGCGCAGCGAACCCGTCTCGATCACGGAAACGATGTCGCGCGGCTGAACGGTCAGATCCCCGATCATTCCGCCCGTCCCCAATTCCCGATCCCACACCTCCGCGCGAAAAAGGTCCATGCTTCGGGTCCGGCAGACCGCCTTTTCATAAGGCTTGCGGGCCGTGAGGAGCCGCCAGGCCGTCCGATCCCCCGTCAGCTCGGTGAACAGGTTTGTCCGGTCGATCCCGTCCAAAAAGTCCCTCAGCCCGGAAACCAGCCGGTCCCACTCGTCGTCGTCGGGCACGGTCAAACGCGCATCCTGCTCGCTGAAGCCCTGTTGGGGGCCGCGGAAGAAGATCTTCCCGCCGACCATCCCGATACAGGGACGATAGCCGAGAACGTTGTCGGGCCTCTGTGCCTGATGGCCGCAGATGACCGCGACGCCGCCCGCCATGAACTCGGCGAAGGAATCGCCCGCCCCCCCCAGAACCCACAGCTCCGGAGGGTCGAAGCGGGGGTTGTGCTTGGTCATCGTCATTCCGCGCGCCCCGATCTCCCCGGCAATGAAGATCTTCCCCTGGGCCATCGCATTGGCGGTTCCGTTCGTGGCGTTTCCGCGGACGATGATGTGGGCCCCCGAATTCAGCCAGCCCACATCGTCGGAGGCGGGTCCCACGACGTCGATCCGGGTTCCGGGGAAGCCCATGGCCCCGACCCGCTGCCCCGATGTGCCGAGAATGCGGAGATAGACGGGCTCATTTCCCGCCCGCCAGAGACGCCCTCCGAGGCCGTGCTGACCCTGGGCGATGATCTCGATATGCCGGTGTCCTTCGGAGACGGCCTTCTGAAGGCGCTCCTCCAGGACGCGCGAATCGACGCGGACGCCCTTTTCGGATCCGGGAATGATGATGGTCGGTTTCTGCGACATGACCTCTCCTGGCCTCTTTAAATCACGTGCCGGATGCCGAGCCGCTCGGCGGCGGCCCTGTCGGTGATCCCCAGCGCGTCGGACATCCCGATCGGAAGCGAGGTCGACCGGCCCAAGGGAGCAATGATCTTCTTGATCTCCGTGTCGAAACTGAGGACTGTTTCAACCAGGCGTTCGGCCACCTTCTCCGGATCGAGCCGCCGGTAGAGGCGCGGGTCCTGCGAGGTGATCCCCTTCGGACAGTGGCCGATGTTGCAGATGTTGCAGCGGTCCGTCTCCGACCCGAGACACCCGGCCGTCGCCTGCATGATGGTTTTGCCCGACTGGATGCCGCTTGCCCCCAGCATGATCAGGGCGGCCGCGTTCGCCGCGAGATTTCCGTTCTTCCCGATGCCGCCGCCTGCAAAAATCGGGATCTCGTTCTGCTTTCCGATCTTCACGAGGTTCAGGTAAGCGTCGCGCACAATCCCCGCAATCGGATGCCCCATGTGGTCCATCGAGACGTTATAGGCCGCCCCCGTGCCGCCGTCCTCGCCGTCCATGGCCAGGGCCGAGGCGTATGGGTTTCGGGTCAGGTTGTTGAGGACCGCCAGGGCGGTGGAGGTGGCCGAGATCTTCGGATAGACCGGGACGCGGAAGCCCCAGGCCATCGCCATCGACTGGATCATCTTGGCGACCGCCTCCTCGATGGAGTACTTTGTCTGATGCGTGGGCGGGCTGGGTAGATTGACCCCCGCCGGAACGCCGCGGATCGCGGCGATCAGTTTGTTCACCTTGTACCACATCAGCAGCCCGCCGTCGCCCGGCTTGGCCCCCTGGCCGTACTTGATCTCGATTGCGCAGGGATCCTCCTTCATCTCGGGCAGCGCGTGGATGATCTCATCCCATCCGAAGTAGCCGCTGGCGATCTGCAGGATGATGTATTTTAAAAACCGCGATCGCAGAAGTCTGGGCGGGCAGCCGCCCTCTCCGGTCGCGAAACGGACCGGCATTCCCAGTTCCTCGTTCAGGTAGGCGACGCCCATCTGGAGGCCCTCCCACATGGTCGGAGAGAGGGCGCCGAAGGACATGCTTCCCAGGATCAGCGGGTAGATCTCCCGGACCGGCGGGATCCAGCCGTCCTCTTGACCGGCCCGGAGCGCCTCCTCCGGCGGGAGGATCCTCCCCAGCAGCGTCCGCAGCTCGAATTCATGGCGTCCCGCATCCAGCGCCGGGTCGGTCAGCATCGAAATCCGGACGAACTTGATGCTGTCCAGCAGGCTTTCCCGGGCGTTTCGGCGTCCGCCGCGACGGCGCGGGATGCCGCCCTGATTGATGTGGAAGCGGAGCTTGTCCGGCTCATCGTTGTGGATCGGCAGGATCGCGTGGTTGGGGCAGACCATGTCGCACATGCCGCAGCCGATGCAGGCATGGGCGGGATCCGTCCGCTGGCGGATCCCGTGGTAAACTCCATAAAGATTCCCCGGTTTTTCCGAGAGTCCAAGGGCGACCTTCAGGACCCTTTTCCGGTGGACGCCCAGCTCGATCGCCTGCACGGGACAGACCGCCGTGCAGCGGCCGCAGAGGCAGCACTTCTCCTTGCTCCAGAGAACCTGCCAGGGCAGATCCTTTGTGCTCAGTGCGGACGGCTTAAGCTGTCCAACTGGTTCCATCGTCCGACCTCCTGACGTTCCGGTCCCACAAAGACGGTGTCATACCGCATCGGCTGAAAATCCCGGCTCTTGTCGCGCGCCGGAATGGCCGCGTCCAGACCGCACATCTCCGAGGAGAAGGCGAACATTCCCGGATTTCCGCCCACCACGCCGGGGCGAAGTTTTTTGCTGTCCTGCAGCATGAACAGGGTCTTGTCGGGAAGACATCCCATCACGCAGTTCGGCCCGTCGATGATCAAAGGCCGGCAGCTCTGCTTGAGCAGCCGGAGCCAGGGGCCGTTCGGATGGTGATCCAGCTCGCCGTCCTTGAGCGGCGTGATCACATGCTTATAGGTTTCCAGTCCCAGGTTCAGATGCGTCAGCGAGTAGTGCAGAATGTGGGTGAACACCTCCGAGTCCGACTGGTAGCCGACATAGCCCGGCTCCCCTCGGGACATCAGAAATTCCCGGATCGGCACGAAGGCGGTATTCTCGCCGTTGGTCATGGTGGCCATCCCCTGGATGAAAAACGGGTGGCAGGCGTAAATGTCGATGGCATAGTTGGTGTTCTGCCGTCCCTGGGCCAGAATCGTCCGCGCCTGGAGTTCCTTGCGGTTCAGTCCGAGATAGTCCGCCACGGCCATCGGATCGCCGACCTCCTTGATCATGATCACATCCGGCCAGAAGCTGAAGACCATCATCGATCCGTCCCTTTCGCCCATCTGCCGGAGCTGGAGACGGCACATCATCAGACGGCGCTGGATTTCCGCTTCGGGCAGGTTCTCCCAGTCGGGCGGATATTCATAGACGCGGACCAGATAATTGTCCCGTTTGGGTGTCCCCCGGGGCGGCCGCTTGGTCGGCCGGAACGAGAGTTTGTATTTTGTCATGAAATCCATGTCCATCATGTACCGGTCGAGCGCCTTGATTCCCGTGTTGGAGAAGATCCCGGAGAGGATGGGCCCCCCCCGGAACTGCTCGAAATCCCCTCCGAGGTCGGTCAGGAAAAGGCCGAGACCCGAGCCGTCATGCCCTTCCTTCATCACATCCAACGCGCGAATCGCGACCATTGGCGAGAGGGGTTCCCTGCCGGTGATGGAAAACAATCTGCACATGATCGTCCGTCCTTTCGCTGTATCGAGCGGGAATCTCCCTGACGCGGCATCGGGGTTTCTTTTCCTGATTTGCCGGCGGACCAACGGTTTTGCCCGCATACCGGGACCCCGGTTTTTACAGATAAGCCAAAACCATGCCACTTTCAGGAGATCATCGGAAGGACGCCAAGGAATTGCCGTGTGATTCCGGAGGATAACCGTTCCGTTGCGGGAGGGGGCGTAAAGAGGCGCGACGGGCCTGACAAAAAAGTTGATTTGCCGAAAAAAGGAACAATATTGTGCCGACGTGTTCGTTTGCGGCACGAAAGGGGAAGATCACTCCTTGTCCGGATCCGGGCCTTTCCCTTTTGGGGTGCGGTAGGGCCGGGGGTCGATTCCCATCTTCCGGATCCGATACTGAATGATCCTTTTGGTGGTTCCGAGAAGCTTTGCCGCCTGGGACTGGTTCCCCCGGGTTTCCCGGAGTGCATGGGTGATCAGCTCGCGCTCCTTTGCCTCGACGACGACGTTCAGCCTTCCCAGTTCCTTTCTTTCCGTGCTTCGCAACCGGAGCTGCAGCGAAGGGGGGAGGTGCATCGGTTCGATCGTGTTTCCGGGCGCGAGCAGAATGGCCCGTTCGATACAGTTTTCCAGTTCCCGGACGTTGCCCGGCCAGTGGTAGGCCAGCAGGATCTCTGAAACCGCGGGGGAGATCTTTTTCACCGGCTTTCCCATTCCCCGCGTGTACTTCAGAACGAAGTGATCGGCCAGCAGGATAATGTCGCTTCCGCGCTCGCGCAAGGGGGGCAGATGGAGCGGGAAAACGTTCAGCCGATAGAAAAGATCTGCGCGGAAGCGTCCGGAGGAGAGATCCTGCTCGAGATTCCGGTTCGTTGCCGCGATGACCCGGACATCTACGCGCACCACACGGGAGGAGCCTAGCGGCTGGAATTGTTTTTCCTGGAGGACCCGGAGCAACTTGGCCTGTGCCGCGGCGGAGAGCTCTCCCACCTCGTCGAGGAAGATCGTTCCCCCGTTGGCCTCCTCGAAACGGCCGCGCCGCTGATGGAGGGCGCCGGTGAAAGCCCCGCGCTCGTGGCCAAAAAGCTCGCTTTCGAGAAGCGTGTCCGGGATCGCGGCGCAGTTGACCTGAACGAGCGGCCCCTTGAGACGGGGGCTGTTCCGGTGAATGGCGCGCGCGATCAGCTCCTTGCCCGTGCCTGTCTCCCCATGGATCAGGACCGTCGTGTTGGAATCCGCCACCTGGGCGATCATGCCGAACAGGTTCTGCATCACCCCCGAATGGCCGATAATGTCTATGGACGGCGTTTGGGTTCGGCCGAGGAGATGGCGCAGGCGCCGGTTTTCCTCCTCGATCCCGCGGTTGTGGACCTCCTTGGCAAGCAGTTCGGCGATCGAGGAGAGCATGGCAAGCTCCCGGTCCAGGTTTTCCACCTGCAGGGCGACCTTATCCGCCGAGAGCACTCCGACGACGCGGCCGTCATAGATGATCGGAACACAGAGAAAGGCCAGTTCGGAACGGTTCAGGTTGCGTCGGGCGCCGGTCCGATCCAGAAATTGGGCGGCCTTTCCGAGATTCGCACAGGCCATCGGCCGGCCGGTCTGCGCGACCTTGCCCGTAATGCCTTCCCCGGGGCGATAGGTGATGTCCAGACCCTGGATGTCCACGCCGTGTGCCACATCCAGCCAGGCGGTCCCTGTTTCGCGATCGATCAGAGAGATCATTCCCCGCTGCATCCCCAGACGGTTGCTCATCTCCTGCAGGGCCTGCTGGATCTGATCCCGAAGTTCCCCCGGTTGCGCCAGGATCCTGGCGATGGCGTGGAGTGCGGCAAGCTCTTCGAAGCTATGGATGCTAATCTCTTTTCTCCCCGGCATACCGACATGCGGCGGTTGCCAAATTGATGGACGGAAACTAACACGGATCGATACAAAAATGCAATGCGCGCGGTTGACAGCGCAAACCGATCAATAACCTCCTATGATCACCTCCCATTTTTCACTTGACAGATCCGGCGAAAAGGCTTAAACGTTTCTTCAAGGAAGAATGGTTTTATGAAATCAAGAAACACCGTCATCGCTCTGATCGCCTTGGAAGGCATAATTATCGGGCCTGCATATCGGGACCTGGGCGGAGGGTAGTGTTTCCAAAAAAAAAAGCGAAAGCGACAAAATCCGTTATCAGGTTCGTCCGATAACGGATTTTTTGTTTTCACCCATTTGATGCCGCTTGCGCAAGGGGATGTTTCCCCGGAGAGGATCCACAGGATGGAAGATCAGGACGTATTCATCTATGACACGACGTTGAGGGATGGGACCCAGGGCGAAAAAATCAATCTTTCCGCCGAGGAAAAGATCCGGATCGCCCGGCGGCTCGACGAGATGGGTTTTCACTACGTCGAGGGGGGGTGGCCCGGATCCAACCCGAAGGATGCCCGCTTTTTTGAGATCGCGAAGGGAATCCCGTTCCGAAACGCCCGGATGACCGCTTTCGGCAGCACCCGGAAACCGGGCATCCGGCCTGAAGCCTGCAAGAATCTCCGGACGTTGCTGGCCGCGGAAACGCCGGCCGTGGCCATTTTCGGGAAGAGCTGGGATCTCCACGTCACGGAGATTCTGGAAATTCCGCTCGAAGAGAACCTGGCCATGATCCGGGAGTCGATTGCTTACCTGAAAACCCGGGGCAAGGAGGTGATCTTCGACGCGGAGCACTTCTTTGACGGGTACCGTCTGAATCCCGCTTACGCGCTGGAAACCCTGAAGACCGCCGCGGACGCCGGCGCAGACCGGATCGTTCTTTGCGACACCAACGGGGGAACCATGCCCCATGTTCTGACGGCCGCCGTCCACGCCGCCTTTGCCGCCGTTCCCGGGATCCGGTTCGGCATCCATGCGCACAACGACTGCGGCCTTGCCGTGGCCAACACGATTGCCGCCGTGCACGCAGGGGCCATCATGGTTCAGGGAACGGTCAACGGGTACGGGGAGAGGTGCGGCAATGCCGACTTGATCTCCGTCATCGGCAACCTTCAGCTCAAAATGGGCCGAAAATGCCTCCCGGAGGCCTCGATGGCGCAGCTGACGAACCTCTCTTACTATGTCAGCGAAGTCGCCAATGTGAGACCTCTCCCCTTCCGCCCCTTCGTTGGGGCAAGCGCATTTGCCCATAAGGGGGGCATCCATGTCAACGCCGTCACCAAGAACCCCCAGGCTTACGAACACATCCGGCCGGAGCAGGTGGGCAACCGTCAGCGGGTGCTCGTTTCCGACCTCGCCGGAAAGAGCACCATCGACCGGAAGGCGCTGGAGCTGGGGGTGGATCTGAAGGGAAAGGGCGACGTAAGCCGGAAAATCGTAAAGGAAATCAAACGACTCGAAGACGAGGGGTTTCAGTTCGATGCGGCCGACGGTTCCCTCTCGCTGCTGATGAAGAAAATCACCGGCGCGTTCGATGAGCCCTTCACGCTCGAATGCTTCAGCGTCACGAACGGGAAGACGCGGAACAACCCCCCCGTGTGTCAGGCGACCATCAAAATTTCGGTGGGCAGCGATGTGGAGTTGACCGCCGCGGAAGGAAACGGCCCTGTCAATGCGCTGGACAACGCGCTCCGGAAAGCGTTGGCCAAATTCTACCCGCAAATCAGCGAGATGAACCTCGTTGATTTCAAGGTGAGGATCGTCGAGGGAAGCGAAGGAACGGCCGCCAGGGTCAAGGTGCTGCTCGATTCCCGGGACGGGGAAGAGGTGTGGAGCACCATCGGCGTATCGGAGAACATCATCGAGGCCAGTTGGCAGGCCCTTGTGGACAGCATCCAATACAAGCTGAGCAAGGACCACCTCAACAAGAACAATCCGGCCTGACCCGCCGGAGGGTGCGGACGTCCTATCGATCTTTCGTTGATCATCGTCCCTGTTTCTGATAAATTCGAAAAACAGAGATCGGGAAGGCCTCCCGATATCGGACAGGGACGGTATGCTGGTCGCCATCAACAATCAGAACCCCCAGATGCGGCTGATCTGCAAAGCGGTGGACGTCCTCCGCGGCGGCGGAATCGTCATCTACCCGACCGATACGGTCTACGGGATGGGGTGCGACCTGTTCAACAAGAAGGGGATCGAGCGGATCTACGAAATCAAGCGCCGGGACCGGAAACAGCCTTTGAGCTTCATCTGCTCCGACCTCAAGGATATCAGCCGTTATGCGCAGGTTTCCGACGGCGCATACAAGATCATGAAACGCCTGCTTCCGGGTCCCTTCACGTTCATCCTCAACGCCTCGCGAAGCGTCCCTAAAATCATCCTCCCCAAGAGACAGACCACGGGAATCCGGGTTCCCGACAACCGGATCTGCCAGGCCCTCGTTGGCGAGATGGGCTCGCCCATCATCAGCACCAGCGTCAAGGACGGGGACGGCGAACTGCTCAGCGATCCCCGCATCATCGAGGAACTCTACGGAAAACGGGTGGACATGATCATCGACGGCGGAATCATCGCGGCGACGCCGTCGAGCGTCATCAGTCTCCTGGACGAGGGGGTTGAGGTCATTCGAATCGGAAAGGGCGATGTATCCGCCTTCCTATAGAAAGGATCGTTATGAGAAAACAGATGCTGATCAACGCCGTCCACCTCGAACAGAAACGAATGGCGATCGTGGAAGACGGCAAGCTGGTCGAATTCAACATCCAGATGACCGTGCGCGAGCCGATCACCGGCAATATCTACAAGGGGATCGTCATGAAGGTGGAGCGGGGCCTACAGGCCGCCTTTGTGAACTATGGCGGCCGGAAGGACGGCTTTCTCCCGCTGCGGGACGTCAGCGCGAATAATTTTTCTGAAGGCGGGAAATCGACGCTGAAGCCCGGACAGGAGATCCTTGTGCAGATCCTCCGGGAGGTCAGCGAACGCAAAGGCGCGCTTCTGACCTCGTACATCTCGTTGCCGGGGAGATATCTGGTGCTCCTGCCCAACAAGGAGAGCAGCGGCATTTCCCGGAAAATCGAGGACGAGGAGGACCGAAAACGTCTCAAGGAACTGGTCGAGCAAATCAAAACCGAGGAGGACATCGGCTTCATCGTCCGGACAGCCGGGATGAACCGGACCAAGCAGGAGCTGGCCCGGGACTACCAGCATCTCTCCCGTCTCTGGAAGGAGATCCGGAAGAGGGCCGCCGAAACGGCCGCCCCCGCGCTGATCTATCAGGAGAGCGCCTTCGGCGTCCGCTCGCTGCGGGACTATTTTACGCCGGACATCGAGGAGATTCTGGTGGATGATCCGGAGACGTTCCGTCAGGTCAGGTCTTACTGCAAGGCCGTCGCCCCCCGAAATCTCAAGATGATCAAGCTGTCCAAGGAGAAATCCCCTCTTTTCGACCGATATCAGCTTGAGGATCAGATCCGCGTCATCTACCAGGACCGCGTGGACCTGAAGTCCGGCGGTTATCTGATCATCAACCCCACCGAGGCGATGATCACGATCGACGTCAACTCCGGACGCGGTTCGCACAAGCGGAATGTCGAGGAGACCGCATTTCAGACGAACATGGAGGCGGCGGAGGAGATCGCGCGCCAGCTCCGCCTGCGGGACCTCGGGGGATTGATCGTCATCGACTTCATCGACATGATGGACAGCAAGCACAACGCGGAGGTCGAAAAGGCCTTCAAGAAGGCGCTGAGTCTGGACCGGGCGAGGATTCAGCTCTCCCACATCTCCAAATTCGGCCTCCTGGAGCTCTCGCGCCAGAAGAAGCAGTCCACGATCCAGGAAATCAGCTATACCCAGTGCCCCTTTTGCCGGGGCCGGGGGGTGCGGCCTTCCCTCGAGTATACGGCCCTGACGGCCTACCGGAAGATCGAAACGCAGGCCGTCAAGGGGATTTACTCCGCGATCAAGGCCTGCGTCCCGCAGGAGGTGGCCGATTACCTCCAGAACCAGAAACGGGCGGAAATCAGCCGCCTGGAAAACAACTACGACATGACGGTCCACATCACGGGAAATGCCGGCATGGTGTGGGACGAGTCGAAAATGGAGACAATCCGGCGGGAAACGCCGCCGGCGGAGCAGGCCAATCACGTACGCAAGGCCCCGGAAGAAGCCGAAGGCCCGATCGCGGCGGATCAACCTGCGCCGCGGGAAGCGGTGTCTCCGGCGCCCGAAACGATCCCCCCATCGGGCGAATCGAAGAACGGAGACCGGCAGGAGGCCCCGCACGGAAAAGGGCCGCTCACGGGAGCCGCACCGCCGGACGTGCCGCCCGGAGATGGAACATCGAGGGAGGAACAGGCCCGGGAAGTCAAATCCGCAGAGGAAAAAACGGGTGGACACGGGTTGTTGCCGACGGAGGGGCAGGACGCCGCGCTGAAGGCGGCCAAGAAGAGACCGCATCGGCGATCCCGCCGGCGCCGGAAACCGTCGGTGGATAGACCTCAGGAAGCAGCGGCCCCGGCGCAGCCGCCGGCCGCGGCGTCCCCGGTCCCACCGCCGCAACAGGAAACGGTCCGGATCAAACCCGCTGTGACGCCGGTCGAAAGCCCGGCAACGAGGATCGAAGGATCCGCTCCTCCGGCGGTTCCGAAGAGCAGGGGGACCGGCATCCCCGAAGACCCGCTGAACCGGCTCCAAAAGGTCTTTGAGGCCCTCGACGACTGACCGGAAAACCGAAGCTCATCGATCCGGATGACGCAGCCGCCGAGCTTTCGAGGCCGGGGAAAGTTCCAGCCGCCATGATCCGCATCCCGGGACCTCGGTTGGTCGGCAATCCCGTGCGCATGTTACAGAGCGCGCATCCACTCGGGCTTCAGGCCGACCTCTCCCCGAAGGGCCGCATCGATCAAATCAAGTGCCTTCTGCTTCCCGCCGGGCAGTTTGGCTTTCACCGGCAGGTAATTGGATGCATGATTCGAGAAGAAGTATCCCCCGGACAGATCGGTATGGGCGATCATCTCCCGCAACTCCCGAAGCAGACCGGCCTCGTCGGGCAGTTCAAATGCCCCGCTTGCGTCATCCCGGTATAGCGGCGTCCCGGGAATGAGCATCACCGTCAGGGCCCCGATATAATCGGGGTCCATCGCGCTCAGCAGTCGGCCTGTTGCCCGGGCGTGCCGCAGGGATTGCCCGCGGCCGCCGATGCCCAGCAGCACCGTTGCCGACAACAGGATCCCCGCCTCCTTGACCCTGCGCCCCATCTCGATGCAGGTTGCCGCCGTGGATCCTTTTTGGATCGCGGTCCGAATCTCGTCATCGCCGGTCTCGACGCCGTAATAGAGGATGCCCAGGCCGTTTTCGCGCAGCCGTCTCAGGTACTCGACGGATTTTCTCCGGATCGACTTGGCATTTGCGTAAGCCCCGATCCTCTTCACCCACGGCAGATGCTCCCGGATCCGCTCCAAAATCCAAACCAGCCGCGGTTGCGGAATGATCAGCGCGTCGCCGTCCATCAGGAAGAGGCGGTCCGTCTTCCGCATGCGCCGGGCGGCATAGAGGATATCGCTCAGAATGATCCGCTCCTCTTTGATCCGAAAGCGCCTGTCCCGGTAGGTGCCGCAAAAGGCGCAACGGTTGTGGGAGCATCCGATCGTAACCTGAAGCAGGATGCTTGCGGCTTCGCTGGGCGGCCGGATGCAATACCCCTCATAATGCATCCCTTCCTCTTTAGCGACGTGGACCATGTTTGATCTCCCGAACCACGGACCCGGCTTCCCAACGGCCGCGCAAAACCCGAAACCGCCTGTCCGATTGTTTTTTCGCGTGAGCGAAAATACGGAAAGCGGCTTTGCCTGTCAAGGGTTTTCGGCGGATGCACATTCCTCCCCCGGTCTTGTCGGGCGGCGTCCCGCACCGAATGGACAGGGTAAAATTCGACCGCCGGGAAAGTGGCCGAGAACGGCCGGAAAACGGCAAAAAGAGATTGCATTCTTGCCGATAATTTCTTATCGTATCCGCGCTGGGAATGGATCGACACCGCCAAAAGCCGTTCGTGGATGAGATCCCGGCGTCCGTCGGCTTGACGCATACATCTCCTGTAACAGGTCAAGAAAACATCTTCTTTGAATTCACGGAGGAAACGGGCAATGGGTGAGGGGATATCGGATTACACCAAGTTCGCGGTAGATCTGCGGCGCCAGATGTGGATGGCCGGCGTGGAGGAGGAGCTCCGCCGACTGATCTGGCAGATTGCGGTCACGGGGAAATACATCTCCGCCAAGATTCATGAATCGAACCGAAAACTGGCCGGGTTCAAAAACGTTTACGGAGAGGAGCAGCTTTCGCTTGACCGCAGCTCGGACGAGATCATGAAGAACCAGCTTCAGTTTTCGGGTTTTGTCCGGGAATACGCCTCGGAGGAGCAGGACGGCGTTGTCCTGCTGGGCAAGGGCCGGGAGAGGTATTTCGTGACGGCGGATCCGCTGGACGGCTCTTCGCTGGTCGACACCAACCTGGCGATCGGCACGATCATCGGCATCCACAAGGAGTCGGTCTTCTCGCGGGGGCGGGATTCGATGGTGGCGGCCCTCTACATCACCTACGGACCGCTGATCACGATGGTCTACTCCGCGGGGAAGGGGACCCATGAATTCGTGGTGAACCGGGAGGGGGAGTATGTCCTCTCCCAGGAAAACATCCGGTTGAAGGATAAAGGTTCGATCTACAGTCCGGGCGGACTCCGGAAGGACTGCATCGGAAGCCATCTGAAGTTCCTCGAATACCTGGAGGCGGAAGGGTACAAGCTCCGTTACAGCGGCGGATTCGTCCCGGACATCAACCAGGTTCTGATCAAGGGCGGGGGGATCTTCACCTATCCCGCGCTGAAGAAGAGCCCCCGCGGGAAGCTGCGGCTTCTGTTCGAGCTTCAGCCGATGGCTTTCATCATGGAGCAGGCCGGCGGTGTTGCCACGGACGGCAAAGAGGAGATCCTCTCCCTCCGGGTCGAGGACCTCGAGCAACGCGCCCCGATTTACATCGGCAGCCGGTTCGAGGTGGAAAAGGCGATGGAATTTCTGAAGGCGGCATCATAGGAAATCGGAGACGGCGCGCGGGGCCGCGCCTTCATCATACCCTACACGAGGTGAAGAGATGATCTGCGACAACATGGACAGGCTCAAGAAGACGATGGAAGGGGTGCTGGCGCCGGAAGGGAAAGGCGTCCGGATTCTGGATGAAAAACGTTTGCGGGGGGAACGGATAGACGATTGGATCTGGACGGCGGTATTTTCCTCCGATGAGGCGACGCGGACGGCCGCCCGCTGGCTGATCCGCCGGGCCGGAGCGGCGGCCGGCATCCGCACCGCGTCGATCCAGGGGCTTTACGAAGCGATGGGACGGGGAGAGGTTTCCGGGTTTACGGTTCCCGCCATCAACATCCGCGCCCTGACGTATGACACCGCCCAGGCGGTCTTCCGGGCGGCCCTGGCCTGCGGGGCCGGGGCGGTCATTTTCGAGATCGCGCGGTCGGAGATCGATTACACCCGCCAGCGGCCGTCGGAATACGCCTGCGCCGTGACGGCGGCGGCGCTCAGGACGGGATACCGGGGCCCCCTGTTCCTGCAGGGCGACCATTTCCAGGTGGGGGCGAAGAAATATGCAAAGGACCCGGGAGCCGAGGTCAAGGCCGTCAAGGATCTGATCTGGGAGGCGATTGACGCGGGGTTCTTCAACATCGACATCGATACGTCCACCCTCGTCGATCTCACCCAAACAACCGTGAAGAAACAGCAGGCCCTCAACTACGGCCTGGCCGCGGAAATGACGACGATGATCCGGGATCTGGAGCCGGCCGGGGTGACCGTTTCCGTCGGAGGCGAAATCGGCGAGGTCGGGGGCAAAAACAGCACGGTCGAGGAGCTCCATGCCTTCATGGAGGGCTACCTGGAGACCCTCCGCAAAAGCGGCGCGGCATTGAAGGGAATCAGCAAGATCAGCGTCCAGACCGGAACGACTCACGGCGGGATTCCGATGGCTGACGGGAGCGTCGCCAAGGTCAAGCTCGACTTCGACACGCTGCAGAAGATCTCCGCGGTGGCACGCACCGATTATGGAATGGCGGGCGCGGTCCAGCACGGCGCCTCGACGCTGCCCAATGAGGCCTTCGATCGGTTCCCCGCCACGGGCACGGCGGAGATCCATCTTGCCACCGGTTTCCAGAACATTGTGTACGACAGCCCCTCCTTCCCGCCCGCGCTGCGTGAGCGGATCTACGACTACCTGAAAAAGGAAGCGGCTTCTGAACGCAAGGAGGGCGACACGGAGGAGCAATTTTTCTACAAGACACGCAAGAAGGGGATTGGCCCCTTCAAAAGAGAGATATGGGACCTGCCGGAGTCGGCCCGCAAGACGCTGGGCGGCGAGCTCGAAGCGCAGTTTTCGCTCCTGTTCGGGAAACTGAACGTGGGCGGCACATTGGAGGTGGTGAACCGCTTCGTAACGCCGGTGGATATTCCGCTGCCGCCTCCCGCCGGTTTGCTGTGATTGGTGTGAGAGGCACAAGAGGGGACAGGAAAACCTGTCCCCTCTTGCGTATTTCCTGAAAGAGAGGGTTCCAAGGTTCATGCGGAGATCCAATATTTCGGTAAGTAAACAAGGATGAACGAAGCATATTTCTCTTGACTTTCCGTTTTCGTGAGAGCATTCATCAATCGTGTTTTTCATTCACAAAGTGAACCCATCAACCTAACCCCTTTCTCCTTCTGGTGAGTAACATGAGAAGGTGGGGTTGCCGAAAAGTGATTATGTGAAGCCTCTGAGGGGGTTTGAAGATTCCCTTGGAGGTTTTCTTATTTATTCCCCCGGTCAATCCACGCCTGTGTTTCCGCTGATCCTCATCCGGCTTTCATGATCGAATAGATTCTCCTTCTATCAGGGGGAAGATTCGCATGCGAGGTCAGGAATATTTTTTTTGCAGAAAGGAGGAGGCAATGAAGAAGGCATTTTGTTTTGCCGTGTTACTGGTGGGTGTCATTTTTCTTGCCAGAACAACTGCCGTTGCAGATTGTCCGGATGCGAAAGTGCTTTGCATCTCCATCTGGATGCAACCCGGGGATCAGAAGCCATTTTATTACTTCTATGCGGGGACATGCTGGAATTGGGGTTGGTTTCAGTGCGAATATTGCCAGAGTCTGGAGGACTTGGCAAGCCGGTGCAACAAGGATCAACCCTCCCTATGTGGCTATAACGCCTGTGCGGCGTGCAGAACGTTCACGTTTTGGGGTGCGATGGAACACTTTGACCCCCGGGGGACGTGTCATGATGTCCAGGGTAATAAGTATCCCAACCCCACCTCCTGGCCCTGATGCCTCATTAATAAATGTTACCTGAGAGAAATGAAGAGAGAGGTATTCGGGACCGTACCATCATTTGCAATTAGAGGCACATATGCTTTTTTCAACCTCCCAGGGATAAGGACTTCAATAGAAGCTTTCACTTTTAAAACAGGAGGGGTCTCATGAGAAAAATTTGTCTGTTTTTTGGATTTGTCGTGCTCTGCTTGGTGGTTACAATGAGTGCATATGCACAAATGAAGTCGGAAGAGATCAAGAAGCGCATCGAAGCCGACATTAATAATTATGTTAGCCTTTGCGACACTGACAAAAGCGGCTCAATAGAGGTTGTCGAGGCGGTGGCGGCAGCACAAAAAGACTTCAAGAAACTCGATAACAACAACGACGAACTGATTGACAAGAAGGACAGAGCGAATTTCCTTACTCAGGAAGCTTTTACACAGATCGACATTGACAAAGACGGAAGCATTACAGTCTGGGAATACAGCATTTACTTTCTGAGGAATTTCAATCAGGTAGATACGAACAAGAACGGAAAGGTTACACCAGAGGAGATGGTCGAGGCTTCAAACAAAGCTGTCCTCGAAAAGGCTCAAATTTCACCTTAACCTTCTGGAGTCCATCGTGCAAAGGGGTTGCCTGAAGGTGCCAATATTTTGCCTCCAAACGGATTGATTCCCCTTTCTGAGGTCCTATCCATGCATAGCCGATTATAAGGTCTATTTCTGACATGCCTTGATCTATCAATAAGGAGGTACGCCATGTTCCATTCAAAACCCCGTGTTCACCTTCTTCCAGTTATTGCTTTCGAGCTGGTTTTCGTTATGGCTCTTGCCGCCAACCAGGCCTTCGCCCAGAAAAATTCACCGGCCCTAAAGGTGTCGAACAAGGTCATCCTTGCCAAACAGCCTGACACTTACATGGAAGTCAGGCATATCGTCATCTCTGGGACCAACCGGGAGATCGGCAAGGCTTTGGGCGACATTGCCCGGGAATGGTTGGGGGTGAAGCTGACCCGTTATGCGGCGACTGTATATGCAAAAGCCAACCGCCGGTACATGGAAAGGAACTACCCGATTCTGGCTAAAAGAATGAAGGGTGTGGCCAAATCCTATGGAATTTCCGACAACGATGACACCTATGTAACCAGCTACCTGATGTACGACATGGGACCTTTCTCCTGCTCGGCCCTCTATCTGCCGCCATCGGTCACGGCCGATGGACATCCGCTGTTTGTCCAGAGCGTGGACTTCTACACCACCACTCTAAGAAAAATGCTGGGCATGGAACCGGTGGATAGCGATCGAAATATGTTCTCACGGAACTTCGTGATGGAGTTGTATCCCGACAAAGGATATTCCTCATTAGTCCTCGGCACCTGGGACTTTCTAAACGGGGCACAGAGCGGGATGAACTCTGAAGGGCTGGTGGTGGCCATGCTGGCCGACAACAACGGACCCAAGCAGGACATGACCCGCCCCGACCTTGGGGATGAGAGCGGGGGCGGACTCACAATATTCCAGCTTTTTCGGTTGGTGCTCGATACCTGTTCAACCCTGGATGAAGCGAAGATAGCGCTGCTCAATAATAAACTGCTCCCGGGCTTCGAGCCTTCCCACCTCATCGTTTCCGACAACAAGGGCGGCAGTTTCATCTTCGAGCACTCGTCCAAGGACCTCCTCGGTTACATCACGGATAATGGCGGGAACCCTCAGATCATGACCAACCATGCTGTGCACAAGTATCCCAATGTCAGCTCCTTCCCCGAGGTGCCGGCCAAGGCCACCTACAACAGCTTCTATCGTTACCGTGCGCTACACGATTATATACAGGGTCACCCGGAGAAGTTCAGTTTTAATGACGCTCGCCACGCCCTGACACTGGTGCAGGCCCATACCCACGATACTGATGAAGGTGCGGCCTTCCCAACCCCATGCCGTACCATGTGGCCGCTGGTTTGGGATATGACCAAACGGACGGTGGAAGTGTCGTTCTACCTCAAGGACGGTAATGTGGATACGGCAACCGGCGTACCACAACTGTTGTTTTCCGAGCCGTTTACTTTCACCTTGAAGGCTAAGTCGTTGAAATGACGGTTTACCGGTAAAAACGCTACTGAGGATACACTTAGAACCAATGTTATTTACGGATAGGCTCTAATTGTTGGACGATATCATAGGAGAAGATGCCAAATGTCAATTGGGGTAGACGGTTAGGCCCATGTACCCCCATGAATTAATAACCGAGAGGAGGGAATTGAAATGAAAAATATCAAAATGATAGTTTCGCTTGCATTCCTGCTTTTTACTCTGGGCGCCTGCGTTGGGAACGGATCCTGGGACCGGAAACCCTCTTCGGACCTAGAGGGGTTTCCCCTCAATCATCAGCAGGTCATCAAACATCTGAGGAATGCCAATGAGGCTGCCAAGGAAGCGGTGGAATCTGGTCACCCACCCTTTGGCGCAGTGCTTGTTGCACCGGATGGCGAGACGGTGCTGATAAAGCAGGGAAATGTGAGTTTGATGGACCATGCCGAAACAGTGATTGCACGGCAGGCATTTGTTAAGTACGACCCCGACTACTTGTGGAAATGTACCCTTGTGACGAATGTCGAACCATGCGCCATGTGTGCCGGAAACATCTATTGGGCCAACATCGGAAACGTGGTCTATGGCGTTGAAGAAATCACAGCGAAGAAACTGACCGGCGCCGACAAGAGAAACCCCACGATGAACCTCCCTTGTCGCACAGTCTTCACGGCAGGGCAGAAGCCCATCAGGGTAGTGGGCCCCGTTCCGGAACTTGAAGACGAACTGCTCGCGCCCCACAAGGCCTATTGGAAATGAGGGAATAAACGCTCTTGAAATGTTGAAATGTGACGAAAAGAACCGCCCAACAAGACATTCCAGCACATCCGCATAGCGTCGCGCTGAATTTTAATTACTATATTTCTTTTGGTAATTTGTAACTTTTCTCCGTGTTCCCCATGCTTGCTTTGTAGAAAGCGAGCGATTAGCGCTGATCCATTTCGATAAAATCAAAAGTACGCATCAAGCGGCAAAAGAGGAGACAGAAAAGTCTGTCCCCTTTTTTTGCTTCTTTCAGTGGACCTTGGCACCGGTCTTCGGCGGCCTGTCGAAGCCGAGCAACGTGAGGCCCTCTTGCGTATCCGTGGCCAGCAGCATCCCCCGGGACTCGATTCCCATCAGTTTCGCAGGTTTGAGGTTGGCGACGACGACGATGGTCTTGCCGATGATCTCCTCCGGTGCGTAATCCTTGCCCATCCCCGCCACGATCGTCCGTTCGCCGTCGATTTCAACGGCCAGCTTCAGCAGCTTGCTCGATTTGGGCACCCGCTCGGCGGCCAGAACCTTTGCCGCCCGGAGATCCAGCTTTTCGAATTCCTCGTAGGAGATCTCCGGTTTGATCGGCGCGACCTCGATCTTTGTCGGCGCCGGCGCCTGCACCGCCTTGATTTCGACGCGCGGAAACAGCGGTTCCCCTTTCCTGAGCTGATTTCCGGCCGGCAGCCCGCCCCAGACCCGAAGGGTTTCAAGTTTCTGACCGTCCGGATCGGCGATCCCGAGCTGCGTCAGGATCTTTTCCGCGGAGCCCGGCATGAACGGGCTGATCAGTACGGCCGTGACCCTGAGCGCCTCCAGCAGATTGTAGAGGATCGTCTCCAGGCGGGATCGGTTGGCCGGGTCTCTGGCCAGTACCCAGGGTTCCCGCTCGACGATGTATTTGTTGGTCACGTTGATGAACTCCCAGATCGCGATGAGCGCCTTGTGCAGGCCGAGATTTTCGAAACAGGCCTGCACTTCGGCCACGGTCCGCGAGGCCGTTTCCGGGAGGATACGATCCCCGTCGCCGGCCGCGGCGGGCGCGGGGACCTTTCCGTTTCCGTACTTCAGGGCCATCTGCATCGTCCGGCTGACCAGGTTTCCCAGGTCGTTGGCCAGATCCGAGTTGATCCGCTGGACGAAGGCCTCCTCCGAGAAGCCCGAATCGAGGCCGAAGACCATGTCCCGCAGCAGGAAATATCGGAACGGGTCGAGTCCGTACCGGTCCT
>JAXDCM010000034.1:0-2885 GCA_034677965.1 Syntrophales bacterium
CGCGGCGCAATCGCAGATCCTGATGATCACCCACAACAAGAGGACCATGGAAATCGCGGACAGCCTGTTCGGCGTGACGATCCAGAAGCAGGGGGTCTCGACGCTGGTCTCCGTCAGCCTCAACTGATCGCAACGGTTTCAGACAACATTTCGATCCTTCTCCACCGCCGTGAAAAGAACCGGAAAATCGGCCGAAGCTTGGCAAATCGCGCTGCGGAAGCAAACGGTGTTTGGAAGGTGATTTTCAAAAGGCTGAATCACCCGGAGCTTCCCATTCTTTTTTGAACAGGGCCTCCATCTCCCGGCGGAATTTCACCGTGCTTTCCTGACCGTCGCAGGAAACGTCGTCCCACAGGACCGTCTGACCGGCGGCCACGGGGCGCACGATCCTGACTCCGTGGGCCAGTCCGATGGGCAGAGTGCCGGAGAGGACCGATTTCCGGGCGGGCAGCAGGGTCCCGTACACGGTGAAACCGCCCTCTCCATCCAGCAAATCTCCCGGAACCAGGTCTCTCTTGGCCGTGGCCGCGACATCACCCGTGAAATCGCTTGCGGACCCTGTCGGCTCGCCGCGGAGCGCCACCGAGGCCACGCTGATCCCGAGTTCGAGACCGATCAGATGGGCCGGCCGGTACAGGGCCGTGTAACGGCCGCTGTCGTCGGTCACGACGCCGTATTCGCGGAAACACCTCGCGGAGTATGCGTTCTCGGTGGTCAGCACAACAAAGATCCCCCATCTGAGGTCGCGATACACGGGCCGCCCGTCCCGCTCCAGGCTGGAGACCACCTCGACCTGTCCCGCCTCGTCCAGCAGACCTCCCGCGTCGCGCGGTTTCAGGATGCGCGGCAGATCGTCCGCGCCGCAAGCGGGAAAGCGAAGGCCGTCCCGGGGTGGGAGCAAACCGGTTGCATTGGAAACCGCGGCCATCTCGATCGCCGATTTCGTACCGTCCAGGAACGAGTTGAACATCTTGGCGTTGAAATCTCCCTTGGCCAACTGCTCCTCGGTGAAGCCGTAATGGCTCCATACCGTGTCCGGCGTCGATTGGTGATAGGCGGGCAGGTATTTGGTCCCCTTGCCGGCGGCCACCACCGTGAAACCGCAGGCGCGGGCCCAGTCCACCATCTCGCAGATCAGGGCCGGCTGGTCGCCGTAAGCCAGCGAGTAGACGACCCCCGCCTCCCGTGCACGCCTGGCCAGCAGCGGCCCGGCCAGCGCGTCCGCCTCGACGTTGACCATGATGATGTTCTTTCCATGCCGGCAGCAGGAAAGAACGTGGGCAATCCCCGCTGCCGGATTCCCCGTAGCATCGATGACGACGTCGATTCCGGGATTAGCGATCATCGCGGGGGCATCATCGGTGATGAAGGTCGTTCTTTTCGCAAACGCTTCACCGGGGGAAGACGCCTTTCCCTGGCCCTCCCGCCAGCCCGTCCGCCGGAGCGCCTCGATAGCCCGCGCCGGGACGAGATCGGCGATGGTGGCTATGTGAATGCCTTTCGTGCTCGCGGCTTGGGCAAGATACATGCTGCCGAATTTGCCCGCTCCGATCAAACCGACCCGGAGGGGTCCCTTTGCTCGATCCCGTTCCATCAGAAGACGGTGCAGATTCATGATGCTTTCTCCCAGCAAGGAAATGGAAAGGCTTGTTCACACCAGTGCGCCGCGGAGAGGAGCTGGCCGTCTTTTCCGGACGGACCGACGATCTGCAGCCCCAGCGGTAGCCCATTCGGACCCCATCCAACCGGGATCGTCACGGCCGGCGACCCGCACAGGCTCCAAATGGAACAGAAACAGGCGTTTCCGGTGCTCTCCAGAGTCACCGGCGCCTCGCCGGTCGCGGGAGGTGTGATCAGGGCGTCATATTTTTCCAGGAACCTCTCCAGCTCCGACTTCAACGCACCACGGACTTTCATCGCCTGCAGATAGTCCAGCGCCCCCACCTGCCTGCCCTCGGTGATGAAATCCCTCAAGGTCGGGCTCAGCACGGGCGGCTTTCTGAGATAAAGTTCCTCCAGGTTCAACGCGGACTCCGCGGCCATGATGGTCCGGATCGCCTCATGGGCACGGCGGAACATCTCGGGCAGGTCCACCTCCTCGACACGGGCGCCGGCTTTCCGGAGGGTTCGGATATTTTCATGGAAGTTCCGTCGGGCATGTTCCTCGGCCTGGTCCCAGACCGGCGTCTTGACGGCTGCGAGCCGCGGGGGCGTTTTGCGAACGGAAATCTTGGCGGAACGTTTCTTGCCGTTTGCGGTCAGCGGGGCCGCCAGCCATGCGACATCCTTAACGCTGCGCGCAAAGACGCCGACCTGATCCAGCGTGTGGCTGAAGGTCAGGGCTCCTTCGATGGGAATCATGCCCTGGGTTGGTTTGTAGCCGACCACCCCGCAATAGGCGGCGGGTCGGATGACGGAGCCGTTGGTCTGCGTCCCCAAAGCGGCCGGAACAAAGCCCGCCGCAACCGCCGCCGCGGTGCCGCTGGACGATCCACCCGGCGTGTGCAGCGGATTCCACGGATTGCGGGTCTTCCCCGGGGTCAGAAAGGCGCATTCGGTTGTCACAGTCTTGCCCATGACAAACGCCCCGTGAGCCTCCAGCCGCTCGATCACGGCGGCCGATTTTCCCGGAACATGGCCGGCAAAGGCGGGAGAGCCCATTTGGGTGGGGATGCCGGCTGTCGCAAAGATGTCTTTCACGCCGACAGGGACGCCCATCAGGGGGCCGGATTTGGCGCCGGATCGGATCCGACGATCGCGGAGACGGGCGGCCCTGAGCGCCCGTTCGGGCTCCAGCCAGATCCAGGCGCCGATCTCTCCATCCAGCGACGCGATCCTGGCGAGAAGGGCTCTGGTGTAGGATTCGGCGGTGAACCGCCGTTCCC
>JAXDCM010000035.1:0-5097 GCA_034677965.1 Syntrophales bacterium
GCACGGCGCGGTTCCTCTACTCCTCGACGGCCGCCGTGTACGGCATCCCCGAGACGATCCCCGTCGACGAACGGGCGCCGCTCCGGCCGATCAACCCCTACGGCGCATCGAAGGTCATGGTGGAGCACGTCCTCGCGGACCTGGCCGCCGCAGGCGATTTCCGCTATTGCGCCCTTCGCTACTTCAACGTCGCCGGGGCGGACACGGAAGGGCGGATCGGCCAGGCCTATCGCAATCCGACCCACCTGATCACGCGGGCGCTGAAAACCGCAAAGGGCGAATCCCCGAAACTCTCCATCTACGGGACGGACTATCCGACACCCGACGGAACCTGCGTTCGCGATTACATCCATGTGGACGATCTTGCGTCCGCTCACCTGTCGGCCCTTGACCGGCTGATGCGGACCGGCGAAACCGAAATCATGAACTGCGGATACGGCCACGGCTATTCGGTCCGCGAGGTGGTGGACGTCGCGCGGAAGGTCACCGGTATCGCCTTTGCCGTGGAGGAAACCGGCCGCCGGGCGGGCGACGCCCCCGCGCTGGTGGCGGACAGCAGAAGGATCCGGGAACTCACCGGCTGGAAACCGCTTCACGACGATCTCGAATTTATCATCCGCACCGCCTGGGAATGGGAGAAAAAACAACCATGAACTTCATCGACCTGGCTGCGCAGCAGCAACGGATTTCGAAAGAATTGAACGCCAACATCACCCGGGTTCTCGCCCACGGACAGTATATCAACGGTCCGGAGGTCCGGGAGCTGGAATCGGCGCTGGCCGCCTACGTAGGCGCAAAGCATGCGGTCGGCTGTGCCTCCGGCACCGACGCGCTGCTGATGGCGCTGATGGCGCTCGACATCGGTCCGGGCGACGCGGTCCTGACCAGCCCGTTCACCTTTTTCGCAACCGCCGAGGTGATCTCGCTCATCGGTGCGACGCCCGTCTTCGTAGACATCGATCCCGCCACCTTCAATATCGATCCGGTTAAACTGGAGAAGGCCGTCAGGGCCGTTGAAAAGGGCGATTCCTCCATCCATCCGCTGCCCGTCACGGCCGGCGGAAAACTCCGCCCCCGCGCCGTCATCCCCGTCGATCTTTTCGGCCTCCCCGCGGACTATGACGCGATCGAGGCCATTGCCGCGCGCAGCAACCTTTCGGTCATCGAGGACGCGGCCCAATCCTTCGGCGGCGAATACAACGGGAGAAAATGCTGCTCCTTCGGCCGGATCGCCTGCACCTCCTTCTTCCCGGCCAAGCCGCTCGGCTGCTACGGCGACGGGGGAATGTGCTTTACCGAAGACGATCGCACTGCCGAGCGGCTTCGCTCCATCCGGGTTCACGGCCAGGGGAGCGACAAGTACGAGAACATCCGGATCGGGATCAACGGCCGCCTGGACACCCTTCAGGCCGCCATTCTCCTCGCCAAATTTGCGATCTTTCCCGAGGAATTGGAGCTGCGCCAGCAGGTCGCCCGGCGCTACAACGAACTCCTGGCCGATAGGGTCAAGATCCCGGAGGTTCCGAACGGTTACCGGAGCGCCTGGGCGCAGTACTCGATCCTTGTCGGGGATAACGCCGAACGGACCTCGCGGATCGCCGGACTGAAGGAGGCCGGCATTCCGACGGCGATCTACTACCCGAAGCCGCTCCACCTCCAGACGGCCTTCTCCGGCCTGGGCTACAAGGAGGGGGATTTCCCCGTCAGCGAGGATTGCGCCCGTCGGATCTTCAGCCTCCCGATGCACCCCTATCTCGCCGCCGGGGAGCAGCGACGCATCGCCGCCCTGTTTCCATAAGAAGTTGAAGTCTCAAACAAAATAGACTTTTCGGGCCGAGCAAAGAGGGACATGATGAACAGCAGGCCGTTATTCACCAAGTACCTCAAAGAACTCTCCGCAGTAGCCATGCAGGGCGACGCACGGGAGGAGAGCTTCTATCCGGTGTTGAAAACCATGCTGGAAGAGGCGGCGAAGGCCCAAGGTCGGGCGCATGTGCACGTGACCGCCCTGCCGAAACCAACCGATGCCGGGAACCCCGATTTTCGTCTGTGGAACGGGACGGACCGGATCATAGGCTATGTCGAGGCCAAGAAGCCGACGGAAGATCGGCTGGACGTCATCGAGGAATCCGAACAGCTCACACGCTACCGCGCCACGTTCCCCAATCTCATCCTGACCAACTTCCTGGAGTTCCGGCTTTACCGGAACGGCGAGCGCGTCGAGACGGTCACGGTTGCCCGGCCCGTGGTTCTCAATCGGCTGCGAACGGCGCCGCCTGTGGAAAAGCCGGACGAACTTTACACCCTCCTCGACCGCTTCCTCGGTTTCTCGCTGCCCAAGGTATTCACGGCTCAATCCCTTGCCGTCGAACTGGCCAAGCGCACCCGCTTTCTGCGGGATGTCGTCGCCCGGCAGCTTGAGCAGGAGAAGGACGCGCCTGGCGTGCTCGCCGGGTTCTTCGAGGCCTTCCAGACCTACCTGATCGGCACGCTGACCCCGGAGGATTTTGCCGATCTATTCGCCCAGACGATCACCTATGGCCTCTTTGCCGCCCGGACCCGCACCAAGAAAGGCTTCAGCCGCCGCGCCGCTTTCTACAACATCCCGCACACGATCGGCGTTCTGCGCGACATCTTCCGTTTCATCTCCCTCGGCGATCTGCCCGAGCAGCTTGCCTGGTGCGTGGACGACATCGCCGAGGTTCTGGCCGTGGCCGACGCGCCCGGCATCCTGGGCCGCTACTACCACGAAGGCAAGGGCAGCGATCCCATCGTGCACTTCTACGAGACGTTCCTTGCGCAATACGACCCCGCCGAGCGCGAGAGGCGCGGCGTTTACTATACGCCCGAGCCGGTCGTCGGCTACATCGTGCGTTCGCTCCACGGCCTCCTGAAGACGGAGTTCGGCAAACGCGACGGCCTGGCTTCCGACGGCGTGACGCTGCTCGACCCGGCCGCGGGGACCATGACCTTTGTTGCCCGCGCTGCGCAGCAGGCCGTTTCCGAATTCGAGACGAAGTACGGCAGCGGCGGGCGCGAGGACTTTATCCGGCGGCACGTCCTGAAGAACTTCTACGCCTTCGAGCTGATGATGGCCCCGTATGCGGTCGGCCACCTCAAGATGGGCTTCTTTCTGGAGGAGCTCGGCCATCGCCTCCGCGACGACGAGCGCGTCCCCTTCTACCTTACCAACACCCTCGACAACGAGGAGCTGGAACAGAGCCGCCTGCCCGGATTCTCCGCCCTGGCCGAGGAATCCCGCCTCGCCGGAACAGTCAAGAAGCAAACCCCGATTCTCGTGATCCTCGGGAATCCGCCTTACTCGGGAATCTCATCCAACATCGGCGAGTGGATCACCGGGCTGATCGAAGACTACAAATACGTGGACGGTAAGCACTTCGGCGAGAAGAAACACTGGCTTCAGGACGACTACGTGAAGTTCCTCCGCTTCGCCCAGTGGAAAATTGAAAAGGCCGGATGCGGCGTCGTTGGGATGATCACCAACCACGGCTACCTCGACAACCCTACGTTCCGGGGCATGCGCCAGAGCCTGATGCGGACCTTCGACGAGATTTATGTCCTCGACCTCCACGGCAACGCGCTGAAGAAGGAGACCTGCCCCGACGGAAACCCGGACAAGAACGTCTTCGACATCCGCCAGGGCGTGGCTATCGCCTTCTTCATCAAGCGCGGCGGTAAACGAAAGGCCGATGCCGTTGTCCGACATGCCGATCTCCGGGGTCCAAGAGAGTCGAAGTACGGTTGGCTCGAAAGCCACGACCTGAAGCAAACCGATTGGCAGAGATTGGAGCCGGCATCGCCGTTTCATCTGTTTATGCCGCGCGACAACGCGCTGGATGCCGGATATCGCCGTTTTGTCGGCATCCCTGATCTGTTCCCGGTCAACAGCGTCGGAATCGTGACGGCGCGTGACGGACTGACGATTCACTGGTCCAAAGAGGAGATCTGGAAAACGGTGACCGTATTCGCCGGGATGGACGCGGAGGTGGCGCGCCAGGGGTACAATCTCGGCCAGGACGCGCGAGACTGGAAGGTCTCGTTTGCTCAAAAAGACCTGCTGGATTCCGGCCCCTCGCGGGACAAGATCGCACCCATCCTCTACCGGCCCTTCGATGTCCGCCAGACCTACTACACCGGCCAATCACGTGGCTTCATCGGTCAACCGCAACAGCGTGTATCCGGCCAACTGCTGGCGGGAGAGAACCTGGCGCTAATCACGCCGAAGCGGGTTGAGTATGTGGGTGCATGGCAACATACTTTCGTCTCGAGCACAATATCAGACCATGTTGTTGTCTCGCTCAAGACCATTGATTACCAGTTTCCTCTCTATATTTATCCCATTGCCGACCGCGCGGACCTCTTCTCCCCACACGAAACGGCAGAGCGCCGCCCGAACCTGAACCCCAAGGTGGTCCCGGCGTTGGCTCAGGCATACGGCGTGGAACCTTCGCTGGAGGAAATCTTCCACTACATCTACGCCGTCCTGTACGCCCCCGCCTATCGGGAGAAATACGCCGAATTCCTGCGGATGGATTTCCCGCGCGTGCCGTTCACAGCAGACGTGAAGCTATTCCGGGAACTCGCCGTCCTGGGCGAAAGATTGACCGCCCTGCATCTGCTCAAATCCTCCGAACTCGATCCACCCGCCTGCCGGTTCGAGGGCCAGGGCGACAGCCTCGTGGGCAAGGATCGCAAGACCGGCCTGCACTACGACGCAGGTGAGAAGAACGTCTACATCAACGCCGCGCAACACTTCGCGCCGGTGCCGGAAGCCGTCTGGACGTATCAAGTCGGCGGCTACCAGGTCTGCGAGAAGTGGCTCAAGGACCGTAGGGAACGGCGTCTGGAACTGGACGACATCCGGACCTATTGCCGCATCGTTACGGCGCTCGGGCTCACCATCGCCATCCAGGCCGAGATTGACACCCTGTATCCGGACATCGAGAAGAAAATTGTGGCCATGCCCGATTGAGATCTTCGATGATCATTGAAGGAGAATCATCATGCCGCGCGAAATACCTTACCCTGCCCCCGGCGAAATCTTGCTGGAGGAATTTTTGAAGCCGATGGGGATTA
>JAXDCM010000036.1:0-4246 GCA_034677965.1 Syntrophales bacterium
ATCACGCATGGGCCTGCGCAGCTTGAGTTCAAGCTGCGCTAAAGATGCCCCGCGGCTTGCCGCGGGGAGCTTCACTACAGCCTGCTCGGTTTCACCCTCAACCAAGAAGACATGGTCGGCGAAGAAAAACTCGCTCACTGTTGGATGGCAAGATCTGATCATCCGCAGTTGTGTTCTATCGTCTTCCGAGAAACTGGCTTCATCTGTGCTGAACACTCTGGGGTCTCCAATAGTCTTCTTCTCAACTCGCATTATCGTTGTGTGTGGTTTTGAAACATCGATGAAGATTGGTGAATGCGTACATGTAAGAACCTGCCATTCAGCTATTTCTGCCAGGTCGTACAGGGCGTCACGAGCGGCACGGATCATCGGAGGATGAAGAAATGATTCGGGCTCCTCAAGAAGTAGCATTCTCTGTCTGTCAGCTTCCACCTTCTTTTTGCCCTGCGTGATACGACCCATCTCCGCAAGCGTTCCCAAAGCTGACCACAGAAATGTTCTGCGCATACCCGCGCCTTGGTGACTCAAAGGAACGGCGGATTTTCCTGGCTCTGTTATACGTACATGACTGCCGGATTCGATGATCTTATCGGGATCAATTTTACTTTTCTTCTACAGTTGTTTGTATGGTCGGCATTGTAACTCGTTGTAATGATTAGATTGCTCTTTGGAAAGCCCGAAAATTCTCAAAAATGTGGTGCCACAAGATAGGCTGATTAGCATTGACATCCTGAGGTTATTCTCCTAAATGTGGGGTGACTAATTCAGGAGGCGTCCCATGTTTGCGAGAGTCAAGACATCCGGACAGTACCAATATCTCCAGATCGTCCAAAACCGACGGGAAGGAGCCAAGACCATCCAGCGAGTGGTTGCCACGATCGGCCGGATGGATCAGATCCAACAGAAGGGGGAGATCGAGAACCTGGTGCGCTCCCTTTCCCGATATTCGGAGAAGGTTCTTCTGGTTCTCTCCGGGAAGAGCGGCGACATCAAGGCAGATGCAAAGAAGATCGGTCCGGCGCTGATCTGTGAGCGGCTCTGGCAGGAACTGGGGATCGGCAAGATCATCCGCCGCCTTCTGGCGGAGCGCAAGTTTGGTTTTGACGTGGAGCGGGCGATCTTCCTGACTGTTTTGCATCGGCTCTTCGTCTCCGGATCAGATCGTTCCTGTGACCGCTGGCAGCGAGATTACGTGATCGACGGCAGCGACGCCCTGTCCTTGCATCATCTTTACCGGGCGATGGCCTTTCTGGGAGAAGCGTTGGAGGACCAGCAGGATAGCACCCCTTTCGCCCCGCGCTGCACAAAGGATGTCATTGAGGAGGATCTGTTTCTTTCGCGCCGGGATCTTTTCAGCGGTTTGGATTGCGTCTTTTTCGACACCACTTCCATCTACTTCCAGGGAGAAGGGGGCGAGACCATCGGTGAACTGGGCCACACCAAGGATCATCGCCCCGACCTCCGTCAGATGGTGGTGGGCATCATCCTGGACGATCACGGCCAGCCGGTCTGTTCTGAGATGTGGCCTGGGAACACCACGGATGTGACGACGCTCGTCCCGGTCATCAAGCGCTTGCGGAGCCGGTTTGCAATTGGACGGATCTGCATTGTTTCGGACCGGGGGATGATCAGCGCCGAGACGCTGGTTCACCTGGAAGAGGAGAAGATCCCTTACATCCTGGGCGCCCGGATGAGGCGGTGCAAAGCGGTGAAGGAGGAAGTCCTGTCCCGTGCCGGCCGTTACCGGGAGGTTCATCCGGAGGGTGTGTCGGTCAAAGACCCTTCCCCGCTGAAGGTCAAGGAGGTGATCGTGGACGGGAACCGCTACATCGTCTGCCTCAACGAGAAGCAGGCCCGGAAGGATGCGGCGGACCGGCAGGCAATCATCGATTCCCTTCGGGAAAAGCTCAAGTCCAGTCCGAAGTCCCTTGTGGGAAACAAGGGGTACCGGAAGTACCTGAGGATGGAGAAGGACACGGTTTCCGTCAATCCGGACAAGATCGAGGAAGAGGCGCGCTACGACGGCAAGTGGGTTCTCAAGACGAACACCGCGTTGGCGGCGGAGCAGGTGGCCCTCAAGTACAAGGAACTCTGGCAGGTCGAGCAGGTCTTTCGGGACATGAAGTCGGTTTTGGACACCCGACCCATTTTCCATAAGCGGGATGAAACCATTCGGGGTCATGTCTTCTGCAGCTTTCTGGCCCTGGTCATCCGGAAGGAGTTGGATTACAAGTTGGAGAGCGCCGGCCACTGTTTCGAGTGGGCCGACATCAAGCAGGATCTCAAGGCACTGCAGGAGATCACGATTGAAGACCGGGGGAAAACCCTTGTCATCCGCAGCCAATGCCACGGGACCTGCGGAAAAGTTTTCCAGGCGGTCGGCGTGGCCACCCCGCCGACGATCCGGGAGGTGACATGACGCCAATCCATGCTGTCAAAGAACTCTCATGCCTGGTGCAGGCACAACGAAGCATGAAAACGGCGGTGTTGTAATTTGGATGAACCATGGATACCCTCATAATTGTTGTTCGAAGACAATTACTTTACGAGGAGGGAAGCCATGGTTCGCAGAGATGATAGCAAAATTATCGAGGTTGTGCATTCTGTTTGTTGCGGTTTGGATGTCCACAAGGACACCGTGTCCGCCCATCTGATATTTCGGGACGCCCAAGGTGTTGAGCAAAGTGACGTCAAGGAATTTGGGACCTTTACGGACGATCTGATTCGAATGAGAGAGTGGCTGTTGTCGCATGAATGTCCTGTATTGGCGATGGAGAGCACAGGGGTTTATTGGCGTCCTGTTTACAATATTCTTGAAAGTGATCTCCGGGTGATTCTCGTGAACCCGAGGGATATGAAGAATGTCCCCGGTCGCAAGACGGATATTTCCGACAGCAAATGGCTGGCCGGTCTGCTGAAACACGGTTTGGTTCGGGGCAGTTTCATCCCGCCACAGGAAGTGCGTCAATGGCGAGATCTTACGAGGATGCGGCGACGTTACGTTCAGACGGCGGCTGACTACCGACGAAGGACGCAAAAATTGTTTGAGACGGCGAACATCAAGATTGATTCGGTTGTGGCCGATCTTTTTGGGGCAAGCGGTCGACATCTCATGGCCCTTTTAGGCTCGGGTCGAGAGATTACGCTATCCGCCGTGCAGGGCTGCATAAAAGGGCGGCTCAAGCGGACGGACATGGATATTTTCCGTGCGATTCAAGGATTTTTTAATGATCATCATCGCTTCCAGCTGCAATCCCTGCTGCGTATGGTCCAACATTTGGAAAACGAGATTGCCTGCATCACCGACCAGATTCGCCGGGTGATGAACGGTCACGAAGATGTGCTGGAACGTCTTAAAGAGACTCCCGGCATATCGGAGATTGCGTCACGGGATATTTTGGCTGAACTTGGACCCACCCTTGACGCGTTTCCTACAGATTCTGCCCTGGCTTCCTGGAGCGGGCTGTGTCCGGGCAATAATGAAAGTGCCGGCAAACGGAGGAGTGGAAGAAGCCCTGTGTTCAAGCATCATCTGAAAACCGTCATGGTTGAAGTGGCATGGGCAGCAGTCAGAACGAATGGATCCTACTACAAGGACAAATACCATCGCTTGAAATATCGCATTGGCGCCAAAAAGGCGCTGGTGGCCGTCGCTCATCGGATACTCAAGGCAATTTATCGAATCATCAAAGAGGGCGCTCACTTCCGGGATCTGGGGGAAGAATATTTAACCCTCCGGAGTAAATCGAAAAAAGTCCATCGTTTGAGGAAACAGGCTCAGATCCTCGGATTTGAACTGATCCCTCATACTGTCTAAAAATATCGCTCGTCCTGGAAAAAGGTCGATTTTGTACTGCTGCCTGTGAGCGCGGCAAAGAACCTGACCCATCAGCTTGGCACAACGAATTGTCGGCGATAACGACCACGAATATAAGAATATTTTAACAAGCTGATAACCTCCCAGGATGAAAAAAAAGGAAGCCGTTTTCATATAAGCCAACTTAACATTTACGCGCCCTGGAAGCCGCATTTTTCAGGACAGACTAACATGGTTCCGGTGCGATTTCAAGGAGGTCCATCAGGAAGCCCTTGCCCTGCCGGACATCAATGGGCTTGAACATCCGCCCGACATCATCTATAAGCAAAGCTGTTTTCATCCATGCAAAGGGAGAGAGCCGTGCGATGGTAAAGGTATCGAAAGAGGGTGCTTTTGTTTTGGGGGGTCGTCTGATCGTGAAGGACGCGG
>JAXDCM010000037.1:0-6666 GCA_034677965.1 Syntrophales bacterium
ACAACTTCATCGGAAATTATACCGGTTACTTAAACACCACCGGCTCCAACAACACTTTCCTGGGGTATTCTGCCGGCCATGAAAACCAGGCCGGTTCCGGAAATGTCTTCATCGGTCATAAAGCAGGTTATAACGAGACCGGCTCCAACAAGCTCTATATCTCCAACTCGGATACATCCACCCCGCTGATCTACGGGGACTTCAGCACCGGCACCGTTGTGATCCACGGGAAAATAACACTCCAGTCCAGCCGGGAGGTCAAAGACGACATCAAAGCCCTGGACCGGCAGGAGGCCCTGGATGCGCTGGAAGGGCTTCGCCCAGTGACCTTTGTCTACAAGGTGGACCGGACGGAGAGGCATGCGGGATTCATCGCCGAAGATGCTCCTGATTTGGTTACAACGAGGGACCGGAAGGGTGTCAGCCCCATGGACATCGTCACAATCCTCACCAAGGTCGTCCAGGAACAGCAGACAGAACTGGCCGGCTTGAAAGCATTGAGGGCAAAGGTGCATCAACAGGAAGAGGCCATTTCTCAACTTGTGGCGGAGATCAGCATGTTGAAGAAGAAGGAGATGGTTGCTCAAAGATGAGCTTTTTTACGGATTAGCTTTAGGTTTTCATCCTGAGATCAGCAGAGTCTCGAATGGTCCGGTCGATTTGGCGATCTACCTTTTTTGAGGGTGATCTCATGAAAGGATTGTCGAAATCCTGCTTTTCAAAAAAATATCGGGCGAGTTGTTACTGCTTGAGACGACATCCCCTCGCACGCCTGATGTATGTCATCTTGATGCTCATTGCGTCGGTGTTATTGCTTGCAGGATACATCTATGCCGACGATTCGACGGATTTCCTGTTTTGGAGTTTCCCCGAAGCTACGACCTATGAAACATACGCAATCACCGTACCGGCCGATGGATATTTAGGAATCCGGGCTGAGTACGATAAGTCAAAAGTTGCTTTTGGAGATTTGGCTGTTGAAGTCCAATTTTATCCCTTGAAAAACGGATGCTATGGATTGGGTGTTCCTACATATTGCCTTGATTCTGCATCAGAAAACACTGTTGATACGGTTAAGGGCTGTGTCCAAATGTCCAACCTGCAAAATCCAGCAAGACAAGTCCATGTCACTCCTGTGCTGAATACGATTAAGAAATACGACTCTGCAGAAACCAATGTTGTCCCTTATGATGTCCAAGCACCTCCTGAGCTGGTACCCTTACCCATTAGACGATACCCCAACATAGAGTCTGGTGTGATCTATTTTGATGATAAAACACCCGTACCCCCTGGTATAATCGACATTGAGGTAATTAGAATCCCTTACGTAAAAGAATGGGAACTTGTACCTTATAAGCTGTCGGTATTCTGGGATAAAGCTTTCCCGGATTCCGACCGGGAATACAATCGAGTTTTCGACAAACCCTTGGATCTTGGGACAATTAACCCGCCTTACCAGTTTCCGAGTCACATCGGATGGTGGACCAATCTGGGTTTTAAGTGTGAAGGGAAATGGGCCTGCGCGCTTGACAAAGACGATTATTTCAAGTTCAAGGTTCAAACATCCGGATATTATTCGATAGCCTATTCTTCCATCAATGATTGGGGGGTTGATACCGAATCCAATTATTGCAAACCCGCTGTTTCAGGACTTTATGAAGAAGATGCTTCCGGCAGACGCAATTTAAATTCAAATACGTGGTGGCTTAAAGAAAAGGACCGCATCGGTCCGTTTTATTTATCAGCGTCAAAAACCTATTATATGGATTTCCAGAGAGAGTTCTTGATTGCATCCGGAAATAGCTCCGAGTGCAATGCCAGTGTGCTTTTTAAAATTGAGAAAGCGGGGTATACAAAATATGACATTGCTGAAATAAATACATATCCCGAAGTAGGACAATCTGGAAAACAATTGGACGTTCAAGTCAAGGTCAACAATAAAGGTACAGTTGATGGGATGCCATTCATCAAAATGACGATAACAAATCCATCAGGCATGATCGTTCGCACCGAACAACTGTCGGGCTATGTGGCTTATAATTATCATACAAGTTTCTTTTTTAAATGGATGATACCGAGGCTATACAAAAATGAAGGGATCCATAACATTAAAGTTGAAATATTCGAAGGCGATCAATTGCGATATACAAAATCAAACAAATTACTGGTTTTGAAAAAATTACCAGCAGTGGCGCCAATCATCGATATGCTTTTATTGTCGCCTTCTCTTAATGAGCCATGACTGGCAAGTACCTCCATCAAAATTCCAGACAACCCCGATGCATGCCACGTAGTGCGCACAGAGGCAGAGGGGGAAAAAACGCAGGTCGCCTGTTATCGAGCGTCCGGTGATGTGGTTTAAAATCCATTCTTTCAAACGGTCGTCATTGAAAAACAATTTCTTGACTTTCTATACCGTGCGGACGGACAATCACAGCCAAATCAGGCATGGTCAACAAGTCAGCAGCTGATGGAAACCCTTCTTGAAGGGTGAAGCCATGAAGAGATTATCGAAACCCCGATGCTCGCATGAGTCCGGGGTTTTTGTTTAGTAAGGGGAAAAAGAAATGAAGAAATTATGGGTTGGAACCATTCTCATGGCTGGACTAATCATGTTCCCGGTCATGTCAATGGCAGGAGGCCGGCCTGTCGGCAGTTGGTTTCCCATTAGCCCACAGGATACTTATAACTGGTATCATGAAAAGAATCCGGCCGTGGCCTACAACAGCCAACGGCAGGAATATTTGGTGGTGTGGAACGGTTCCGATGATCTTCCCTACATCTATGGACAGCGCGTATCCAGGAATGGGGACTTGATCGGTTCGGCGTTTCGCATCTCACAAACTGCCGGCGCGAGGGACATCATCGCCGATGTTGCCTACAACCCGGACCGCAACGAGTACCTGGTGGTCTATCAGTCCGAAGATACCAACTCCGGCATCTTCGGCATGCGCATAAACGCCAACGGCGGCGCTGTGCATGAGGAGCGAATTATCGCCTATGATCCTGATTTCTCGCATCGCTACCCGGCTGTGGCCTATTCGCCCGACACCGACAATTACCTTGTGACCTGGCAGAAGGAGCAAGGATCCTACCGGGGCATTGAGGTTCGCACCCTCGCCGGCGACGACACCGTCACCACAATGGGTGACAAACTTCAAGTTACAGGAATGATTCTTGGCGCGCAGCCGTCGTTTCCGGATGTCGCGTGCAACCGCTCGAACGACGAGTGCCTGGTGGTCTGGCAACAGAGGTTCAACAGCACCGCTGAGGACAACGACGTCAAAGGACAACGCATCCACATGGTTGCCGGGATCGATGACACCCGCCTCGAGGGCCTGAATTTTAGCATCCTTGCAACGACGAGCGATGAGATCTCTCCGGCCGTCGCCGCCGTTCCCTTGCCCTCCGGTGTGAGCGTATACCTGGTCGTAAGTGAATATTGGGACGACGTCTCAGCCGGGCGGCGAATCGGCGGTCAATTGATGACCGATACCGGCTATTTTATCGACGCATTTCTCATTCTCAGTCCCGAAATGGGGACCTATCCGGCCGTGGCCGGCAGCGAGAGTACCGGCGAATTCCTGGTCGCTTGGAAATATGGTCTTAACAACATCCAGGCGCGCGCAATCACGCTCAGAAGCACCACAGAATGCACTATCGGTCCTTCTTCGTTGCTGACGGGGTCAGGCTATCCGGAGTCTCCGGGCATCGCCGCCGGGCCGCGGGGTGATTACCTGGTGGCTTGCCACGACGCGTATACGGGAGACTCCCCAATCGAGATCTATGGACATTTATGGGGAACAACCGCTCATCAGCGTTCGATCACACCTGTATTGAATTTGCTTCTTGGTGATTAGGCGGAAACCCCTTCGATGATCACAACCATGCCAATCCTCTTATTGATGCAAAGGGGAGACGATTATGAGGCCCAAAGAAATCATCCTGATTTTTAATGCGTTGATTTTTGTAAGGAATATGCCGGCCCTCGGAGGCATTATGCGGAATCAGGATTCGCAGCGGCATAAAACCGATGGGTGCAATTCGCCTGCTTTCCTCATTGTCCTGTTCGCCGCCCTGCTGACGCTTGGAACGGGCTTCGTTGGCTTTGCCCGGCCGGCTGCCGGCGCTGCGATATCGGAATGTCCCGTATTCCTCGCAAACAACATTTGGAATGTGCCGGTGGACAGGTTGCCTGTCGCCGCCAATTCGTCCGCCTACATCAACTGCATCGGTGCCGACGCCGGGCTTCACCCCGATTTTGGCTCCGGCGAGTGGGAGGGCGGCCCGATCGGCATTCCCTATACGACGGTTCCGGGAACGCAGATAAAAGTCCCGATTCACTTCGTCGAATACGGCGATGAAAGCGATCCCGGTCCCTATCCGATTCCGTCGGATGCGGCGCGTGAATGGGGCAGCGATCATCACGTGCTGGTCGTGGATACCGGCGCCTGCAAACTGTACGAACTTTACCACGCCGAATACCAAGCGGATGGGAGCTGGAACGCAGGCTCCGGAGCGGTATTTGATCTGCGCTCCAATGCACTGCGGACTTTAGGGTGGACATCCGCCGACGAGGGCGGTCTGCCGATGTTTCCGGGCCTGGTCAGGTATGATGAGGTCGCATCCGGGGCAATCAGCCATGCTCTCCGGTTCACCGTTCCGCAGAGCTACCGCGGGTATGTCTGGCCGGCGCGTCATCTTGGGCAGGACGATGATCCATACTGCCCTCCGATGGGGCAGCGTTTTAGACTGCGGGCCGATTTTGACATTTCAGGCTTTTCTTCCGAAGTGCAAGTGATTCTCCGGGCACTGAAAAAGTACGGCATGATTGTTGCCGACGACGGCGGCGCATGGTACATTTCAGGCGCGCCGGATTCCCGGTGGAACAACGACACTCTACATCGGCTCGAGGAGGTTCTGGGTTCGAATTTTGAAGCGGTGGACGTCTCTTCCCTCATGGTTGATCCCGACTCCGGGGAAGCGCGGACAACTCCTCCAAAAACGATCAACTCCTCCTGGCTGCCGTTGCTTCTTGGGAATTAGGGTTTCATCAGCGGATGGTGTCTGGATAGATCAATTCAACAGCAGGAGCAATACCCCGGGCGAAATCCCCTTCTTGGGAACCCTGAAGCGAATGCCCAGGTTCAAGCTCGCCGGCACGTCGATCTTGCCATCGGAATCTTCCCCCCAGGCCACCACGGTGCCGTCGGACTTCACGGCCAGACTGTGGTATAGACCGGACGATACGGCCGTCACGTCACTGAGGCCCGCCGGAAACGTGCACAGGCCTTCGTAATCTCCCCCCCAGGCCGTAACCGTGCCGTTCGACTTTAAGGCCAGACTGTGATAAGTGCCCGCCGCCACGGCCAACGCGCCACTAAAGCTTGCAGGGACCGAGCACTGACCGTCGTCGTTATACCCCCAGGCGGACGCATTGTAGCCGTCAAAATACAAAACCAGGCTGTGAAAAGCGCCGGCTGCTGCAGCTACAACACGCCATAGACCGGTTGGAACCGTGATTTGTCCCTGGTTGTTCCACCCCCAAGCCACCACTGTGAGATCGGACTTCAGGGCCAGACTGTGGTAAGCGCCGGCCGCCACGGCGATCACGTCACTGAGGCCCGCAGGGACATTCCGCTGGCCTCTGGTATTGTCTCCCCAAACCACCACCGTTCCATCGGACTTCAAAGCCAGGCTGTGGTAACCTCCTGCCGCCACGGCCACCGCACCGTTGAGACCCACGGGGATGCTGCATTGGCCTTCATCGTGACTTCCCCAAGCCTTCACCGTGCCATCCGATTTTAAGGCCAAACTGTGGCGCCCCCCAGCCGAAACGGCCACGACACCGCTTAAAGCCGTAGAAGGCACATTGCATTGGCCGTAAGTGTTATCCCCCCAGGCCACCACGGCTCCGTTCGGCTTTAGGGCGAGACTATGCCCCCAGCCCCCCGCCAGAGTTCCCGCCGGGCGGAGATTGCATTGACCCCAGTAGTTATGCCCCCAGGCCACCACGGTACCGTCCGACTTCAGGGCCAGACTGTGGGAAAATCCAGCCGTTACGGCCACTACATTGTTGAGGCCCTGGGGAACCGTGCTCTCGCCGTGATAATTATGTCCCCAGGCCCGCACGGTGCCGTCCGATTTCAGGGCAATGCTATGGTCCTCTCCCGCTGCCACGGCCACCACGCCGTTTAGGTCTCCTGGAACATTGCATTGCCCCCAGGGGTTGTATCCCCAGGCCACAACCGTCCCATCCGACTTTAGGGCCAGACTGTGGCTGCTTCCCGCCGCCACCTCCACCACGCCACCAAGACCTGCGGGGATTTTACATTGTCCATAGATGTCGTTCCCCCAGGCCACCACCATGCCATCGACTCGGATGCCGAGACCGTGACTTCCGCCACCGGCAACGGTGACATGTTGACGAGCCTCCCCAACATCTGCGGCAAGGCCGACAAAGACCGCCAGAAAGATGATTGAGAAAATATGTGGCGACAGCTTGAGTTTAGCTGACTTGCATCCGGTATAAACCGTAGCCGCCGGACCGCCACGAAGCGAGGTATTCCGGATCATCGTCCGCACCCCCCTGAAATGATCAGACATTTTAGGCCATACCGCCTGGAAAAGATTTCTTGACCTTATCTCGATTTCAACCGGCAAAAC
>JAXDCM010000038.1:0-7514 GCA_034677965.1 Syntrophales bacterium
AGATATCGACGGCCGGCTTTTTCGCCTCGACGAAGAATTTCCGCGTCCCGCCGATCCGGAAGCAGTAGTCCGGCGCCTTCATCGCGCCGCCGATCCGGATCGCATCCTCGTGGATTACGTCTTTGTACGCCTCGGCGTGTCCGGCTGTATTGTCCACGTCCCAGCCGAGGGCCTTGAAGAACGGATCGATGAACTCGCGGCGGAGCTGGGTTTCGTTGTAGCTTCCCGATGTATAGGCTGCAAGATTCAGTTCAAAACGTTCGATCAATTCGCGAATTTCTGAGGGAGCGGGCATGATCAATCATTCCTTTCATCGAAGGTGTCAACGCCAATGGGCTACGGCTGCTTGCCGTCTTGGTTCTTCAGCTTTCCGGCGACGGCCAGGACCGTATTTACGTAAACGTCGCTGCGGTTGTAATCGAAGATCACGCGATGCTGACCCTCCCGGTCCAGCCCCGGCTGCCAGCCGTGGCCGCGAAGGTAGTTGGCGATGCTGTGAAGCGCGTCCTCTTTCGTGAACAGGTCGATCCGGCCGTCCTGATCGGCATCCACGCCGTAGGAAAAGATGTTGGAAGGCATGAACTGGCACTGGCCGATCGCCCCGTAGACCGATCCCCGGATCTCGAGCGGATCGATCCCGTTTTGTTCGGCGAACCGGAGGAGCGCCTTGAGTTCCCCGTAGGCCCAATCGCTTTTTTCACGGCAGCGGCTGCGCGCGAACTCTTCGTTCTCCGGGGTGAGCAGTCTGCGGCTAAGATGGGGACGGACCATTTCCAGGTCGTTGCTGAGGGCCATGCTGGCAAGCCGGTTGAAAACGCGGCTCTCTCCCGTTTTCCGTCCGAGGTGGGTTTCAATCATCAGGATCGAGACGACAATCTCCTTGGGAACGCCGTAGAGAAGGTCGATCTTCTCCAGCAGGGTCCGGTTCTCCCCGATATAGGCGCGGGCAAGGGCAATGCTGCGGCGGCTCAGGTAATCCCGACGGATCGCCTGTTTCAGACGGGCGATCATGGAGTCCGGCGTGGCCTGGTTTTGAACAAGGGCGCTGATTTTATCGGCCATCGCGTCCGGCTCGAAATGAACCTCCGGGCGGACGAAGAGAGGTTTCATCGCATCCCGGCTGAAGCCGTCGGCGACCAGGCGTCCGACGAGGGAATTCCAGTCGACGGTGTCAGCCCGAACCGGACCGGGAGGGGGAAACAGGAGGAAAAGGATCATGAAACCAAATGCAAAAAAGATCCGCATTGCGGCGACCCGGATACTCCGGGGGACGATTCCGATGATTGCAGGGTTAACCGGGGGGCTCATCACGTTTCTCCGGCCGGAATGTACCACAGCGCCCCGGCAAAATCCAATGACCGATGCCGGAGATCCGGTTTATTGCATTTATGTGACCCGTTTCAACGCGGCGAGTATGGAAGCCGCTTCGGCAGGTCGCCCGTGATTTCGATGGGCGGTCCGTTCTGGAGGGGTTGCTGGGCGCCGTCGTCGATGGAAAACAGAAACTCGCCGATTGTCCAGGCATACAGTTTCTTTGCGTCCTCGAGGACCGGCTTGTCCGGCACCCCGTAGACCCTCTTCTGCATGGCCTCGTCGAATACGCCGATGCAGCCGTGGGAGGCCGGCCGCCCGGGAAGGTCCCGCGCGTGGATCCAGTACAGGTAGTTTTCCTTGTCAATGAAGAAAAGGATAGCGTAATCCATCGGATACTGGATATCCCCCTTGGCAGTCTTGTAGAGAGACGAGGCGTGCTTTCGGTGATAGCCTATTGCCTTGAACAGGCCGGTCGGGGCAAGGTGCCCCTCGATCCCGGTTGCCGCCGGCATGGAAAAAACCAGTTTGCCGTGCTCATACGCGCCGAGCCACTGCTCGGGGACGCTCAGGTAAATATATTTGGCATGCCTCCGCGCCGGCTCGTAGAACACGGGCATGGGGGTGTAATTCCGGATATCCTCGATGTTTTCAGGAACTTTGATCGTCATTCCCGGATAGACATGGCGGCGGTCGATCCGGTTGAATCGGGCCACCGGAACCCAGTCCTTGCCGAAGAGCCTCTCCAGGCTGTCCTGCGGTCTGACGAAATGCGCCTTCCAGCGGATCTCTTTTTGGCTGGGGTATTCGTACCGGCTCAGGTCTTCCTTTGCGCGGTCCTCCGGCGAGGCGGCCGGATCAGCCGTCGATTTCGGATCGATGATGGCCGCGGCGACGGCGATCATGACGGCGCCCAGCAACGCGCAGACGAGCTGGTGCAGCAAAAGCCTCGAGGACCAACGGCGCCAAGCCGCCGAAATGCCGGGATTCATGGCGCCTCCAGTAGCATGAACATACGGGCGGTTCAAGCGGAATCCGCATCGGCCGAAACCCATCGATGTCGTGACTTTCCGGCCGCATTTCCCAAGGTGGCTCCCATCCGGGGTTTTTACTTGACAACAGAATCGGGGCTTGTGTTAATGAGTGTGCCCGCCATTTTTGAGTTGATTTCATCAGTATGCGGAAATTTGAATTCGGGAGCGATCCGGAAGCGCGATGTTCCCATCGAACGGGAGGGATGAAAATGACGGAATACGATTACTGGAAGATCTTTCCACGCATGCCGAAGAAGGTGACCATCGGCGACATCACCATTCGGGATGGATTTCAGCATGAGGAGAAGACCATTTCGACCGCGGCCAAGATTTTCTATGCCGAAGAGATGATCCTGGCGGGCTGCCGGGACATCGAACTGACCAACCTGGGGAATCCCGCCGGCATCCCCCAGTTTCGAGACGCGGAACAGGTCCTGACCTACTTCCGGGGAGATCGCTTCCGGAAGAACTGCGAACGGCGGGGCATCGACCCGGCCACGATCACCTTTACGGCCGTCACCATCCGGGAGGCGGCCGTGGACGCGGCGATCGAGCTCCGCAAGCGAGGCATCGGCCCCGACCGCATCCTGATGATGGTGTCCACGGATCCAGAACATCATTACGCGAATTCCGGGACGACGCTGTCCCAGTACTGGAAGGAGGCGGAGAGGTGCATCCGGAAGGCCGCCGATGTCGGGATAAAGATGAACGGCACGGTGAGCACCATCTGGGGAAGTCCGATCACCGGCGCAACGAGGCTGGAAGATGCCGTGGAGTTCACGAAGCGGTTCCTGGAGATCGGCGCATACGACATCGAACACGCGGATCATGACGGATCCGCCTCGCCGGCGCAGGTGTACCGATACTACTCCATGATTCTGGACGCCATCCCGCACCCGGAGGTCCATCTGGCCCATTTCCATGAGACGAAGCGGATCGCCCCCGCGTCCGTTTTGGCCGCACTGCAGGCGGGCATCTGCCGTTTCGAGGGGACGCTGGGCGGGATGGGCGGCCAGCCGGCCAACTTCCTCGATGATTGTCCCGTTCGAGGGACGGGGGAGTATTACTACCGGGATCCCCGATATGTGGGGCTGGTGACGATGGAGGATCTGCTCGTCATGATCGACGAGCTCGGGATCGAACACGGATACGATGTGGGCCGGGTTCTCTGGCTGGGGAGGCAAATGGAGAGGACCATCGGTCGGCGGCTTCGTTCGGAGGCGATCTACAATGGGCGGACGGCCCGTGACGGCCACCCGGAGTTTGCCCGCCCGGGGCTGAAAAAGCTCATCCAGAAGCTCGGCGAAGAACCAGGGCAACTGATCCCCAAGGATTGGGCGCCCACGGCGGCGCTCCCGGAGCGGCTCCGGCCGAAGGGGTGAGGCGGCAGCCGGCCAGAGGCAGGAAATGAGTTTCTCCCGTTGCGGTTTTCAGAATTCCATGCCGGACACCATGTCGGAATTCGCATGCCGGAATTCCATTGACACACGGATTCATTTTTTATAGAATTCGCTCGAAAAAGAATTTTCATCATTCGTTTTAAAATTGTTCTTGTCATAACGAAGATCGAGATGGATGTGTGGAAGGGGAGGTGAAATTCCTCCCGCTGCCCCGCAGCCGTGAAGGGAACGAAAGCCCGAAATGCCACTCTCGCGATGGAGCCGTGAGGGGAAGGCGGGTGAGTAGGCGGCCCGAAGCCGGAAGACCCGTCCATCTGTAGCATTCTCGCGGGAGGAAGATCTTGCCCCATCCGGTTGCCCATCTGACCCTGATCAGAATCTTCAGGGTTTGTATTCTGTTGCTGGCTTTTCTGGCCGGCGTTTCAATCCTGTCCCTTTTGGCAGGTCCCGTTTCGATCGGGACAACGGCCGTCCTGAAGGGCATTCTCGCTGCAATTCATTTCCCCGGCGTATCCAACCCTCTGACCGATGAGGAGAGAACCATCCTTTATTCGATCAGGATCCCCAGGGTCCTTTTGGCGGGGCTGGTCGGCGCTGCGCTCTCGTGCGCCGGGGTCGTCTTTCAGGCCCTGTTGCGCAACCCGTTGGCCGATCCCTATGTTCTCGGCGTTTCGGGCGGCGCCGCCGTGGGGGCCATTTCCGCGATCGTCATCGGCCTGGGCTCCCTTCCCTTCGGCATTCCCGGTTTGGCCTTTACGGGTGGGCTCCTCTCCATATTGCTTGTATGGGGTATTTCCGGCGCGACCGGCGACCGACGGACGGACCGGATGCTGCTGGCCGGGATTATCGTCAATGCCTTTTTCTCCGCGCTGATCATGTTTCTCGTCTCCACCGCCGGCGGGGAACAGATCCACAGCGTCGTCTTCTGGCTGATGGGGGATCTGGCGATGGCGGGGGAAAGGGACATTTGGCTGGCGGCCCTGTTTCTGGCAGCCGGTTTTGCCGTGATGTTTTTCCATGCACGCGATCTCAACATCCTCATCACGGGGGAGGGGACGGCGCTTCAGTTGGGGATCCCGGTGCAGAGAACCCGGATGATCCTGCTGGTTTCGGCATCGCTGGTGACCGGGGCGGCCGTTTCCGTCAGCGGCGTGATCGGATTCGTCGGTCTCGTGGTTCCCCACATCGTGCGGATGCGGTTCGGCTCCGATCACCGGCTGCTGCTGCCGGCGTCGCTGCTGTTCGGAAGCGCGTTCCTGATGGCCGCCGATACGGTTGCCCGCATCGTCCTGGCGCCGGCCGAGCTTCCGGTCGGGGTGATCACGGCCCTCTGCGGCGCCCCCTACTTCGCCTATCTGATGAAGAGGTCCGTTTGAGAAATGCGGATCCTTGAACTGGAACGGGTCGGTTTCAAATACGACGACAAGAGGGTCCTCGGAGATGTGACCCTGAATGTGGCGAAGGGGGAGTTCTTCGGGATCCTGGGTCCCAACGGCTCCGGGAAATCCACGCTCTTGAGCCTGATCGACGGGGTACGATCGCCCTGTGAGGGCGAAATCAGACTGAAGGGCAACGCCCCCGGCAAGATGAGGCGGAAGGATGTGGCGCGTCTGGTCGCGGTTGTGCCCCAGGAGACGTCGTGGATCTTTCCCATGACGGTGGAGGAAGCGGTCCTGATGGGGAGAAACCCCCATATGGGGCGTTTGGCTTTTGAGTCGGAAAGGGATCTGGCGATTGCCCGATCCGCCATGGGGGCGGCGGATGTTCTGGGTCTCGCTTCGCGATTTATGGACGCGCTCAGCGGGGGCGAGAGGCAGAGGGTGTTGATTGCGAGGGCGCTGGCGCAGGAACCGGAGGTGATCCTGCTGGACGAACCGACCTCCTCCCTCGACATCGCCCACCAGTTGCGCACCTTCGACCTGATCCGATCCCTGGGCCGAAGCACGGGCCTCACCGTCGTGGCCGTCACCCAGGACATGAATCTGGCGTCGCTGTACTGTGACCGGATCGCGCTGCTCCGCGAGGGGCGGCTCCACTGCGTGGGGAGGCCCGCAGAGGTCATTACGGAATGGCGCATCATGGAGGTTTTTGGGGTCAACGTCGTTGTTGACCGTCATCCTGTAACCGGACTGCCGAGGGTTACCCTTCTCGGCAGCCATTCGCCGAGTCAGGAAAGCCGGTGGGAATCCGGCGCTGCCCCGCAACTGTGAGCGGAACGAAATCCAAGGGAAACCACTGGTTCGTATGGGAACCGGGAAGGCTTGGAGAGTAGGCTTGGGCCGCGAGCCAGGATATTTGACCGACGGATGAAAACAACCACTTTTCGCGAGGAAAAGGAGGCGTGAAGAATGAAAAGCTTTTCAAGGGTTCTACGGTTTGGTTTTTCGGTTCTGGTTTTTTGGATTCCGACGGCATCCGTCTTTGCCGGCGCACCCGACGCCGGCAGTCCGGCGATCCTGCAGGAGGTGGTCGTGACGGCCACGCGCGACCAGGAGGAGGTCCGGAAAGTGCCGGCGCATGTCACGGTCGTCACCGAAAAGGAGATCCGGGATTCCGGAGCGACCAGCCTTGTAGAGATTCTCGACAGGCAGGAAGGGGTCCAATTCCGTTCCTACAGCAGCCAGGATCCCCTTTCCGTCATTGACCTGCGCGGGATGGGCGGCGACAACCCATACGGGAAGGTCCAGATTCAGCTCAATGGAAGGAGACTGAACCGGCCGGATATGGCCTCCGTCAACTGGTTCCAGATTCCGCTGAGCCAGGTGGAAAGGATCGAGATCGTGCGGGGGGCCGGCAGTGTCCTCCATGGCGATTCCGCGGTTGCGGGCGTCATCAACATCATTACGAAACGGGGGGAAGGCAAGCCGCTTTTTCGTCTCTCCGCCGTTGCCGGCGGATACGGTCTCCACAGCGAGGAGGCGGGGGTGAGCGGTTCGACGGGGAAATGGTCCTACGGCGTCAGCGGCGGGAACTATTTCTCTCTCGGATACCGGGAGCGCTCGACCGTCTCCTCGCAGGGGGCGGGCCTGGATCTGGGGTATGATGCCAGCGACCGGCTCAGCCTCTCCTTTGGGGCCTCATTCAAGAGAACCCAGTATGAACTGCCCGGGAACCTCACCGAGGCGGAAATGGCCGTGGATCGCCGTCAGTATCAGCCCGCCAGGCCGGCCTACTGGACATCGGCCAGTTCGGAAGATGACGGAACGGACCGGCAGACCGATCTGAACCTGCGCGCCGATCTGTTGCTGGGGGATTTCGGCCGCGGCGAGATCGGCTTTTCAACGGGCTTCAAGGAGGTTACGGTCGACATGGCCTCCTGGAGCTCCTTCAACAACTATTCGATCCAGACCTATGCCTTAACCCCGAAATACATCCTGGAAAAGACCGTTTTCGGGCGTAACAACAAATTGACGGCCGGCATCGATTATTACAGGGAACCCTTCAAGATGGACCGTTACGAAACCCGGGAGCGGACCCGGAAGCTTGGCGCGGTGGACCTTGAAAGGCAAACCGTCGGGTATTATCTCCGCGACGAGTTTCAAATCTTTGATCCGTTGATCCTGACCGGCGGTTACCGGTGGGAAGAGGCGAACATCAGCGGAAACAGCCTCACCCTTCCCGGCACCGTCGATTTCGACACAAAAAAAACGCACCGGGGGGATGCCCATGAACTGGGGCTCACCTATCTGATCGGTGAAAAATCCAAGGTGTTTGCCAAGTATGCCACGGCCTACCGTCTGCCGTTCATCGACGAGCAGGCCTCGTATTA
>JAXDCM010000039.1:0-5786 GCA_034677965.1 Syntrophales bacterium
GATTCTCTGTAAAATCCCGAATCAAACAAACGGGACCGCTCGATCACGAGATAGGTCTGGATAAAATCGACCAACCGGAAGATTCGAAAATGAAGAGCCCAGCGCAGCGCCAGGAAGAGATTCTTGATGATCCGCAGCCGCTGCTTCATGGTTCCTTTTTTACGCCGCCCTGAAGCAACTCGCTTATGAACCGCAACGGCTTCGTTGCGCGCCAGGAGCCGGAAAGATAAATTTCCTGAATGGTCATCTCTTTTTGTAATAGCAGCTCCTCGGCATGTGAGATCGCCGCGTTTTTCGTCCGCTCGGTCCATGCCAGGACCAGGTCGAACACCGCGTGGCCGACATAGACATAGTCCAGCCGAACCTTCAGCGTCTGTGGCGAATCGATGCCGGACATGTCTATTCGTAATTGGGGATCCGTCGTATGAAATACGAGATTGTTCCCTTCGCGGTACAGGGCGTTCGACTCGCAGTCCGTGATCACATGCCGACGCCCGCCTGCCGCAAGAACGCTGATCTCATGGAGATGCAGGGCGACATAGTCGTTGATCGGGTCGAACCGGACGGCCCGGATGTCACGATAATCTCGCAAATCAAACGACAGCATGCGGTCATCTCCCGTCAGCGGACGCAGCAGGGATTGCGGCTCGTTGATCCCGAATCCCGTATCGATATAGAGTTGCGCGAATCGTTTCTGCGCGCGGAGCGTTTCCTCCCGGAACTCGATGAGATCCGTTACGGATTCCCTTTTTTTCCGGTAGGGCATCCTGTATCGCGTCACCTCGGGTTCCGGCCCATCCACGTATCGCTGGAAATTCGCCTCGATCAGATAGTAGACCTTCTGAACCTCCTCCGGGATGCCGTATCGGTCCAGAAGTTCCTCGAACGCGATCAGTGAATTGATTTTCAGAGGGCCACATTTGAATTTATAGAAGATGAGCAGGCTGCGAAAAAGAGGAAACGATAAAGGAAGGCAGCCGTCGAAGACCCATTCGTTGTCGATGATGTACCAGTCATCCCCCTGGATCACGATATTTTCGAAAATGGGGTCCAAAAAGGAATAGTACGAGAAAGGGCCTTGTTTATCCAAAATGCCTGCCGGGATGTCCCGAAAGATGGAAGCGGCCTCCCCCGCCGGGAAAAAATGATCAATCGTCACGAAGGAACGCCGCAGGCGCGAATGATATCGATCGAGAAGATCCATAAATGCCGGCCGATTTCCTTCCAGCGCCGCCTGCAGCAGCAATTCCTCCAGGCTTCGCCCCCCGACAAAGGCGAAGCGGATGAAATCTTCTCCCGTCTCGAGGATGGCAGGCAACTTGAACCCTTCGTCGACAAGGTTTCCCTGCAATCGTTCATACCCTTGACGGATCGACCGGATGTGCCCGCAGCCTTCCGCGGTCAATGCCCTTTTCTCCACATAGCGATGTTCGTCCTTCTCGACGATCGTGGTGGCAATCCGAAAAAGCGGCCGCCGATGGCTGTTGTATTTGGCGTAAAGAATCTTCATCGTTTTTCCCCTCGCCTGGCCAGAATGAGAAATGAATTGGCAAACCAGGGATACATCCCATCCCGAGTGAGGTAAAAAAATCCGAGCCACTCATCAAAAAGGCGGATGCCCGCACGGTCATAACATGGCGCCTCGGCAAGCGGGTTCGTGATGCCGGGCAGACATGCGTCACTGAAAATCTCCTGGGGAAGTTTGTAGTCCGGATGAGGGTAGTAGAATTGGAGATCGCAAAGACCGTTCCGGTGCAACAGAGAAACCAGCTCCGGACGGCTGAAGGTCTCAAACCGCTTTCCGGGATCCGGTGCGGAGAAAGACTCGAAGAGACGGCCCGTGTGGTCGTCCGCCGCGCCGGCCCAGTATTTCAATCCGAAACGGTTCTCGATGGCAATGATGACGGTCCCATTCTCGCGAAGCCGCGGAAGGAGAATGTCGAAAAGGCGGCCGTATGGATCCGTTGTGCTGATGAACCCTCTTGTATATTCCAGCACACCGATCAGTGTAATGTAATCGAATGATTCCTCAAGCGGGATGTCCTCCACGTTTCCCGCAAAGATTTCGAGGTTTGATGCGTTGCGGTATCGTTCCGCCGTGATTCTTGCCCTTCGTCGCGAAAGTTCCACCGCCACGACCCGTTTCACGCGTTCGCAGAATAGCCCGGTCAGCGCCCCGCACCCGGCGCCGACCTCCAGCAGGCTTGCGTCGGACCGGAAGGGAAACCATTCCAGGATGTTTCGCCGTTCCGGCGAGAGATGATACAAGATGGGCCAGCGGTTGTCCCGGGTGACGACCTCTTCCGGATCCCGCCGACTGGAAACAAACTCCAGGATTTCCTCTTCGATCTCTCCGTCCGAATAGGAATCCTCTCCTTTGTAATAATCGAGATTCAGCATGCATCTTCCCCTTTCATCACGCCAAGCCGGCGAATCCGGATTTCACCCGGCAGATCGTAGAATCCGACCATGCTGCGATCGCTGATCACCTCAAACAGCAGAATATCGTAAAGGCGATGGTATACGACAAAACAATCCCCCTCGTAATTCGTGCAGCCAAGCGAAAGACCGTATTGCCCGGCCTGCATGTTGAGCGCCTGGGAAAAAATCACATCGACGATCTCTCCGCTCCGGCACCGCTCCGTATCGATATGACGAAAGTGCGTGTTGGTCCCGGTGATCTCGAGCCCCCTCAAATCCCTGACGGTGAAGGCAAAAATGGGATGGGCGACGTCTCCGTGAAATCGGATCCGCATACAGATGGAAAACCTTTCCCCATTCAAGAGTTTTTGCACCGGATTTCCTTCCGCATCGATCATCCCGTATCCGATGATTTCAGCCTTGCCGTTTCCGTAGACCGTGGCGTTCGGGTTCACATTCTGGCGTGCGGTGTCCGGAACGTTCCACCGTTCCTCGATCTCTCTTTTCTCTTTAGAGACCGTCCATTCCTCTCCGTTTCCATAACAATTCACAAGGAGACGCTTGTAGACGTCTACGGCTTCTTTTGTTCCGGTCTCGATCAGTTTCCGTCCCGCTTCGAGCACGATCCCCCGGTCGCAATAACGGATCACGTTGTCCATGGTATGGGTGACGAACAGGATGGTCTTCCCGGCGCTTCGGAACTGGTTAAAACGGCTGTAGCATTTGGCCTGGAAACTGATGTCTCCGACACTCAATGCCTCGTCGACGATCAGGATATCCGGATCCACGTTGATCGCCACGGCAAACGCCAGGCGAATGAACATCCCGCTCGAATAGATCTTCACAGGCTGGGAAATAAACTCCCCAATGTCGGCGAAATGGACAATGGCATCGCGCTTCATGTCCATTTCCTCCCGGGAATATCCCATGATGGTCCCGCTGAAATAGATGTTCTCCATCCCCGTCATATCGGGGTTGAAACCCGTTCCCAGCTCCAGCAGGGCCGACACCCGGCCGTTCACCTCTACGGTCCCGACCGACGGGGTCAGAACGCCGGCAATGATCTTCAGGAGAGTGGATTTGCCGGATCCGTTGCGGCCGATGATGCCGACGGTTTCTCCGCGTCGGACGTCGAATTCCACATCGCGCAAGGCATAGAATTCGCGGTGATAGCGCCTTCTCAACGGATGCAGGGATTCCTTCAGGCGATCAACGGAACGGTCATAGAGTTTGAAGATTTTGGATAGATCCCGGATGCGGATCGCCACATCGCCCATCGGGGAAGCCGGTTCCGGGATCGGACCGGCCCATGGATCCATCGTGGCGTCCTTCTTCATCTGCAGGTTCTGCCTATCCATAAATGTCAAAGCACATCCGCAAAGTGCGGCCGAAGCTTCAGAAAAAGAACGGCGCCGAGAAAGAAAATGAATCCGGTCACGATCCAGAATTCGATTGTCCAGCGGGGATACTCCCAGAACCAGATCCCGGAAATGAAGCTGTTCCGGTACCCCTCGGTGATGTAATAGACGGGATTGAGCTTCATCAGGGTGTGATACTTTTCCGGCACCATTTTGATATTCCACAGGATGGGGGTGAACCAGAAACCAAACTGCAGGAACATGGCCACCACCTGCCCGACATCCTTTACGAAAATGACGAGGGCGGAGGTAATCCAGGTAAGCCCCACCACCAGCACGATCATCGAAAAGAGGTAATAAATCATCTGAAGATTGCACAGCCTCGGCTTGTAGCCGTATGAGAGAAAGGCCAGGAAAATAAAGATAATGAAGAAGAAATGGATGAAGAGCGCCGAGAGAATCTTGATGACCGGGATCACACTCACCTTGAAGACGACCTTCTTCACAAGGTAACTGTATTCGAGAATGGAATTTGTGGCGCTTCCCAGGCTTTCGGAAAAGAAGAACCACGGAATGATGCCGGTGATCAACCAGAGAGCGAAGGGGTAATTATCTACCGGGGTTACCCTGAAACCGACCTCGAAGACGAACCAGAGCAGCAGGATCGTGACCGTCGGCTGCACGAAGGCCCAAAGGATGTTGAGATAGGAGCCCAGGTATTTGGACTGGATATCGCGACGCGCCAGGTCGAAGACCAGACCTCTGCTTTTAAACAGGGTGATGACAAAACGCAGGAAAAGAATGCTGACGGCCTTGATCCGGTTCACGCTTCCCCTTTATCTGCAGCCATACCCTTCATGAACGACTCAAGAGCCTCCTGCCAGGAACGAACAGGAATGCCGAACACAGCCTTGATCTTCTCTTTGGACAGGTAGGAATTGGCGGGTCGCAACGCCCTGGTGGGGTACTCCTCGGTCTTGATCGGCACGAGGCGGACCTCGCGATCGACAAGACGATGCTTCTCCGCCAGCTCCAGGATCAACGAGGCAAATCCGAACCAGTTCGTCCTGCCCTCGTTTGTAAAATGATACGTCCCGTATTGAACGGTTTCCCGGTTCAGGATCATCAGGATCGCATCGGCCAGGTCTCCAGCCAGGGTCGGACTGCCCCACTGATCCGAAACCACCCTCACCTCATCCCGCTCCTGAAACAACCGGAGCATGGTCCGGACAAAATTGGCGCCGGCAGGACCATAAAGCCAGGCCGTCCGCAGAATGACGTGGCTGTCGAGCTCTTCCCGAATATATTGTTCCCCCTGCAGCTTGCTGCGGCCGTAGACACCCGACGGATTCGGGGCATCCGTCTCCAGGTAGGCCCCCTCCTTTTTCCCGTCGAAAACATAATCCGTGGAGATGTGCAGCAGCCGGGCTCCTTTTTGACGAGCCACCCAGGCGAGGTTCCGAACCCCATCGGCATTGATCCGAAAAGCCGGTTCGGGTTCATCCTCCGCCCGGTCCACCGCTGTGTAGGCGGAGCAGTTGACAATCCAGGAAAGGGCCAATGGATCCGAAAACGAGTGTAAGACCCGCCGGTCGGTAATATCCACGTCCAGATCGGTGGCGACATGTTCCAGGCTGCGAGCCTGCAGACGACGGTGCACCTCCGTCCCCAGCATTCCCCGGTTGCCGACCAGCCAGATCATGACCTTCGCTCCAGCAGGCCCATCAGGTATTCGCCATACTGATTTTTCAGCAGCGGCCTGGCCAGTTGAACGAGCTGCTCTGCAGTAATATACCCTTTTTTATACGCAATCTCTTCGAGGCAGGCGACTTTCAGTCCCTGGCGGTGTTCGATGGTTGCGATAAAATTGCTCGCTTCCAGCAGGCTTTCATGGGTGCCCGTATCGAGCCAGGCCATTCCCCGCCCAAGGATCTCGACCTTCAATCTGCCCCGCTTGAGGTATTCCCGGTTGACGTCGGTGATTTCCAACTCGCCACGCGCCGAGGG
>JAXDCM010000040.1:0-39752 GCA_034677965.1 Syntrophales bacterium
TGATCGACGCTTTTGCGGAGATCATTGAGAGACGTAGGCACGAGGCGGCCAATGCGGTCATCCGCCTTTCGGCAACGCTGCTCAAGATATTGGCCGTTGCCATGGGACTCATGATCGTGTTTCATTATTTTGCGGGCGTCAATCTCACGGCCGTGGTGGCCGGTCTCGGCCTTGGCGGCATTGCCGTGGCCTTTGCCGCTCAGAAAACCATTGAAAACTTTTTCGGCGGCGTTTTTCTCGTTTGGGACAAACCTATTCGGCTGGGTGATTTCTGCAAGGCCGGTGAGTATAGCGGTACGATCGAGAACATCGGCCTCCGCTCCACGCAAATTCGCACCCTCAACCGCACGGTGGTTTCCATTCCCAACGGCCAGCTCTCTTCGGTCGGAATCGAGAACTTCACGATGCGGGACCGATTCCTGTTCCGGCACACCCTGAACCTGCGCTACGAGACGACGGCGGATCAACTCCGCTGCCTGCTGATTCGGCTCCGCGAACTTCTCTACCGTCATCCACGGGTGGATTCCGCAACGGTGCGCGTCCGTTTTGTCGGTTTCGGTTCCTCGTCCCTCGATGTGGAGATTTTCGCCTACATTACGGAAACGGCGTATGACCCCTTCCTGGCCGTTCAGGAGGACCTGTTGCTGCGCGTCATGGATCTCGTCGGGGAGTGCGGCAGCGGATTTGCCTTCCCCTCGCAAACCCTGTATCTGTCCCAGGATGGCGCACTGAATGAACACAGGGGTCGCGAGGCCTCGGAAACCGTTCGCCGCTGGAGGGAGAAGGGCGAGCTGCCTTTCCCTTCCCATACACCCGACCAGGTTTCCCGGATCGACGGCACGCTGGACTACCCGCCGAAGGGTTCCGCGCGGACCGGGGAGCGGGGAAACGGCTGATGCCGCCCTTGAAAACGACCGGTGAGGAAGGATGTATGGAAAAACATCAAAAGGTTCTCTTTGTCGATCCGGCGACCGGCTTTTACCGGATGAAACGCTACCGGATCGGCGATTATTTCGGCCCCGTCGATCTCGGTCTCCACATCTCCGGCAGGACAAGAAGCCTCAATATCGGCGTGGGACTGTTTGCCGGATCGATCTTCCCCGGTTCGAACCGGCTGTTCGTGACCGGCTTTTCCCCGTGCTGGCGCGGATTCTTCATCTCCTCGATGGGCGGCGCAGGGCTGGTCTTCGACAATCTCGGGATCAACATGGTGAGTCTGGTCGGCAGGGCTTCCGTTCCCTCCGTGCTCTACCTGAACAGAAGCCACGGGGAGGAGATCCAGATCGAAGTCGATCCGATCGACGCAAACGCGATCTGGAAGACGGGCCGCGGCGGCGTCTACAGCCTCCTCGATTACGTTCACCAGAGGTATGCCTCCCGTTATGAGAACGATCCGCGCATCCTGGTTGTCGGGCCGGCGGCGAGGTCCACGGATTTTGGCGCCATCGTTTCGGTCCCGATTTCCCGGGGAAAGCCGAACTTCGTGGACACCTGGGCAGGTCGCGGAGGACTTGGCTCCAAGATGCTTCAGGAGCACGGGATTGCCGCGATCATTTACGGCGGGACATATCTCGACGAGGATTTCAGAGACCGCAAGGTGGCCGATGCGTGGTTCATAGAGAAATACCGTCAGAAGCTCGCCATGAAGGATTTCGAAGGAACGACCAAGTACCGTTTCGATCCGAAATTCGATACCGGGGGAACCTTCGGCGTCAATTATGCGACAATGGGCGGCCGCATCATGGCCTTCAACTACCGGACGATCCGCTGGTCCGAGGAGGAGCGGGTCAGGCTCCACGAGCGGTTCATCTTGGATCACTACCTGAAGCAGTTCAACGAGGAAACGATCAGGACCAAACAGCAGGCCACCTGCGGGGAACCCTGCGCGGCGGTCTGCAAGAAGATGAATGGGGAATTCAAGAAGGACTACGAACCCTATCAGACCCTGGGGCCGCTCTGCGGGATCTTCGATCAGCGCGCGGCCGAGAGGCTCAACCACCACGGCGACAGATCCGGTTTCGACGCGGTCAGCCTCGGGGGCGTCGTCGCCTGGCTGATGGATTGCCTGGATCGGGGATTCCTTTCCCGGGAGGAGCTCGGGGTGACGAAGCTGCCCCGATGGGATCACAACCGGTTCGATCTCGTTGCGGATTCTCTTCACAACGCCGAATTGGGAACCGAGCTCGTGGATGCTATCCTGGAACGGCGGGGGATCCTCGATTTTTCCGAGGGGATCCGGAAATGGGGGAGGATCGTCCGGAACGGGAAGGGGACCCGTGTGTTGGATTATTGCGTCTACACGTCCTTCGGGCGCAAGGGCTGGATGGTGCCGAACCAGTACTGGACCCCGGGAGCGCTCTCGCCGATGGCGATCATGGGCAAATATTACATGCATTACGGGACCGATTTTCTCCCTCCCCGGGAGTTGGGAAGGCATTGCGCGGAGCGGCTTCGCAAGGAACTCATCATGGACAATGCGGGCATTTGTCGCTTTCATCGCGCTTGGGCCGAGGAGATGATGCCCGATGTCTTCGATTCGCTGTACGGATTGAAGGATCGATTCCTCCAGGCCAATGCCATCTGCGCCAGCCGCCTCAACAGCCGGAATTCGGGCGTCTTCTGGGAGAGTGAACTCGACATCGATTATGTCTCGACCTTCCTGAAACGCAAACGGGACGTGGAACACGATACGAATCCGGAGTTGGCGCATTGGATCGAGCGCTTCGAAAAGGACCGGAAAGAGGCGTCCCTGGATTTCTGGTTCGAGATCCGTAAGGGCATCGACGAATCGCTGCGGGATTTCAGTTGAATCCCACAGAGATTTTTCCGCCATGCCCTCTTCCGGCGGTTCGGCCGTCCGCACCTTCCCACCCGGACCGAAAGGGAAAGTGATTCTTGAAAGTGTCGGGGATCTGTGGTAGCGTTCGTCCCCATTTTAAAAAGATTGCATCGTGAGGGGTTCTGTTCATGGATTACAAGGAAACATTGAATCTGCCGAAGACCGATTTTCCGATGAAGGCCAATCTGGCGAAACGGGAGCCGGAGATGCTTGCCCGTTGGGATCAGATGCGCATCTACGACCGGATCCGCAAGGAAGCGAAGGGGAGAACCCCTTACATCCTTCACGACGGACCGCCCTACGCCAACGGCAACATCCACCTGGGGACCGCACTCAACAAGATCATCAAGGACATCCTGATCAAGGCCAGAAACATGGCCGGCAGGGACAGCGTTTACGTCCCCGGGTGGGACTGCCACGGGCTTCCCATTGAACACCAGGTAGACCGCGAACTGGGCGACCGAAAGACCGGGATGTCGCAGGCGCACAAGCGCCGCGTCTGCAGGACCTATGCGGAGAAATACGTCGGGATTCAGCGGGATCAGTTCAAACGGCTCGGGGTTTTCGGCGAATGGGAAAATCCCTATCTCACGATGACGTATGACTACGAGGCGACGACCGTCGAGGAGTTCGGGAAGCTCTATCTCAACGGGAGCGTGTACAAGGGGAAGAAGCCCGTCTACTGGTGCGCCTCCTGCAAGACGGCTCTGGCGGAGGCGGAGGTCGAGTACCAGGACCACACGACGCCTTCGATCTACGTGAAGTTCGTCCTGGTCTCCGATCCCGCCGAGCGGCTGCCGAAGCTTGCAGCTCAGAAGATATCCGTCGTCATCTGGACGACGACCCCCTGGACGATTCCCGCCAACCTGGCGATTGCGCTTCACAGGGATTTTCTTTACGTGGCCGTGAAGGTGAAGGGCGAGATCCTCATCCTGGCGAAGGAGCTGCTTGACTACTGCCTTGACGCGTTCGGCCTCCGCAAAGAACGCTACGAGATCCTTGATGAGTTTCCCGGATCGGTTCTCGAGGGGCTCGAGTGCCGTCATCCGCTGGTCGGGCGGAAGAGCCTGTTGATCCTGGCCCCGTTCGTCACCCTGGATGCCGGGACCGGTTGCGTGCACATCGCCCCGGGGCACGGACAGGAGGACTATGAGATCGGGATGAAGTACGGGCTGGACAATTACGCGCCGGTGGATGACGATGGACGCTTTACCCGCGATGTCCAGGACTTTGCCGGCCAGTTCGTTTTCGATGCCAACGGGGCGGTCAATGACAAGCTGGCCGAGGCGGGCGCGCTGCTCGGACAGATGGACATCCAGCACACCTACCCGCACTGTTGGCGATGCAAACAGCCGATCATCTTCCGTTCGACCGAGCAGTGGTTCATCTCAATGGAGAGAAACGACCTCCGCAAGAAGGCGCTGGCCGCGATCGATGCTGTGAACTGGTTTCCCTCCTGGGGACGCGACCGGATTTACGGCATGGTCGAGAACCGGCCGGACTGGTGCATCTCCCGGCAGCGGCTCTGGGGCGTTCCGATCACGATGTTTTACTGCAAGGGATGCGACCGCGAACTCATGACGCAGCCGATTCTGGACCATGTGGTCGGGTTGGTCCGCGAGCACGGAGCCGATGTCTGGTTCGAACGGGAGGCTGGAGACTTGCTGCCCGCGGGAACCTGCTGCCCCGCGTGCGGCGGGAAAGATTTCCGGAAGGAGACGAACATCCTGGACGTCTGGTTCGATTCGGGCGTCAGTCATGCCGCCGTTCTGGAGCACCGGCCGAACCTCGGCTCCCCCTGCGACATGTACCTCGAAGGGAACGACCAGCACCGAGGCTGGTTCCACTCCTCGCTTCTGGAGTCCGTCGGGACCCGGGGGCGCGCCCCTTACCGGAACGTCCTCACCCACGGCTTCGTCGTCGACGGGGAGGGGAAGAAGATGTCCAAATCGGTCGGGAACGTCATCGACTCCCAAACGATCATCGACAGGTACGGGGCCGAGATTCTCCGGCTCTGGGTGGCCGCCGAGGATTACACCGAGGACATCCGGATCTCCGAGGAGATCCTGAAGCGTCTCGTTGAAGCTTACCGGCGGATCCGGAACACGAGCCGGTTCATCCTGGGGAACCTGTATGACTACAACCCGGCCGCGGATGCCGTGCCTTATCCGGAAATGGCGGAGATGGACCGCTGGCTTCTCCACCGCCTTCAGGAAGTCGTCCGTCGCGTGCGGGACGCCTACGAACACTACCAGTTCCATGTGGTCTACTATATCCTCTACAACTTTTGCACGGTGGATCTCTCCGCCCTTTACCTCGACGTCCTCAAGGACCGGCTCTACACCTCAATGGCGTCTTCCCGGGCCCGTCGTTCGGCCCAGACGGTGATGATGGAAGTTCTGCAGGCCATGGCCAAGCTCCTTGCACCGATTCTAACGTTCACGGCGGAGGAGGTGTGGCTGGCGCTGCCCCCTTGCCCCGGAAAGCCTGAAAGCGTCCACCTGACGCAATTTCCGGAGGTGAATCCGGTGTTCGTACGTCCGGACCTGGCAGAAACGTGGAAGACGCTGGTCGCCGTCAAGGGAGAGGCGGCAAAGGTGATCGAAGCGGCCCGGCAGAACAAGGTCGTCGGTCATTCTCTGGACGCCGCCGTGGAGGTTGCCGCACCGGAACCGCTCCGGGCAATGTTGGAAACGCATCAGGACGACCTTCGGGCTCTTCTGATTGTCTCCGACCTGCGTGTCGTGGAGGGGCAGGGGATTGCGAATGCGTATCGAAGCGCGGACATTCCCGGCCTTGTCGTCGGTGTGAGCCGGGCGAAGGGGGAAAAGTGCCACCGCTGCTGGAACTACAGCAGCACGGTGGGCGAAAGCCGGAAACACCCGACGCTCTGTGCGCGGTGTCTGGAAAACCTGTAACGGAACAAGCGCCCGGCGTCGGACGACAACGAAGTAGCGGTGGGGCCGATTTTGCGGAAAAAAAACGTTCTGTTTCCGGTGATTGTGGCGCTGGTGATCCTGTCGGATCAACTGTCCAAGGCGTGGATTCTCGCGACGCTGAAGATCCACGAGGGTTTTGCGGTGTTCGATGGTTTTTTCAACATCGTCCATGTGCGCAACCCGGGCGCCGCGTTCGGTTTTCTGGCCTCCGCGTCACCCCTGTTCCGTTCTTTTTTCTTCCTGGCCGTGACCGTAGCCGCGGTCCTGCTGATTCTGCACTATCTCCGACGAACCGCGATCCAAGATCAGACCCTGGTTTTTTCCCTGGCATTGATCCTTGGCGGCGCGGTCGGAAATCTCATCGACCGGGTCCGGTTTGGGGAAGTGGTGGATTTCCTCGACGTTTATATCGATGCGCATCACTGGCCGGCCTTCAACGTTGCCGATTCCGCCATTACCGTGGGGGCAATCCTCCTGGCATTGCTGTTGCTGAAGCGCAGGAATGAAAGGGGGGCGGACGGATCTCGATTTCCCTGATCCGCGGGTGATTCAGGATCCAGGCCGAAAAGCTCTTCCGTCTTCACAAAGGCCCAACCGGAATGCCGAGGGCTGGGATCGTTTCCGGCCGGTAACGTCCACGCAACACGGCAGCCAAGCATTCAACCGCCCTTCCGATTTCCGTAAAGACCGGGATGCCGCAACGAAGCGCCTGCTGCTGAAATGAAAAAGATTCCTCCCTTCGGCCGGTCTGCCAGACGACGGCCGGCTTCCCGGCTTCCCGGACCGGCCGGACCAGATCGGTGGGATCGATGCGGATATGGGCATTGCCCGTAAAAGCGTGCAGGAAGACGGCATCCACACCGGGATCGGCAAGAACGACCTCCAGTGCAAACCCGAAAATGTTCACGTTCTGGCCGATATGACTTTCCAGGGCGGGCCACAGGTCGATCGGATGGGCAACAGGCATCCAGGCGGGGTAAAGTCCCCGTAAAGCCGTCCGCGTCTCTTCGGAAAGGTCGGCCAACCGGAGACCGTTCTCCTCGATGAAATCGGCGGAAACGATTCCGGCCCCGCCGCTGAATGTCAAAACGGCAACCCGGTTCCCGGGGGCATCCGGTGGAGGCATCATCGCCAGGGTTCGGCAGACGTCCGTCATCTGCCGGAAATCTCGGACTTCGATGATCGCCGACTGTGCCAGCGCGCCGGCGATGATCCGATGATTGCCGGCGAGGGAAGCCGTGTGACTGAGCGCCGCCTCGGCGCCTTTTCGGGTCCTCCCTCCCTTCAGAACGACAATCGGTTTGGCGCAGCGGCGACGGATTTCGAGGAAGCGCCGTCCGTCCGCAAAGGATTCGAGATAGAAGCCGATCACCCGGGTGTCGGGGTCGCCGATGAAGTACTCCAGCAGATCGCATTCGTTCACATCGACCTTGTTGCCCACGGAGCAGACCTTGCTGACACCCATCAGGCCATGGCTCATGATGTCGAACAGGAAGGTGGCGGAAAGCAAGCCGCTCTGAACCACGAGAGAAACATCCCCGGGGATCCATTCCCGTTGGCGCGCCCGGGGGTCCATGAACGAAAAGATGCGGTCGTGCTTTACGTCGACGAGCCCCATGCCATTGGGACCCCAGATCCGGATCCGTTTTCCGGCGGCCATTTTTCTCAGTTCGGATTGGTATTGGAAACCATCCGCGCCGGTTTCCGCAAAACCGCTCGATTCGATCATGACCCCGGCAACGCCTCTCGCTGCGCACTCTTCGACCGATGCCGGCACAAGCGGGGCGGGAATAAAGATGATCGCCAGATCCAGCGGGTCGGGAACGGCGCTGATGGACGGGTAGCAGGGCAAGCCCTCGATCTGACGATAACGGGGGTTGACGGGGTAGATCTCTCCTCGATATCCGGACAGAAGGTTTTTCAGGATGGCGTTTCCGCCCTTGAGCGGATTCGGCGTTGCGCCGATAACGGCGACACCGCGGGGTGCAAAGAAAAAATCCATAGGTTCCCTATCGGTTCTCTCGGATTCCCGTCCGTCCGGGAATGACCCTGTTTTCAAAATCCTATTTCATGAATCCCGGCAGAAACAGGGCGATCTGGGGGAAGAGGATCAACAGGATTGCGGTCAGCAACAACGCGGCCATCATGTTTAGGGATCCCCGGAAGATCGTCTGAAGCGGAACATCCCGCGCCACACCGGCAACCACGTAAACATTAATCCCCACCGGCGGCGTGATCACCCCCATCTCCGCGACCAGAACAATCACAACGCCGAACCAGACAGGGTCGTATCCGAGCGTGGTGACCACCGGATAGAAGACGGGGATGGTCAGCATGATCATCGCCAGCGAGTCCATCAGACAGCCGAGGAGAAAATAGACGAGAATGATCAGACCGATGATTGCAAAGGAGGGCAGAGGCAGGCCCGAGACCCATTGGCCGATTTGCGCCGGGATGGTGGTCACGGCGAGGAAGTGGCCGAAGACGGTTGCGCCGGCGACAATGACCAGGACCATACAGGAGATCCGTGTGGTTTCCTGCAGGGATCGGATAAAACCCGACCAGGTCAGGTGTTTGCCGATCGTTGCGATGACGATCGTTCCGAAGGCGCCGATCCCGGCGGCTTCGGTCGGTGTAAAGAACCCGATGAAGAGCCCCCCCATAACCAGCACGAACAGCAAGAAAGTTTCGATTAGGCCGGACAGCGACGCGATTCTTTCCTGTAAAGCCGCCTTGGGCGCCGCGATGCACAGATCGGGATTGAAACGGGTCCAGATTAAAATGGACAGGATGAAAAACACAGTGAGCAGAATGCCCGGCAGCACGCCGGCCATGAAGAGCTTGCCGATGGACTGTTCCGTCATGATCCCGTAGATAATGAAGATCGTGCTCGGCGGGATCAGGATTCCCAGACTGCCTCCGGCGGCGACAACCCCCGTGGCCAGCGCGGGATCATACCGGTATTTTTTCATCTCCGGCAGTGCGACGGAGGCCATCGTTGCCGCCGTGGCGCTGGTCGATCCGCAGATCGCCGAAAATCCGGCGCAGGCTCCGATCGTGGCAACAGCCAGCCCCCCGGGAAGATGCCCGAGAAACTTGTGAGCCACATGGAAGAGACGGCCGCTGATCCCCGCATGGAAGGCAACCTGTCCCATCAAAACGAACAGCGGGATGACCGTCAGGTTGTAAGAGCTGAACACCGAAAAGAAATCCCGTGCGATCAGGTTCAGGGAGGCGCCCCAGGAAGTCAAAAGGCCGAATCCGAGGAAACCGACGAGGGCCATGACGAATCCCACGGGAATCCGGGCAAACATCAGAACGATGAGAAGGACGAAGCCGATCAGGCCTGAGGTTATGGGCGTCATCGCTTCACCGTCCGTCCGGCGGCCCGCAGACCCTCGGACAAGAGGACCAGAACCAGCAGTGCGCTTCCGGCAGCGACCCCGTAGATGAAAGGATAAATCGGCATGGTCAGTGTGACGGAAACCTCTCCGCTCTGCCGCATGTCGGCGGCATAAAGCAAGCTCTGCCAGCAGATCAAGCCGAAAAGGGAGGCGCCGATCAGGCAGGCGACGGCATCAACGCCTGCCTGAAAGCGCGGGGGCAGCTTCTTCACGACAATATCGACGGAAATGTGTCCCTTTTCAAGAGAGGTCAGCGCCAGAGCAAAGGAGACAATCACGGTTCCCAGGAAACTGATGAGTTCATAGGTTCCCGGGATCGGATGACGCATGAGCCTCAAAACAACATCGGCACAGGTCAGCAGCATCATGATCAAAACCGCGACGCAGGCCAGTGCATTAAACAGGATGCTGATCCGGCCGATTTCTCGATGAATGCGGGTCATCGTGTCTTTCGCCTATTTGTAGGTCTTTCGGTACTGTGCGATCAGGTTCTCCACTTCTTTCACCGCTTTTTCGGCGGGGAGACCTTTGGCGGAAACCTCCCTGATGTAGTTGTCGATGATCGGCCGAATCGCATTCTTCCATCGGCTGTTTTCAGACTCGGACAGCGGAACGATTTTGTTCCCCAAGCTGAGAGTATATTCGCGCCCCTCTTGGTCGATCTGATCCCAGGCCTTTCCATGGACATCGATCCACTGTGCGCTGACCTCTTCCATAACCTTCCGTACATTGGCGGGAAGACTGTTCCATTTCTTCAGGTTCATCACGACAAACATCGCCGTTGTGTACCCGACATCGGAGCAATCCGTCGTTGATTTGATCACCTCTGCCTGCTTCCAGCCCTTCAGCGTTTCAATCGGTGCGAATGTCCCTTCTACAACCCCCTTCTGAAGGGCTTCGTAGGTTTGCCCTTGCGGCATGGCCACCGGAACTGCGCCCAATGCCTCGGCTACCTTTGCACTCAAACCTGTGGAACGGATTTTCATCCCCTTGAGCTGTTCGAGCGACGTGACCGGCTGTTTTGTATGGAGAAGCCCCGGCCCGTGCGCGTGGACATAGAGCAGCTTGATCCCCTCAAGCTCCTTCGGCAGAAACTTTTTAAAAAACTCATTGGCAACCCTTGTCGCAACCCGGCCGTTTGGATAGCCCATGGGCAGATCCAAGACCTCCATCATGGGGAAACGCCCCCGTGTGTATGCGAAGCAGGACATGCCAAGGTCGGAGATTCCCTTCAGGGTCCCATCGAAGCACTGATCCGCAGGGGTCAGTGCGCCGCCGGCCAGCACGTTGATCTTGATCTGCCCGTTGGTCCTTTTTTCGATTTCCCGCGCCCAGGCTTCTCCCGCCTTGGTCTGGCCGTGGCTTGACGGGAAGAAGACGCTGTAGGTGAGTTGCATCGTTGCGGCCTGCGCTTCAGGACCGCCTGCCGGGGCGCAAACGACGGCGGCCACCAGAACCGCCGCAATGATGGTGAGCCATGTTTTTTTCATAAATTCTCCTTTTTCATCTGCTGAGATTCGCCACCGGCTCCGCGCGGCGGAAGCCGATGTGCTGTCGGTTTATGTTTCTCGTTTCCGAAGGATTGTCCATCGGAACGGCTGGCGCTGCAATGTATGGGATGAAAAGCGGCTGATCTTCTCGGGAAGGCCTGCTGGACCGTCGGTATGACGGTCAGCAGGCATCAATACTTATAGGTATTGATGCGCGCGATGATGTGGCTGGGTTCCGATAACGGCAAAAGCATTTTCAATACTTTCCCTGAAAAAAGTGACCTTTTCTATTTGATTTCAAGCGTCCTGTCAAGGGTTATTTTGTTGTGTTTGATTTTGCATCGTTTGTTCCTTCAGTTTTTCAATTTCTTTCCGGTATTGTTCGGCCTGGGCCTTGACCTGCTCGATCTCATCCTGTGTTTTGTGCATCTTCTCTTCCTGTTTGTGCTGTTCCTCTCTTGCCTTGTCCTGGATGGCGTCGAGGCCGACGTAGATGGCCAGGATGCCGCCCATGATCAGCATGATCGGAATCCCACCCTTCAGGATAATGATAAAGTCGCTCCACCATTGGGAAAAACAGATCACGCCCAGAACAATCGACGCCACGCCGCTGATGAGCAGGGCCATTGTCGTAACCTCCTGATCTTCCGGCTGCTCCGCGGGTCCATCCGAAGCAGAAGACCCTGCGGAATGACAAAAAGAATCCGACTGCAACGAAACGAACCATTCAAGCTTCTTTTATCATGCGCCGGGGGAAAATGGCAAGACGAAAGTCCTTGGAAATGAAAATCGTCGCCGTAGGATGCGGTGATGCCGGAAAAGGCCGTTCCGAAAGGCATTCCATAAAAATGCTTGATTAATGGTTTTTTTCAAATTATGATCGCGGTGCTTTTCGGAAAACAAGGCATATCTATTGAAAATAAATCAGTAACGGGAACATTCATGATTGAACCGGATTTTGAAAAAGGGGAAGGGCTGGTGCCGGTCGTGGTCCAGGAACAGGAATCGGGCGAGGTCCTGATGCTGGCCTATATGAATCGGGAGTCCTGGATAAAGACCCTCGAAACGGGGAAGGCGTATTTCTGGAGCCGTTCCCGAAATTGCCTATGGCTGAAGGGGGAGACCTCCGGCCATGTGCAACTCGTCCGCGAGGTCCGCCTGGATTGCGATCGGGATACCGTCCTTCTGAAGGTCGAGCAACTGGGCGGCGCCGCCTGCCATACCGGTCATCGCTCCTGTTTCTATCGAAAAAGGGCCGGTGGGGATTTTATTGTCGTCGGGAAACCGATTTTTGAACCGAAGGATGTGTATCAATGAAGAAGATAAAACTGGGGATCCCGAAGGGAAGCCTTGAGGCCAATACGGTGGATCTCTTCAAGCGGGCAGGATGGCGCATTACCTACGACAGCAGGAGCTATTTCCCCGATATCGACGATGAGGAGATTTCCTGCCTGCTGGTCCGAGCCCAGGAGATGTCCCGATACGTGGCGGACGGCACGCTCGATCTCGGTTTGACGGGCCAGGACTGGATCATCGAAAACGAATCGGATGTCGTTTCCGTTCAGGACCTGATCTACTCCAAGACCTCCGCGAGACAGGCGCGCTGGGTGCTTGTCGTCCGGGAAGACTCGCCGATCCGTTCGATCGAGGACATGGAGGGGAAACGGTTGTCGACGGAGCTGGTGAACTTTACGAAGCGGTATTTTGCCGAACGCAGGATCCGGGTTCAGGTCGAATTTTCCTGGGGGGCTACCGAGGCCAAGGTGGTCGAGGGGTTGGTGGATGCGATCGTCGAAGTCACGGAGACGGGGAACACCATCCGTGCAAACAAGCTCAAGATCATTCACGAGTTGCTGAGAACCAACACCCAGCTCATTGCGAATCGCGAGGCGTGGGAGGATCCCTGGAAAAAACAGAAAATCGAGCAGATCCGTCTGTTGCTCAACGGTTCGCTCCAGGCGATGGGCAAGGTAGGGCTGAAGATGAACGTTTCACGGGAGAATCTCGGCGGGCTCGTGATCCTGCTGCCCTCGCTGAAGGCGCCGACCATCTCCAATCTCCATTCGAAGGACTGGCTGGCGGTGGAAACCATCGTCAGCAGCAGCGTTGTGCGGGATCTGATTCCACTGTTGAAAGAGGCGGGCGCCGAGGGGATCATCGAGTACCCCCTGAACAAGGTCATCTAAAGGAGGCGGGGCCATGAGAGAGGCGACCATCCGAAGAAAAACCGTGGAGACGGAAATTTCCGTGACGGTCGGTCTGGACGGGAAAGGGAAGGGCCGGATCGATACGGCCATCCCGTTTTTCGATCACATGCTGAACCTCTTTGCGCGGCACGGCTTGATCGATCTGGATGTGCAGGGCCGGGGGGACACCGCGGTCGATGACCATCACCTGGTGGAGGATGTGGGAATCTGCCTGGGCCAGGCCGTCCGGAAGGCGCTGGGGGAAAAAAAGGGGATCTGTCGGTACGGTTCGGCGGTGATACCGATGGACGAGAGTCTCTGCCGTGTCGCGATGGATCTTTCCGGCCGACCCTGCCTGGTCTGGGAGGCAAAACTCGGCGACGCGAGGATCGGGGAATTCGATCCGGATCTGTTTCGGGAATTTTTCAAGTCATTCTGCGACCATAGTGGAATCACATTGCATGTCAATCTCATCTATGGTACAAACGGCCATCATATGGCCGAGGCAATCTTCAAGGCCTTTGCACGCGCTTTTCGTGAGGCGATCGCGATCGACGATAGGACCGAAGGGGTTCCGTCCACCAAGGGTTGCCTGTAAGGGTTGATGACAGGATCCGAAGGAGTCGCCGGGTTCCGGAATCCCGGGCATGAAAGAGGGTGCCTCGCCGAGGTTAGGGGGTGAAATCATTCGAAAATCATTCTGCTTCCCAAGATTTTTCCGTATCCTGCCGATGATCGTTTTTTCCCTGATGCTTTTTGCCTGTCACCATCGTCAGGATGAAGGGATTGCGGGTCCGCAGGGGAGGGTCGTGTTTGACCGGATCGCCGTGCTTCCCTTTCAGCAGGTGATCCCCGAAGAACCGCACGGCGGCCCCGTGCGCTGTCCGCTCTGCGGCGTGATTTTCAATGCCTTGAAAACCGACGGGAATCCCGAGGCCATGGTGGAGCGGCACTTTCTGGAGCAACTGGAAAAAAGAAAGCCGAACTTCGCCGTCGTGTCGGGGGATCGCGTAACCGGGATGTACAAGCGCATTTCGGCCGAGTCCCTTAAGGCGCCGCTGCGTCAGGTTCTGTGCAATTTGGGAAAAGAATTGGGGGCGGAGGCCATCGTGGTGGGGCATCTCTACCGTTTTCGGGAGAGAAGGGGGGAGGCTTTCGCCGTCGAGCAACCGGCCTCCGTTGCGCTGGAGATCCACCTGCTCCGGGTTGAGGATGGGGTTCTGGTCTGGAGAGGCGCTTTCGACCGGACGCAGAGTTCGCTGATGGAGGATATCCTGCAGATCGCCTCTTTCTATCGGGAGAAGGCAAGGTGGGTTACGGCAAATGAGCTTGCCGAAGAAGGGGTGGAAAAAATCCTGGAGACCTTCCCCGGTCTGCCCTGAGTATTCCGAGACCTCTGAAAATCATGGCCTCTGTCTGCATGGGCTGGGGTCTTGCCGTTCTTGATCCTCCTCGCTTCGCTGGAAAGAACGGAACAGTTTGGACGTTTTTCGACATCCATCTTTGCGGATACTCGGCCGTCGAATCCGGGCTCCCTGGAAAACAAAGCGCCCTTCCGGGAACCGTCTCCCGATGGTCGGAGGTCGCAGGCTGCAAATCCCGGAGCCCCGGCCCGGAACGGAATTTCCCTTGAGGTGCAGATCCTTTTGTTTTTTTTTAAGGGGCCTTCCATGCTCGTCATTCCCGCGATCGATTTGAGAGGGGGCCGTTGTGTGCGTCTCCTCCAGGGGGATTTCAACCGGGAAACCGTCTACTCGGACAATCCGGTGGCCGTGGCGCGGCTCTGGAAACAGCAGGGTGCCGAACGGCTGCATGTGGTGGATCTGGACGGATCCTTGGAGGGGGTTCCCCGCCATGAAATGGTGATTCGCGAGATGGTTGCGGAAACGGGACTGCCGATTCAGGTGGGAGGCGGCATCCGGACCATGAAGACCGTGGAAGCCTATCTTCGCACAGGCGTCAAGTGGGTGATCCTGGGGACCTCTGCTTTCATGGATCCGTCGTTCGTTCGTGAGACCTGCCGAAGGTTTCCGAAACAGGTGATTCTGGGAATTGACGCAGACGGAGGCCGCGTGGCCGTCCGGGGGTGGACGGAAAGAACCGAAGTGACCGCAGTGGAGCTGGCGCTCCGGTTTAAGGAAGACAACCCCGCCGCACTGGTCTATACGGATATCACCCGGGACGGCATGGAAACGGGCGTCAACACCGAGGCCACGGCTGAACTGGCCGAAGCGGCGGGCATCCCGGTGATCGCCTCGGGGGGGGTGTCCGGGATTCGGGATATCGAGAAGCTGGTGCCGCTGGAGAGGCGGGGCATTGTCGGCGCCATTGCCGGAAAGGCCCTCTACACGGGTGCCTTGTCCCTCGCGGCGGCGATCGAATGTGCAAGAGACAAGGCCTGCAAGAGATAGCACCGGCACGGGCCTGTTTCATCCGCAACATAGGGAGGTAACGATGGAAGAGTGCATATTCTGCAAAATCGCCGCAGGGAAGGTTCCTTGCCGGAAGGTGTATGAAAACGAAAAGGTGTTGGCATTTGAGGACATCCAGCCTTTGGCCCCGGTCCATATCGTGATCATCCCCAGGACGCATATCGCCACACTGATGGACGCGGAAGCCGGTGAAATGTCGGATCTGAGGGCCATGATGACCGCCGCGCAGGCGGTTGCCCGTTTAAAAGGGATCGACCGGAGAGGATTTCGGGTCGTGATCAACTGCAACGAGGAAGGAGGGCAGGTTGTTCCCCACCTCCACATGCATCTGTTGGGCGGCCGGAAACTGTCGGACAGCCTCAGCTGAAAGTTTCGGGTCATTGACAAAAAAAGAAGATGCCCTATGTTATTCAGGAAAAGGAGACCCTCGAGTGATGAAATATAAAGACAGGATGGAACAGGAGCTGATCCTGGCAGCCAAGGCGGCGGACAAGATCCGCCTGTCGACACTGCGAATGCTGAAAAATGGTCTGCACAACCGCGAAATCGATCTGAAGCGCGAACTGAACGAAGCCGAATTTCTCCAGCTTCTCTCTTCCATGGTCAAACAGCGGAAGGATTCGATCGAACAGTTTGGGAAAGGCGGCCGCGCCGATCTCGTAGAAAAAGAGGAAGCGGAACTCAAAGTGATCCGGGAGTTTTTGCCGGAACAGATGTCGGAGGATGCGCTCGATGCAATGATTGCAGAGGCGATTCGGGAGACGGGCGCCGCCGGTGTTCGGGACATCGGAAAGGTGATGAAGGTTCTGATGCCGAAAGTGGCCGGCAAGGCCGACGGCAAGGAGGTCGGCGAAAAGGTCAAACGGGCGTTGTCCGCGTAGAGGGTTGTCCTTTGAAGGGTTCTATTCCCGAGGAAAAGATCGAGGAGGTCCGGAGGCGAATCGATATCGTTTCCTTGATCGGGGAATATGTGACCCTGAAGAAAGCGGGAAGGAACTACCTCGGCCTCTGCCCCTTTCATCGCGAGAAAACCCCCTCCTTTACGGTCAGCCCGGACAAACAGATGTTCTACTGTTTCGGCTGCGGCGAGGGGGGGAATGTCGTTTCCTTTCTGATGCAGCTGAACCATCTGACCTTTCCCGAGGCGATCCGCCATCTGGCAGGAAAGGCGGGGGTGGTCATTCCCGAGCGGGCGATGAGCCGCGCGGAACGGGAACGGGAGACGCTGGGTGAACAGATCCGCCGGGTCAACGAACTGGCGGCGGGTTTTTTTGAAAAAGCGTTGCAGTCGCCGGTGGGGGAGAAGGCCCGGGAGTATCTCCGAAAGAGAGGAGTGGAGGCGGAGTCGGTCGGCACGTTCCGGATCGGTTTTTCACCGGACGGCTGGGAACATCTCCTCGTTTTTTTGGATCGCAAAGGGATTCCGGCAAAGCTCGTCGAACAGGCCGGCCTCGCGGTTGCCCGCGGTTCTGGAAAAGGATATTATGACCGTTTCCGCGGGCGATTGATGATCCCCATCGAAGGCGCCGACGGTCAGGTGATCGCCTTCGGCGGCCGGATCATGGGGAATGGCGAACCGAAATATATGAATTCTCCCGAATCGGTCATTTATACGAAAGGGAACAACCTGTACGGGCTTTCCCGGACACGCGAGGTGATCCGGCAGATAGGTTTTGCACTGCTGGTCGAAGGGTATTTCGACCTGATTTCCCTCTGGGGCGCGGGCATCCGGAACGTGGTGGCCACGCTCGGGACGGCGCTGACACGCTCCCAGGTCGATTTGCTCCGACGTTACGCACCTCGTGTTGTGGCGGTTTTCGATCCGGATGAAGCCGGCCGGAAGGCGATGGCGAGGAGCCTGGAACTTTTTCTGGCAGGGAATGTTCACGCCCGGGCGGTGATCCTTCCCGACGGCCGCGACCCGGACGACTTCGTCCGAACGCGCGGGCGAAAGGAAATGGAGGCGCTGGTTGCCGGTTCCGTACCGATCGCTGATTATTACATCGAGGAGATCCTGGGCGCGAAGGGCACTCTGGAGCAGGAACGGGACAAATTGCGGGAGGCGGTGGTCTTTCTGTCTCATATTGCGGATGCGGTCGAACGGAACCTGTTCATCAAAAAAATCTCCGAAGCGCTGAACGTCGATCAGGATGTCCTGAAGTCGGAGGTCTTGCGGGTTCTGACCCATCCGACGCCGTCCGCCGCCCCGTCAAAAAAACGAAACGTCCCGGAACCGGATTCCCTGGAAATCAGTCTGATCCACATGATGATCGAATGTCCGGACCGGATTCCGGCCGTTGCGTCGTCGGACGTGCTGTCCTGTTTTACGACGGACGAACTGAAAACGCTGGGTGAAGGATTGGTGACGGCCTTTCAGAAAAGGGGTGGAACCTCACCGGAACCGTTTCCGCTGCTGAACAACCTGGCGGAAGGGCCGGTGAGGACGAGGCTCCTTGATCTTTTGATGAGAGAGAGCCCCTATCGGTCCGAATGGATGGACCGTCTGCTTGCCGATACCATCCGCAAAATCCGGCGGAAATGGTATCAGGAACGTCACCGGATCTTGAAAGAAAAAATCGTCAAGGCCGAGGAAGCCGGGAACCGCATGCTGTGTGAGGAACTCCTGCGGGAAAAGGATCGGCTCCACCAAGAGGAGAAGGGGTTGGCTTGATCTGCGCGGGTACGATATTCTAAGAGGCATGGATCGGGCTGAAAAGAGAGGCTGAGAAATTCTGGGACGAGATGGCGGGAGAAACCGATATGGCAAAAGAGATTGAGTCGGATGAATTCAAGAAGTTGATCACACTGGGGGAGGAGAAGGGATTTCTGACCTACGACGATGTCAATGATCTGCTCCCCTCCGATGTGATTTCCTCCGATCAGATTGATGATATCATCATGCTCTTTGGCGAGAAGAATATCGATATCATCGACTCGGACAAAGGGGAGAAGCTGGTTGTCAAAAAGCCGGCGGATGAGAGGGTGGAAAGCAAACGGGAAGACATCATCGGCCTGTTGCCGGCAATCGGCAGGACCGGAGATCCGGTAAAAATGTATCTGCGTGAGATGGGGCTGGTTTCGTTGCTGAGCCGGGAAGGCGAGGTTGAAATTGCCAAGGTGATCGAGGAGGGCGCCAAGGAGAGCATGGAGGCCGTCTTCAAGGTGAAGACGTCCCTAAAGGAAGTGGTCAATATCGGCGCCCAGTTGAAAAGCGGGGCGATCCGCGTCAAGAGCATCGTGGATAACCTGGAAGATGAAGACGGCGGCATCGAAGAAGACATGCATCGGGAAAGGGTCATGAAGCTGCTCGACAAGGTGACGCGCCTTGAGCGAAAAAACGACCTGATCCGGAAGAAGCTCGGAGCAAAGGGAATCCATGCCAAAGAGAGGGAGGCATTGAAATCGGAGCTGGACAAGAACCTCCGGACTGTCGTGAAGCTCTGCCGGCAGGTCCGGTTCAGCAAGCGGCAGATTGATCGGATGGTCGCCAACCTCCGTGTCCTGGTCCAGCAGGTGGAACAGGTGGAAGAGGCGGTCCGCCGATGCAAGAGGGACACCGGTCTATCCCAGACACAGATGGAAGAGATCTTTGCCACACTGAGGAAATCCGCCAAAAGAGGAGAGCAGGCGGCGAAAAAAGCGGGGGTCTCCGTGGACAAGTTGCGCTTTTGCGAACAGATCATTCGGGGAGCCAACCGAAAATTCAGAAAGATCACCCAGGAGACCGGACTCCCCGTTACGGTGCTGAGGAGGACCATGGTGGTGATCGAAACGGGAGAGAGGAAGGCGGAAATCGCGAAAAGGAAGCTGGTGGAGGCAAACCTGAGACTGGTCGTCAGCATCGCGAAAAAATATACCAATCGGGGTCTTCAGTTCCTGGATCTGATCCAGGAGGGCAATATCGGGCTGATGAAGGCAGTCGACAAGTTTGAGTACCAGCGCGGCTATAAATTTTCGACCTATGCCACCTGGTGGATCCGGCAGGCGATCACGCGTGCGATTGCCGATCAGGCCAGGACCATCCGAATTCCGGTGCATATGATCGAAACGATCAACAAACTGATCCGAACCTCGCGTTATCTCGTTCAGGAACTGGGGAGGGAGCCCAATCCGGAGGAGATCGCAAACAAGATGGAGTATCCGCTGGAAAAAGTCCGGAAGGTCCTCAAAATCGCCAAGGAGCCCATTTCGCTGGAGACCCCGATCGGGGAGGAAGAGGATAGCCATCTCGGCGATTTCATTGAGGACAAAAAGATCATGTCGCCTTCGGAAGCGACGATCAGCATGGATCTGGCGGAACAGACGCGGAAGATCCTGTCGACACTGACGCCCCGCGAAGAGAAGGTTCTTCGGATGCGATTCGGAATTAGCGAACGGGGGGATTATCATTCGGGAGAAGAACCGCCGGAGGCCGCAGATATGACCCGGGAGAAGACCAAACCGATCGAACCGGGCGCTGCCGTCCGCAAATTGCGGAATTCGTCCAGGAGACACCCTCTGATTCCGGCTGCCAAATAAATGATTGACAAGAACCGGGATGGGTATTAAAAGTGCCCCGCAGATCGATCTTCATGGATCAAGAAATGAAGGGGCCCATAGCTCAATTGGTAGAGCCACCGGCTCATAACCGGTCGGTCCCTGGTTCGAACCCAGGTGGGCCCACCAAAGACGAGCGGTAGGGAAACAGGGGGAACGTGAGACGCGCAATCTCATTTCAAAGGAAAGAACAGATGAAGCGGGGAACGATACCGGCTTCCTGAAAATGCACCCTTGACTGGTGCATTTTTTTTTGCATGAGGATGCCCGCCCGATTTTTCAATAGAAAGGGGGATGTGGTTGAAAGAGCCATTGGTGAGCCTGATCGAACTGCAGAGGATGGAGTCTGCGGCGGATGGAATCCAGACAAAAAAGAAAACCATCCCAATCCGCATCGGCGAGCTGGAGCAGGAAAACAAGGCCGCCTGCGATGCCGTGGAGGAGCAGCGGGTTCAGGTGGATGGTTTACGAAAACTCAGAAAAGAGAAAGATGCCCAGTTACAGGCGGGGCAGGAAAGCCTGAAAAGGACAAGGGAGAGGCTCTTTGAGGTCAAGACGAACAAGGAGTACCAGTCGATGCTCAAGGAGATCGAGGTCTTTGAAGGAAAGAACAGTCGACTGGAGGACGAAGTCATCTCTCTTCTCGACGAGTTGGATCGTCACGAAGCCGCTTTGAAGATCCGGGAACGGGAACTGAAAGATCGGAGCCGATCCTATGAAGAAAAAAGGCGGAAACTGGAAGAAGAACTGGATTCCCTGAATGCCGAGTTGGCGGAATGCGATCGGAAAAGCGCGGAGATCCGAAAGGAGATCTCTGCGGACGTTCTCCGAAAATACGAGAAAATCAAGGTCATCGGGCGCGGATTGGCCGTGGTTGCGGTCTGGAAGGAGGTCTGCAGCGGGTGTCATATGAATATTCCTCCTCAAATGTACAACGATCTGCAGAAAACCACCGCGCCGCTCACCTGTCCGCACTGCAATCGGATCATGTACTGGGAAAACCGGAACGCCGAGGATTGCAGAACAGCGAGGTCTTCCGGGGCATGAACGATGAGGCCCGGGAGGCCTTTGCGAAGGCCGTGTTCATTGAAAAGGGGTGTCGGAGCGGATCAGATGATCGCCGGTCCGCGATGCCGGATCGGAGGAAAGTCCGAACTCCGCAGGGCAGGATGGTCGCTAACGGCGACTGGGGGTAACCCTAAGGAAAGTGCCACAGAAAAAATACCGCCCCTTCCGATCGGGAGAGGTAAGGGTGAAAAGGCGAGGTAAGAGCTCACCAGTTTCCCGGGTGACCGGGAAAGCTTGGCAAACCCCATCCGGAGCAAGACCGAATAGGAGAACGGGGCTGCCCGCTCCAATGTTCTCGGGTTGTGTCGCTCAAGGCGGCCGGCAACGGCCGTCGTAGAGGAATGATCATCGCCGTTTTCAGGGTGACCGGAAAACGGAACAGAATTCGGCTTACGATCCGCTCGGGCACCTCTTCATGAAAAATTCCCCGAAAAAAGCGTCCTTTTTTCGGGGAATTTCTTTCTACCCTCACCGATCATCTTCCTCATCGTCGTCGTCATAGGATTTTCCCGCCTCCTGCGCTTCGACCGGGACATCAGACGCGATCGAGCGGCTGACCCCTCTGGCCAGCAGCGCCAGGATGAGGAAGAGAAGAATAACGGACAGGACCAGGATCACAATGATCGTTGTTGTCCAGGATTGGGCTTCCTTCTCGATTTTCCGGGATGTTTGGACGGCCAGTTCGTTGTATTTCTCCACATCGAGTCCCATGCCGATCCATCCGAAGCCGACCGGCGCGGGATAATCCCGGGAATAGAACTTGATCGGCGCATAGGCCACAAGCTTTGTATGGCCCGCGAATTTGTAGATCTGCAAACCCGATTTCCCCAACACAGCGTCCTGATGGACCTTCGGCAGATTGGGATCCAGGAAGCCGAGGAGATTGAAGTCCAGAACGGCCATGCCCTTCGGGGACATCTCCGCCGAATTCTTTTCCGTCAGCGCGGCCACCGGTGTTCCGTCGGGGTTTAATCCCGCGATGTGGTAGTCATAGGGGTGGGAGATGACCAGGCCCCGGTTGTCGACCATATAGGCATAATTTCCCGTGGGGGTGCCGACTTCCGCCTCGAAAACATGACCCGTCTGGGTGGGGACGAGATGATCCGTGAATGCGGCAAGGTGGCGGTAATCCAAAGCGAGGGTCAGAACCCCGGAAAAGCCCTGCTGGTCGAAGACGGGCGTGGCAAAGCGGATATAACCTTTAAAACGTTTGCCTTTCTCAAAATCGGTCCGATTGACATACCAGCCGTGGACATGAGAGACATAAACCTCACCGCGTTTCAACGCTTTGGCGCGAACGAAATAATTTTCCGTTTTGTCAATCGTGTTTGCCGGCTTTCCCACGTTGATGAGTTTTTCCTTGGAGATCGCTTCGCCGTTCACGATCCGGATCAGCTCGTTTCCGCTTTGATCCGTCAATCCCATCTCCGTGTAGAGATAGGAGAGAATCTGGTGGACCTTGCCGTCTTCCCGGACCCACAGCGGTTTCTGGTTCTCCCGGACGAACTGCTTGAACGCGGCTTCGGTGTTCGGTATGATGGTTGCGACCAGCAGATCCTTTCTCCGCTCGTTGAGGAACCCGGCGACTTCGTCCGCTGTGTTGACGGCGCGCATCTTGATCTCCTGTTGAGATTTCTGATCAAGAACATTGACCGCGCCTTCCTTGATCGTAACCCCAAGCTTGAATATTCCATTGGCGATCAGGATGGCCATCAGCGACAACGGGATGACGATCAGCAGGAAGAAGACCCTTGCGACGGTGAAGAACTGTTTACTTTTATTTGTGTCTGCCATGCCGTTTTCCCCCTAACCATGGTTGAATGGATAGCGATTTCTGACGCATTAACCCGCCAGGAAATATTTCATGAAAGGGTTGGCAAAGAGCAGAACAAGCGATACCACCAGGGCGTAAATCGCAATCGATTCCGCCATGGCCATGCCGACAAGCATCGTCATCATGATTTTCCCCTGAACTCCGGGGTTTCGACCTACGGCGGAACAGGCGCCGCTGGCCGCGGTTCCGATCCCCAGACCGGCCCCGACCGCCCCGACCCCGATCGCGAATCCCGCTGCGATCATTGCCCCGACGGCAAACAGCACTTTCGTGTAAGATTCGCCGCCTGTAGGGAGGGCTTCCGCTGCGAATGCAAACGGTGAACTGAGCCATAAAACCACCGAAGAGAAGAGCAGCGTGATCAAACCTTTTCCGAATTTCTGGACCATTTTCGTTCCCCTTTCCTGTATGTAAATTTATTGGTTTCCCATATCATAAAGGTGATTATGGGAAAAGGATTTATTGATCCACCCACGCAACTGCAACAGATGTGCCATCCGCTCCATGGAGAGAAGAATTTCGCAAACCATTGTCGGTAGGGCTTATTCTTTAAGGATAGCATCCTTTCCAAAAAAATATTGTTGAACGTTCCGTTCAAAAAAATGTGCGGTTTGAACGAAAGATGAAATTGCACCCTGCGGGGGCGCACCTGTGCGCCACAAGGTGGCGTGCCCCGGGCGTCAAATTTGTGTTGATAAATTGCCGATGCGTCGTTAGTATGAAAACGGTTCAAAGCGGATCTGGCCGGAAAACGACTTGGAACGGGTGCCCCTAAGGACGATCCTTTCCGGGAGTGGACCGGACGGCCAAGATGCAATGATGAGGAGAGGATCCGTCATGCCTGAGCTGTTGACCGCAGCGACCTATCTTGTTGTATGGCTCATCTGTTGGCGGGTGATGGGCATTGAAAGCGGTTTCATCAAATTGATCCTATCTCTGGGAGCGGCGATTTTCGTGTTCGTACTGCTTTCCATCGGAGATCATCGGCGAAAAAAAAGAGGCGGCAGGTGACCGCGAACCGATTTTAAAGAATCGGGGTGAGTCGAAAGCGGCCGCGAAGGGCAATGGCTTTGAAGCAAGAAGGGAATAGAGGGCGATTAACCCGAGTCGTGATCTCCGTCGGTTTAACGACCCTGGTTGTCGTCGTTTTAATCCTGCTTCTTGCGCTGACCGTTCGTCATGCCCGGGAAAAGGAGATGGTCGGGCAGTATGGTTTGCAGCAGGCGGCCATAGCCAAAGGCACCGCTGCGCGTCTCGAAAATCTGTGCTCCTCGATCGAAAAATACCTGTTCACGTTGTCGGACGAGCCCCCCAATCGGCTGCGGAACGAAAAATGGATCCGGAATGCCCATGAGGCCATGGGGGGCAAAGTCTCTTTTGCCGCTGTGATGGATCATAAGGGATCGATCCGGATGAGGTATCCCCCATCCGGGCATCGGACGAAAGAGGGGGAACGTTGGGAAAAGGCTCTTCTCCTTCGCATCCGGGAAACCGGACAAGGCAAAGCGAAAAAAGCCCTGCTGACTGCCGCTGAAGGGGAAGGCGGTCAAGAGATGGCCTATTATTTACCGCGAATCCACGACGACGGAGGATTCGGGGGTGCGGCCATAGCTGCATTTCCGGTAACGCAATTCAGCGATGAATACCTGCAGTTTTCCCGGGAAAAAAGCCAGACGTGTCTTCTGGACGGGAACGGAAAAATCCTGTTCCATTCCCGCCCTTCTGTGACCGGACAGGGTGTCGAATCCCTGGCGCCGGAGGGAACGGAACGTTTGCAGCTTCGCGAGGTCCTTCTCGGCGGAAGGGACGGCTTTGGGGAATACCCGCTCTATGGGACGAACGGTCGGCTGCAGCGCCATATCGTTGCGTATGCGCCGCTCCGTCTTCCGTCCGATTTCGGTTCCGTGGCGGTTGTGACCCCTTATGACAACGCCACATCCCTGGTCCGGAAAACCTTCCTGAATATCATGATCGGCGCAGCCGGGCTGATTCTGGCCGTGATCATCGCTGCAGCGGCCATGATTTATGCAGGGTGGAGACGGATGTATGACCGGGAGGCGCAGAAGAGGCTGCGTGAACGGGAGTCTTGGCAGGAGAAACTGATCCGGGAGAAAAGAACGATCGAGGGAATCATCGAAGGCTCGCCCATCCCGACTTTTGTTCTGGATCGTGATCATAAAATCATCCTCTGGAACCGGGCCTGTACGGAATTGACCGGTTTTACAGCCGCAGAGATGATCGGGACCGAAAATCAGTATCGACCCTTTTACAATGAAAAAAGGCCGGTGATCGCCGACCTGATCCTTGAGCGGGATTTCGAGAGCATTGAAAAACATTACGGGACCAAAAAGGTCCAGAAGTCCCCCACCGTGGAGGCCGCGTATGAGGCCAGAGACTTTTTCCGGAACCTCGGCGGGAAGGACAGGGATCTCTATTTTTTGGCGGCCCCCATCTATGATGAAAAGCGGGGGATCATCGCAGCCATCGAGACGATTCAGGATGTATCCAAGGAAGAGCAGATGGCCACCGAACTCAGAGAGTATGCCGAATCCCTGCAGAATGAGCTGCAGGAGAACATCCGCCTCAGGAAGGAGATTGAATCCCTTTACAACTACCTCCAGTCGATCGTTGAAAGTCTTCCCGACCGCCTGTTTGTTCTGGGCAGCGACGGCACGATCCATTACATGAGCCGAAACGTCAAGGAGGGAATTGAGATGATCTCGCAGCAGACGAAGGGAAGGCATTTCCTGGAGTTTGTCCCTCCGGAGCTCCGGGAATCGATGCAGGACCGATGGGAGGATGCCCGGCGGGGTATTTTCCGACCCTTCGAAATGGAGATCCGGTCCAAAGGCGGGCCGAAGAGGGTTTTTCTGATTACGATGGGACCGGTCCGGGGGAGCGAACGCTATGTCGTTGTCCAGCGGGACATCACCGATCTGAAGAGTCTTGAGGAGCGGTTCTATGAAAGTCAGAAGCTGGCGGCGGTCGGAGAACTTTCGGCCGGGATCGCGCATGAGGTCCGGAATCCCCTGTCGTCGATCAAAATGAGCCTTCAAATTCTGGAAAAAAGGCTCCATCCCATCGGAAACGACCTCAAGCGCTTCGAGATTGCACTCCGGGAAGTGGAGCATCTGGAGAAGCTCGTCAATGATGTTTTGATCTTTGCCCGGCCCGCGCCGCCGCGAAAAGAACCGACCGACATCCGGAAGGTGGTCGGAAATGCCCTGGCAATGGCGGAAAAGGGAATCTTGGAAAAAAGGATCCGGGTGCAGACCCTTTTTCCGGATTCCGTTCCGCTCCTCCCGCTGGATGCCGCCATGCTGGAACAGGCCCTGCTGAACCTGATCCTCAACGCGATCGACGCGATGAACGAAGAGGGCATTTTAACGGTTTCCATCCAACCGACCGGCGTGGGGGGACCCGGGGTGGATGTCGAAATTGTCGACAACGGTTGCGGCATTGAAGAAAAGGATATGCGGCATCTCTTTAACCCCTTTTTCACCCGGAAGCGTTTCGGGACCGGGCTCGGATTGACGCAGGTGAAAAAGATTGTTGACCTGCATCAGGGAATCGTGGATATCTTCAGCACCGCAGGAGAGGGGACGCGTGTGAAGATCCGTTTCCCCGTCCAAACAGAAAATCCGATCGGCCCCGTGATGGAGGCCCGGGGGGTCGAGCGGGACCGAGGTGGAAACTGATGTCGAAAATTCTCGTGATCGATGACGACCGTTCCATCCGCGAGACGCTTGAACTGTATCTCACCGAAGAGGGCTATGAGGTGGTGACCGCCGCGACCGGCACCGAGGGGCTCAACCGATTTGTCGAAACGTCGCCGGATGTGGTGATCCTCGACATCCGGCTTCCCGATGTGGACGGATTCACCGTTCTGGAGGATCTGCGCGAGGACGAAGAGAACGTCAAGGTGATCATGATTACCGCCCATCATGATATGGATTCGACGATCAACGCCATGAAGGGCGGGGCTTTCGACTACATCCACAAACCGGTGAACGTCGACGAGCTGGACATGGCCATAAAAAAGGCGCTGAAAACCCGCGAAATGGAACAAAAGATCGATGGCCTGCTGATGGAACCGTCCCGCCACTTCAAGGTGGGGGACATCATCGGGACCGGGAAAGAGATGCGCGAGATCTTCAAAACGATCGGCGTCGTCTCGCAGAACCGCACGACGATCCTGATCCAGGGAGAGAGCGGCACCGGGAAGGAGCTGATCGCCAAGGTGATTCACCACAATACGGCTCGCGATGAGCCCTACATTGCGGTGAACTGTTCGGCGATTGTCGAGACGCTGCTGGAGTCCGAACTGTTCGGCCACGAAAAGGGTTCCTTTACCGGCGCAATCGCGCGGAAATTGGGAAAGTTCGAACTGGCGCGCTACGGCACGGTGTTTCTGGACGAGATCAGTGAAATGTCTCTGAACCTGCAGGCGAAACTGCTGAGGGTCCTCCAGGAGATGGAGTTCGAGCGGGTGGGCGGCAAGGATCGGGTCCGGGTCCATGCGCGAATCATCGCCGCCACGAACAAGGATCTCAGGACAATGGTCCGCGAGGGTAAATTCCGGGACGACCTCTTTTACCGTCTCAACATCGTGGCCATTACCCTTCCGCCGCTGCGGGAGCGCCCGGAAGACATCCCGGATTTGGTCCAGTATCTGCTGGCCAAGATCAATATCGACCTGCACAAACGGATCGTGGGGGTTTCCGACGAGATGATGGGGATTTTTTTGAAATACCGCTGGCCGGGCAATGTCCGGGAGCTGGAAAATCTCCTCGTCCGGGCCGCAGTGGTGGCCAAAGGGCAGATTCTGGTCCGTGGAGATTTTCCCGAACTGGCGGAGGAGTCTTTGCCGGAAGCGGTGCCGGAGGAACTGCCCCCGGACAAAGGCGGGGACGGGAAACTCCCGACGCTGGACGACATCGAGGAACAGTACATCCGCAAGGTAATTCGCGAAAGCGGGAAGAACAAGGGCGAGATCTGTGAAATTCTCGGCATCTCCCGCCCCACATTCGAGCGCAAATTGGAGAAGTACGGGATTGTCTATGAAAAGGAGGGGTGAACCCGAACTTTTCCGATCATGGATCAAAGCATAAGGCCATGAAAATTCGATCCGCCGAGTTTGTCCTTTCCGCGACGGAACCCGTCCACTATCCGTCGGCGGTTCTGCCCGAGATTGCCTTTGCCGGACGGTCCAACGTGGGGAAATCCTCGCTGATCAACGCCCTCATGAACCGAAAAAAGCTGGCCCGGACCAGCAACTCCCCGGGTCGAACGCAGGAGATCAATTTCTTTTGTGTCAACGGCCGGCTGACCTTTGTCGATCTTCCCGGATACGGCTATGCGAAGGTTCCCGAGACCCTCCGGAAACAATGGGGGCCGATGGTTGAAACCTATCTCCGCGGAAGGCAGACCCTCAGGCTCGTCGTCCTGATTCTGGATGTCCGGAGGGAACCGTCGGCAGAGGATCGCCAGTTGATGGACTGGCTGCAATTTTACCGTCTTCCCCGTCTGGTGGTCCTGACAAAGATCGACAAGGTGTCGCGGAATGTTCTCGCCGATAGAAGTCGGCTGATCACGGAAAAAATAGGCGCTCCGCCGGCCGAGCCGCCGATCCCCTTTTCGGTAAAAACAGGCGCGGGAAGGGGGCTTCTCTGGCGGAAAATCCTCGAAGCGGTCGAATGACCGGGATAGATGGGTTCCTGATTTTTCCCACGGCCTTTCCGCCAGGGCATCAGGAGACACCGCCGAAATACCCCGGAATCGCCTGTCGCTTGCATGACCGGATCCGGGGTCTCGGAAATCATGATGCGTCTGCGCAATTTCGAAATCCTATTTGTGAATGGTTGACGAGTCCCGATTCTTGACAATCCGGGATCGATCATGTATGAATCGGGGGCCTTTTGAGCATAGATGATGTAAGTAATTGGAAACGTTGCGGATATGGAAAGCATCCTCCCCAAAAGGGTCAATGGGCTGTTCGGAACACAGCCGCGGTCTGAACAACAGGAGAATCAAAGATCATGACCAAGGCCATTTCACCGTACCTCGAGATGTCGCAGGCGATTGCGGATGCCGGCGGCGAGGCGTTCAAAAAATGTTACCAGTGCGGGACCTGCACAGGGACGTGCCCGTGGAGCCCGATCACGGATTTCAGCATCCGCAGGCTCATCCGGCTGAGCCAGTTCGGATTTGACGGGATCGAAGAGCTCATGTGGGGTTGCACCACCTGCAAGTTCTGCGTGGACCGGTGTCCTCGCGGGGTGGAGATCATCGACCTGGTCAAGGCCATCCGGAACATGTATGCGGGCGGCGGGATGCTTCCCATGAGCCTGCGATCGTTCGTGGGCAGCCTCTCGGCCAGAGGGAATCCCTGGTCGGGCGACGCCGAAAAGCGCAATGACTGGGGGAAGGATCGATACCCTCTGTATGCCGAGGGGATGGAGTATCTCTACTGGACCTGCTGCACCGTCTGCTATGATCCGAGGAACAGCCTTGTGGCCAAGGCTTCAGCGGAGATTCTCGAGAAGTCGGGTTTGAGCTGGGGACTTCCCGGGACGGATGCCCAGTGTTGCGGGGAAAGCGTCAGGAAAGTCGGCGATTTCGACCTCTTCGAGCGTTTAAAACAGAACAATCTGCGCATTCTTCAAAACAGCACCGGCAAGATTCTGACCATTTCCCCGCATTGTCTGACCACCTTCCGGCAGGAGTACGGGGTCGATTGGAAGGTGATCCATTTCAGCGAACTGCTGACCGACCTCATCCGGTCCGGAAAGATCAACCCGAGCAAAGACCTCGGAGGGATCAGGGTCACCTACCATGACCCCTGTTACCTGGGAAGACACAGCGGCATCTACGATGCCCCGCGGGAGGTCCTGAAGGCCCTTCCGGGCGTCGAACTGGTCGAGATGGAGCGGAACCGCGAGCGGAGCCTTTGCTGCGGCGGCGGAGGAGGAGGACTCTGGATGGAAAGGGCCAAAGGGGAGCGTCTGAGCGATCTCCGAATCGAGGAAGCCCTCGGCACGGGGGCGACCGTGCTGGCCACCTCCTGTCCATACTGCATCGCGATGCTGGAAGACAGCGTTCGCACCCTGAATGCCGACGACCGGATCAAGGTCAAGGATGTGACGGAGCTTGTCCGCGAGAGCCTTGGGGAATGAAGGCGGGCGGATTCAAGGGTGACCGGGGTGAATCGGAGCCGAAGCCCTGAGGGATCAAAGGAGTCTTTATGAGCAGGATCGGTGTTTTTGTCTGTCACTGTGGTTTGAACATTGCCAAAACGGTTCGGGTCAGCGAACTGGCCGAATTTGCCGGGACGCTGCCCGATGTGGTTGTGGCGGCGGACTACAAGTTCATGTGCTCCACGCCGGGGCAGGAGATGATCCAGAATGATATCCGGAAACACAATCTCGACAGGGTCATTGTGGCGGCCTGTTCACCGCTGATGCATGAAAAGACGTTCCGCAAGGTCATCGAGAACGCCGGTTTGAACCAGTACCTGCTCTCCATCGTCAATGTCCGCGAGCAGGACGCCTGGGTGACGGAGAACGAGGACGAGGCGACCGCCAAGGCCAAAGCCCTGATCAACGGCGCGGTCTACCGGGCGCGGCTTCTCCAGCCGCTGACGGCCCGTTTTATCGACGTCAACCCGGATGTGATGGTGGTCGGCGGGGGCATCGCGGGCATCCAGGCCGCCCTCGAACTGGCGGAGACGGGGAAAAAGGTCTATCTCGTCGAGCGGAATTCCACAATCGGCGGCCACATGGCGCAGTTCGACAAGACCTTTCCCACGCTGGACTGTTCGGCGTGCATCCTGACCCCAAAGATGGATGCGGTCCTGCAGAATCCCCGGATCGACCTGATGACCTCCTGCGAGGTCGAAGAGGTGAAGGGTTTTGTGGGAAATTTTGACGTGAAGATCCGCCAGAAAGCCCGCTACGTGGACCACGATAAATGCAACGCCTGTCTCGCCTGCACGGAAAAGTGTCCGGGAAAGGGCGTTTCCGAGTGGGATGAGGGGCTGGTCAAGCGAAAGGCTGTTTACATCCCGTTCCCGCAGGCTGTTCCGCAGAAGCCGGTGATCGACCGCGATGCCTGCGTCTACTTCAAGACGGGGAAGTGCCGGCTCTGCGAGAAGGTCTGTCCGCAGGGCGCCATTGCATTCGGGCAGGAGGACACGTTCCGGGAGATCAAGGTGGGGGCGGTGATCCTGGCGACCGGCTACGACCTGATGGATACGAAGCCGCTCCTCCAGTACGGCTACGGACGCCTGCCGGGCGTCTATCACGCGCTGGAGGTCGAGCGACTGTTCAACGCGGCCGGTCCCACGGGAGGCAAGGTCGTCATGCGGGACGGGAAGGAGCCGCAGAGCATCGCCATCCTTCATTGCATCGGGAGCCGCGACAAGAACCATTACGAATACTGCAGCCGGGTCTGTTGCATGTATTCGCTGAAATTCGCCCATCTCCTCAAGGAAAAAACCCATGGGGATGTCTACCAGCTCTACATCGACATGCGGGCGCCCGGAAAGGCCTATGAAGAGTTCTATAACCGGCTTGTGGAAGAGGATGTAAAATTTATCCGGGGGAAGGCGGCGCGGGTCACGGACCAATCGGACAATCCCGATTTCGCGGGGAAACTGATCGTCGAGGTGGACGACACCCTCACGGGCAGCTTCGTCAGGATCCCGGTCGATATGGTGGTCCTCTCCCCGGCCATGAAGCCCAGGGCGGACGCCAAGGAGATGGCCCGCCTGTTCAACCTCAGCACCGACAAGCACGGGTTTTTCATGGAGAGACACCCCAAGCTGGCCCCGCTTTCCACCATGACCGAAGGCCTGTTCATCGCCGGCGCCTGTCAGGGCCCCAAGGACATCCCCGACTCCGTAGCGCAGGGGACGGGCGCGGCCGCCGAGGCTCTGACGATCGTTGTCAAGGATCGGATGGAGCTGGAGGCGGCGACGGCCGTCGTGAATCCGGCTGCCTGCTGCGGATGCCAGAATTGCGTTCGGGTGTGCCCCTACGGGGCGCCCGTGTTCAAAACGGACAAGCAGGTATCCGAAATCAACGAGGCGCTCTGCAAGGGATGCGGCCTCTGCGCGGCCAGCTGTCCCGCCTCGGCGATCTATACGCGTCACTTCACCAATGACCAGGTGATGGCCGAAATGGAAGGATTGATGCAATTTTGATCAAAGGAGAACGGAATGGACTTTGAACCCAGGATCATCGGGATTGCCTGCAACTGGTGCACCTATACGGGCGCCGACCTCGCCGGCACGACCCGGCTCAAATATCCCCAGAATGTCAGGACCGTGCGCGTTATGTGTTCCAGCCGGATCAATCCCTCGTTCGTGATCCGGGCTTTTCAGCTCGGGGCCGACGGCGTGCTCGTCGGCGGATGCCACCCGGGCGACTGCCATTACGGAACGGGGAACCTGTATGCCCGCCGAAAACTGGCGATCACGAAAAAGCTGCTCGAGTTTGTCGGCATGGAACCGGGGAGATTCCGGGTGGAATGGATTTCCGCCTCAGAGGGCAACAAATACGCCGAGGTGGTCGAATCGTTCACGAACGATCTCAAGGCGTTGGGACCCCAAACCCGATTCAGGATCGGGAAAGAAGGGGGGGGAGGGCAATGACCGCCATCCAACAGATCGAGGAAAACCTCCGCAGGGAGGCGAAGGGAATGCTGGAGCGGGGCGAGGTCTCCGTCGTTCTCGGCTATGCCCGGGGTCTGGATGAAAAACATCCCCAGCCCTATGCCGCCCACAAGGTGGACGAGGTTGCCGACCTGATCTTTAATGAATACTGCGTCCACAACCTCGCCCGCTATCTCACCCGCTATCCTCCCGGGACGAAGATCGCCATCGTCGTCAAAGCCGCCGACAGCAGGGCGGTGGTCCAACTGATCCAGGAAGAGAAGGTCAAGAGGGAAGATCTGAAGCTTCTCGGCATTCCCGTCACCGGGATGAAGGACCCGAAAACAGGGGAAACCATCGACCGGAGGACCGCCGGAGCCCTGGTCAATCCCGTTCTGTATGATGTGCTGCTGGGCGAGGAGATCCATGGTGCGCAGACGGGCTCCCCTTACGACGTGCTGACGGAGCTCGAGGCCATGGAGACCCAAGAGCGCTGGGGATACTGGAAAAAGGAATTCGAGAAATGCATCCGCTGTTTTGCCTGCCGCAAGGCCTGCCCCATGTGCTATTGCGATCCCTGCTTCATGGATGCCTCGCGGCCGCGCTGGGCGGACAAATCGCCGACGGCCGACGGAAGTCTCATGTACCACCTCACCCGGTTTTATCATTTGGCGGGGCGGTGCGTTGATTGCGGGGAGTGTTCCCGGGCCTGCCCGGTGAATATTCCCCTTTATCTGTTCCACAAGAAAATGGCCAAGGAATGCGAGGCGATGTTTCAGCAGGCCGCGGGGATGAAGTGTGAAGACAAGCCGGTCATGGTGACCTTCGGGGATCAGGATTCGGACGAAATGCTGAAATAAAGCCCGCATCGTTTGGATGAAGGCCGTGGACCGGGAAAAACCGGAGCCGGCGCCGTCGGAAGGAGAAAGTCGTGTTCAAGAAAGTCACCCTCGAAAAGCGGATCGATTTTTTATCGGCGCTGATGGAGAAAGGGCCGCTCTTTGCGCCCGTGAAGGGCGAAAGGGATTTCGAATTTCAGCGGATCACGGATCCCTCCGTCGTGACGCTGGATTTTTACAATACCGCCATGAGCCCCAAGTTTGTCTTTTTCCCGCAGTCGGAGGATTTGATCCGCTACAGGCTGGTCAAAAACGGCGCCGAATCCGACCCCGTGCCCATTGACACCCCGCCATCGGTGATCCTCGGGGTAAGGCCCTGCGATGCGAAAAGTTTTGAAATCATGGACAGGCATTTCCTGGGGGCAGGCGTCATTGATCCCTACTGGAAGGAGAGGCGGGACAAAACGACGGTCATCGGCTATCCCTTTGATCCCCGGACGCCGCCCGACCCGGCCGATTTTTACAATGCGCTGGGGATCCGGGCTGCCGATCCGGCGGGAAGCGACGTCCTGATGATCCGGCGGGACGGCGATCTTCTGCTGAAAAGCTTGACGGAGAAGGGAAGCGGCCTTTTGACGGATCTGGCGCTGTCGGACGGATCGGCCGATGACGAGCGCGCGTTTGAAGAGATCTTCCAGGAAGGAAACGATCTCAGAAGCCGTTTTCTGGAAATCCAGGATTCGGAAATCGCAGGAAAGTTATCCCGGATCTTTGAAGATAAAGACTTCTGGGAGAAGACGGCGGAAGCCTGCATCGGCTGTGGAATCTGCACGTTCGTCTGCCCCACCTGCTATTGCTTCGACATCTCCGATGAAACCCTCTTCAACGAGGGGACGAGAAAACGTTTCTGGGATGCCTGTATGTTTACGGATTTTACGCTCGAGGCGAGCGGGCACAATCCGCGGCCGAAAATCTTTCAGAGATACCGGCAGAAGGTATGCCACAAGTATGCCTATCACGTGGGCAAGTACGGTTGTATCTCCTGCGTGGGCTGCGGACGCTGCACCCGCGCCTGCCCGGTGAACATCGATATCTTCTCGGTCATCGAAAAGGCATTGAAACGGTGAATGAAATTCCAGTCAGACCCATTTGAGGAGCGATGATGCAGAATCCCTATATCCCCATGCCGGTTGAGGTGGTCAAGATCGTCACGGAGGTGGACAGCAAGGACATCAAGACCTTCCGGTTGGCTTTCGTGAACAAGGAAGACGAAGAGCGGTTCCGGTACTTGCCGGGGCAGTTTGCGGAGCTGTCGATCCTGGGAAAAGGGGAGTGCCCGATCGGCATCGCCTCCTCACCGACCGAGACCGGCTATATCGAATTCACCGTTCAGCGGGCCGGGACGCTGGTCGCGGGCATGGTCACCACGGCGCTTCATGATCTGGATGTGGGCGCCCGTATCGGTGTCCGGGGCCCCCTGGGAAACGCCTGGCCGCTTGAATACCTGGAAGGGAAGGACGTTGTCGTGGTGGGCGGAGGTTTTGCCTTTACGACCCTGCGCTCGCTGATCCATTACATGCTCCACGAGAAGAACCGTTCCCGCTTTGGGGATATCAGCGTGATCTACGGGGCGAGAACACCGGGACTTCTCTGCTATAAGGACGAACTGACGGCCTGGGAATGCCGTAAGGACCTTCGGATGTTTGTGACCGTGGATAAGGGGGATGAAGCCTGGAAGGGGCGGACGGGTTTCGTCCCGGCCGTCTGCCGCGAGGTCGCGCCGGGCGCGGACGGTCCGACCTGTTCCGAATTCACGCCGAGCGCCGAGAATGCCGTGGCCGTGATCTGCGGTCCGCCGATCATGATTCGCTACACGCTGCCCGTGTTCTTTGAACTGGGTTTTTCCAAGGAAAACATCATCACCTCCCTGGAAATGAGGATGAAGTGCGGCATCGGCAAGTGCGGCCGGTGCAATGTCGGAGAGAAATACGTCTGCAAGGACGGTCCCATCTTTTCGGTGGCGGAGCTCGACAAGCTGACCCGCGAGTACTGACGCAAGCGGTTTCCCGTCTGCGGATCTCTGCTTCTGAAAGCAACACGGATGAGGCAATGAAACCTTACGAACAGGGCGGTCTGGATGGTTTGTGCGCGATATACAGCATCGTCAATGCTGCACGGATCGTTTCCTCCGTCAGCGACGATGAGGCCAAAAATCTGTTCCAGCGGATCCTGGAGTATCTCGAACAAACCCACGATCTGAGCAGGATGCTGACCGAAGGAATCGGCTTGGTGACCATCGGTGGCATTTTTCGTACGGTGGTGAAAGATTTGATTCCGTATCGCAGCATGCCTTTCAAGACTTTACCCAACACGCCGCTTGACCAATTCTGGAATGAGATGAGCCGCTTTCTCGAAACGGACGGTGAAAGAACCATCCTCATCGGTCTGGGGGGGCCCATGTGGGACCACTGGTCCATTGTCCATGAGATCACGGCCCGGCAGATCCGCTTTTTCGACTCGCACAAGCTCCGTCGTTTCAACCGCAACCGTTGTACGACCACCCGCAGCACATCCCGCCGTCCCCATGTCCTCTGCCCGACCCACACCTACTTCCTGTCTCTCAGGCCGCATTAGGCCATTCGGGATGGATCGTTCCGTATCGGCGTGAACGGGGCAGAAACCCGGCCGAATCAACGGTTCATTTTTGGATTCCATCCGAACTTGACAAACAAGTTAAAGAATACTATGGTCCATTCCGCTTGAGAAGGTCCTGCTTCTCGCGGAAGAGCATGTAAAGGGAAGAAGGGAGCCTGGGGGCTCCTTTTTTTGTTCGGATCCGAGCCGCTGACGAATCAGGCCGGATCCCGGACTTCCCCGCAGGAAAACCGGAGCCAAGATTCGTAACGAGGAGAAGAGATCGGTGAACCCAATTATTGAAAAACAGGATTTGTCGGAAAACGTGGTCCGGATGGTCCTTGCGGCCCCGGAAATTGCGCGAAAACGACGCGCCGGCCAGTTCATCATCCTGAAGATCGATGAACCGGGGGAGAGAATTCCGCTGACCATCGTGGATTCGGATGCGGAAGCCGGGACGATCACCATCATCTTTCAGGTGGTCGGGAAGACGACAGCGGCGCTCGCCGCTATGAAGGCGGGCGATGAGATCAGCGATGTTCAGGGTCCGCTCGGCAACCCGACGGAGATCGAAAACTTCGGTCACGTCGTCTGCATCGGCGGGGGTGTGGGCGTGGGTGTCGTTTATCCGCTTGCGGCCGCCCTCAAGAAGGCCGGGAACCGGGTGACCTCCATTATCGGGGCGCGAACCCAGACCCTTCTCATCCTCGAAGAGGAAATGAAAAAGGTCAGCGACAGGCTGATTGTCGCGACGGATGACGGCAGCTACGGCTTTCACGGTTTCGTGAGTGCGGTCCTCCAGAACCTGATCGACGCGAAGGAAAGGATCGATCGGGTCTTTGCGATCGGTCCCGTGCCGATGATGCGCGTCCTTTGCGACGTGACGAGGCCGCACGGGATCCCGACGGTTGTTTCCCTCAATCCGGTCATGGTGGACGCGACCGGAATGTGCGGAGCCTGCCGGGTCGCGGTCGCCGGAAAAACAAAATTTACCTGCGTGGACGGCCCCGAGTTCGACGGCCATCAGGTCGATTTTGCCCTTTTGACCAGCCGTCTCAGGATGTATCAGCCCCAGGAAAAACAATCGATGGAAGCCTATAGGTGCAAATGCCATGGAAAATAACGAAATCAAACCCAAGAAGGAAAAAGTTCCCCGACACAAGATGCCCGAGCAGGATCCGAAGATTCGGATCCGCAATTTCAACGAGGTTCCCACGGGTTATACCGAGGAGCTTGCGATCGCCGAGGCGAAGCGCTGCATCCAATGTAAGAAGCCGGGCTGCATCGCCGGCTGCCCGGTGGATGTGAACATCCCGGGATTCATCGCGCTGATCGCCGAGGGGAAGTTCATCGAGGCGGCGCTCAAGCTGAAGGAAACCAATGCGCTTCCTGCCGTCTGCGGCCGCGTTTGCCCGCAGGAGGACCAGTGCGAGAAACTCTGCATCCTCGGGAAGAAGGGAGAGCCCGTAGCGGTCGGCCGATTGGAGCGGTTCGCCGCCGATACCGAACGTCAATCGGGCAAAATCGCCATTCCCCCGAAACCGCAATCCAACGGGAAGCGGGTTGCCGTCGTCGGCGCCGGTCCTTCGGGACTGACAATCGCGGGCGATCTGGTCAAACTCGGCTATGACGTGACGATCTTCGAGGCGCTCCACAAGGCGGGCGGCGTTCTCGTCTACGGAATTCCGGAGTTCCGACTGCCGAAGGCCATTGTGGAAGCGGAGGTTGATTATCTGACCAAGTTGGGGGCGAAGATCGAAACGAACGCCGTCATCGGTCGCCTCAAGACGGTGGACGAACTCTTCGCCGAGGGATTCCACGCGGTTTATCTCGGCGTCGGCGCCGGTGCTCCGGTTTTCATGAACGTCCCCGGGGAAAATCTCAGCGGCATCTATTCGGCCAACGAGTATCTCACCCGCTCGAACCTGATGAAGGCCTACCGTTTTCCGGAGTACGACACTCCGATCGTCCGCGGGAAGAATGTCGCCGTGATCGGCGGCGGGAACGTCGCGATGGATTCGGTCCGAACCGCGCTGCGGCTCGGGGCCGACAATGCGTTCATCATCTACCGGCGGACGGAGGTCGAGATGCCCGCCCGGATCGAGGAGGTGCACCACGCAAAGGAAGAGGGGGTTCAGTTCAAGCTCCTGACCAATCCCGTGGAGTACATCGGAAACCAGGAGGGCTGGGTGACGGGCATGCGTTGCCAGCAGATGGAGCTGGGCGAGCCGGACGATTCGGGGAGGCGCCGCCCCGTGCCGATCCGGGGGTCGGAGTTTGTGATCCCGGTGGATACGGTGGTGGTCGCCGTCGGAACGATGGCCAACCCGATTGTCCCGGCGACAACGCCCGGACTGGAGACGAACCGCTGGGGTTACATCGTCACGAAGGGAGATTCCGGGGAGACGAGCCGCAAGGGAGTTTACGCCGGCGGGGACATTGTCACCGGCTCGGCCACGGTCATTCTGGCCATGGGCGCCGGGAGGCAGGCGGCGAAGGCGATTCATGGCTACCTGTCCGGCGAATAGCCGGAAGCGAGACTCCTCATGATCCATTGAGACACTCAACCCGGGCGGGAGACGAATTTCGTGTCCCGCCCGTTGTTTTCAGGGGAGAAGGTCATGAGCCATCCGCGGATCGTTCTCAGGAAAGGTCGCGAGGCGACGCTCCGCCGCGGGCACCCCTGGGTCTTTTCCGGGGCGCTGGCGAGGGTGGAAGGGGAGCCCGTGCCCGGGCAGGTGGTCCTTGCGGTCGATGCCGGGGGAAAACCCCTCGGCCTCGGTTTCTACAACAGGGGCAACATCGCTTTTCGCCTGCTGACCGAAGATCCCACAGCGAAAATCGACGGCGGTTTTTGGCGGAGGCGCATCACACGCGCCGTCTCCCTTCGGCAACAGGTCATTCCGGCGGGAACGGACGCCTATCGGCTGATCAATGCCGAGGGCGACGGGATGCCCGGTCATGTCTGCGATCGCTATGGCGGGTATCTTGTTTATTCGATCGGAACGGCGGGGATGGAGCAATGGCGAGGAACCCTGACGGATCTGCTGTCCGAAATTCTCGAACCGGCCGGTATTTACGAGCGGAGCGGGGGAAGCTCCCGTTCGCAGGAGGGGCTGTCCGAACGGATCGGCCTGGTGGCGGGAGAAATCCCACCGATGGTGACGATCCTGGAGAACGGATTGCGCTTTGAGGTCGATCTGCTCACCGGACAGAAGACGGGATTTTTCCTCGATCAGCGCGGGAACCGGGAGATGGTCGGCGCTCTCAGCCGGGGAACGACCGTTCTGAATTGCTTCTCCTACACCGGGGCCTTTTCCGTCTATGCCGGCCGAGGCGGGGCCAGACGGGTTGTCTCCGTCGAGGCTTCGGCGGAGGCAAACCGGATTGCGTGCCGGAACCTCTCCCGAAACGGCCTCTTGACAGAAAATCATCCCGTCTTGGCGGCCAACTGTTTCGAATACTTGCGGGAGACGAAAGAGACCTTCGATTTAATTGTTCTCGATCCCCCCGCTTTTGCCAAATCCCGCGGGGACATTGCACGCGCGGCGCGGGGATACCGGGAGATCAATCTTCGCGCGGCAAGGCGCCTGACGGAGGGGGGAATGCTGGCGACGTTCTCCTGCTCCAATCCCATCGACGAGACGATGTTCGCGAAAATCGTTCTCGGCGCCGTCCGGGACGCGGGAAAGACGGCGCAACTCCTCCTCACCCTCGGAGCCGGCCCGGACCACCCCGTGAACCTCGCCCATCCGGAGGGACGCTACCTGAAGGGACTTCTCCTCCGCGTCAACGCGCAATGACGTCGTTCGCATGCGGGGAACGGTCCCCGCCGATGGAGAGGCGCCGCGAGACCGGTTTTCAGGGCCTCTTCAGGTTGCCGGCAATCCGGTCGTGCA
>JAXDCM010000041.1:0-3041 GCA_034677965.1 Syntrophales bacterium
GGAGCCTGGCCGGGGCCGTCCGGAAATGCAAACCCCGACTGGTCTCGCTGATCGCGCCGTCCATTCCCGCCTCCCTGGCGAAGGACCTGCCCCCTTCGGACCAGTTTTACCGTCTCGACCTGAAGGCCGTCGTTCATTCCCAAAAGACGCGCAACATGATCCATCGGGCCGGACGGGAACTGAACCTGAATATCACCCGGGAATTCGGCCCGGAACACAGCCGGCTCGTCGAAGATTTTGCGGAAATGCGATCTCTGGACACCGCGACGCGGACGATCTTCAGCAAGATCAAGGCGTATGTCGAGGCCTCCCGGAGCGCCCGAATCTTCGAAGCCCGAAACCGTGCCGGCGAACTGGTGGCCTTCGACGTGGCCGATTTCGCTTCCCGGGACTACGCCTTCTACATGTTCAACATCCCTGCCGTCGGACGATATGTGCCCGGAACCTCGGATCTGCTGCTGGCCCGGGTGATCGACGAAGCCGTCGCAGAGGGAAAAAAATTCGTCAATCTCGGCCTGGGGATCAATCCGGGGGTCGCCGCCTTTAAGGCCAAGTGGGGCGGTGTCCCGTTTCTTCCCCATGCCTTTCACCAATACCGTCCCGTGGGAAAGGGACTGCTGGATATGCTTTTGCGGGGGTTGTGAGGCCATGCTGAAAAAAAAATTCGAAACATTTTTGCGACGGAAAAAAGCCAAAACCTTTCACGCCTGGCAGATCGAATTGACCACCGATTGTCCGCTTCGCTGCCGCATGTGTTCACGCGAGGGGCAAACCGTCTGGCAACATCAGCGGATGCCGATTGAAAACTTCAAAAAGCTCCTTCCCTACTTGGCGGACGTGGAAGCGGTCGTTCTGGAGGGTTGGGGAGAATCGCTGCTTCACCCGGATCTGACTGAAATCGTCCGGTTGGTGAAACGGGCGGGACCCCGGGTAGGATTCGTGACCAGCGGCTTTGGTTTGGGACGGGAACGGATTCGTGAACTGATCGAAGCGGGAATTGATTTCATGGGATTCTCTCTCGCGGGGACGACCCCGGCCACCCATGATGCAATTCGGGTCCATTCCCATTTGCCGGATATGCTGGATGTCATTCGCCTCGTCAGCGAGGAGAAGATCCGTTTGGGATCGGATCGGCCCCAACTGCACATCGTCTATCTCATGCTGAGGGAAAACATCGTCGAGGTGCCTTCTTTGCCCGCTTTGGCCGCAGAGATTGGGATCGAAGAGGTCATTCTGATCAACAACTGCCACATCGCCACTCCTTGGCAGGAGTCGCAACGGGTTTTTACCTGCGATGGAAACGCGGAGGAGTTCGAGAATTTGATCCGCCAGGCCCAGGAGAGCGCCCGGGCGAAGGGGATTCGCCTGAAGAGATCGGCCCTCAGCATGACTGAGGCGGCCGTCTGTTCGGAAAATCCGCTGCAAAACCTTTATGTTTCCGCGGAGGGAGAGGTTGCGCCCTGCGTTTACGCCCACCCCCCCCTTTCCTCGCCTTTCCGGCGGATCTTCTGCGGAAGGGAGTATCGGATCGAAAAACTCAGCTTCGGCAACATCTTCCGGGAGCCTTTTCCAACCATCTGGGCCTCCGGAGATTATAAGGATTTCCGGGCCCGCTTCCTGCGGAGGCAACAAGAGCACAGGGAACTGTTCCTTTCCCTGCTGGACGGCCCGAAACCGAAACGCCCCGGGCGCGACCTCCTTTCGCCTCCCCCGGAACCTTGCCGAACCTGCCATAAAATCATCGGGGTTTGAAGGAATCGGATTGAAAACCGGACCGGATTGAAAAAAACTCTTGACATTGTATCTGAAGTCACCTATAAGCCGCCCCGCGTCCCGGCTTCAGTCGGAAGCCGCGGCGCAAGTTGGATACAGACACTTTGAAGTGCAAGACCGACCGTCATGTTCTCCAAAAGAGTCTTTGACGGTCATGTTGTTTTTGCCGTGATGGTCGTCCGACTTGTTTGGAATCTATGAAAGGAGGATGCAATATCATGGCAGAAGGAACAGTGAAGTGGTTCAACGAGCAGAAGGGCTTCGGATTCATTGCGAAGGCCGAAGGCGGCGATGTATTTGTACATTACAGCGCCATTCAGGCGGGCGGTTTCAAGACGTTGACCGAGGGCCAGCGTGTCAGTTTTGACATCGCGGAGGGCAAAAAAGGCCCGGCCGCGGAGAATGTCAAGCCCCTGTAGGATCGATCCACAAAAAAGGTAAATTGGCCTTCCGGCGCCTGCAAATGGCGCAGGAAGGCTTTTTTTTGGCGGGATGATTCCGCTTGACGGACGATCATCCCCAATGCTATTCAATCGCCGGCCCCGTAACCGTACTTCCTCGATCGTATCATCACCCTTTTGGTAAGGGTTTTGATGATTCATCTCTTAGATAAAATCGGCTCTCCCCCGACGGGTGTATGTGATCAGAGGGGCAAAAAGCATCCGCCCCGGTCATCCCAAACCGGCGGCTCCGGGAGACACCAGAAGCAACCGCTCGGGAGGTGTTATGAAACTGGAACGTCTCTTTACCCCCATCACGATCAACGGCATGACACTGAAGAACCGCGCCGTGATGCCGGCAATGGGGACCGGCTACGGAAATCCCGACGGCACGATCAGCGACCGCCTGATCGCCTATCTTGCAAGGCGGGCACAGGGAGGAACGGGGCTCATCATCACCGAAATCTGCGCCGTCGATCCGCGAGGCAAGGCATTCCCGAACCAGATCGGCGCGTGGAGCGATTCTTTCCTCCCCGGCCTCGCCGGATTGGCGGCGGCGATCCATCGGGAAGGCGGAAAGATTGCGCTCCAGCTCCACCACGCGGGACGGGAGACTTTTGAACAGGCGGCCGGCGCCGTCCCGGAAGCCCCCTCCGCCATCCCCAGCGCCGTCCTCGGCCAACCCTGCGAAGCGATGAGTTCCGGGCGAATCGCCGACGTGATCGGCGCCTTCGCCGGTGCGGCCGCAAGGGCGAAAAAAGCGGGGTTCGACGCCGTGGAAATCCACAGCGCCCACGGGTACCTGCTCAACCAGTTCCTCTCCCCCTT
>JAXDCM010000042.1:0-5244 GCA_034677965.1 Syntrophales bacterium
AACCCCGAGGTCGTGGCTTCCGTCGTTCGGCTCTGCATCGAGGCGGGGGCAAAAAAGGTGAAGGTGTTCGATCACCCCGTTTCCGACGCGCGCCGGACCTACCGGCAGAGCGGAATCGCCGCGGCGGCCGGTGAAGCGGGCGCCGAGGTGAGCTTTACCGACGACCGGAAGTTCCGCGAGATGAAGATCGGCGGGGAAACGCTCAAGAGCTGGCCGATCTACACGGAGGCCGTTGAGGCGGACAAGCTGATCAACATCCCAATCCCGAAGGTGCACGGCACCTCCCGCCTCACCCTGGGGATGAAAAACCTGATGGGCGTGATGGGCGGATGGCGGGGCAGGATCCACCAGCGGATCGATGAGAGCCTCGTCGATCTGGCCGCGTTTGTGAAACCCTCGCTCATTGTGATGGATGCGGTGCGGATCCTGACGGCGAACGGTCCCCAAGGCGGCGACCTCGCCGATGTGAAGCGGCTGGACACGGTGGCCGTCTGCGCGGACCAGGTTGCAGCGGATGCGTTCGGGGCGACGCTGTTCGGTCTGAAGCCGAACGATCTCGGCTGCGTTCGGTTGGGGCAGCAGGCCGGCCTCGGACGGATGAACCTCGAAAAACTGAACATCCGGACCATCGAACTGTAGGCGCCTATGCCGGGAAAACTCCGTAAGGCAAGCCAGGCCCTTTTTTTGCTCCTCTTCCTTTATCTTTTTCTCCAGACGGAGTCGAAGGGGGCGAACGAGCTCGGCTATCCGGTCAGGATCTTCCTCGACGCCGATCCGCTTCTCTACCTGACGACGCTGCTCTCCACGCGGTCTCTGGAAAATGTCTGGTCGATTGCGCTGATCGTCGCGATCGCCACCGTTTTCCTGGGGCGCGTCTTCTGCGGCTGGATCTGCCCGCTCGGGACGCTGCACGATCTGGCGGGAAAGCTGGGCCGCCCCCGGCGGAGGACGCTGGGATGGTTCCGTCTGAAGTACCTCCTTCTGCTCGGCCTGACCGCGTCATCGTTGTTCACGCTCCAGGCCGCCGGTCTTTTCGATCCCCTTTCGCTGTTGATCCGCTCCCTGGCGATTTCGATCTACCCGGCCTTTCAGCATGCGGTGTCGGCGTTCTTCGACACGGTTTATGCCTGGCAGGTTCCGTTGTTGACGGATGCCTCGGAGGCAGTCTACGGTCTGCTGAAAAAAACGCTCCTCTCCTTCCGGCCGCCTCGCTTCAACCAGGCCTTTTTCGTGGGGCTGATTTTTCTTGGAATCCTTGGACTGAACCTCGTCGAACGACGCTTCTGGTGCCGCTACCTCTGTCCCCTTGGCGCGCTGTTGGGTCTTCTCTCCCGGCGCGCCGTTCTGAAACGATCGGTCAGTGAGGGGTGCGACGGTTGCGGCGTTTGCACTGCCGCCTGTCCGGTCGGCGCCGGGCCCGGGACGAAGGAAGGCTGGAAGGCAAGCGAATGCATCGCCTGCATGAAGTGCGATGATCTCTGTCCGAAGGGGGCCGTCCGGTTTGGTTTTTCCGCGAGCAAGGGCAGCGGGATCGATCTCGGAAGGCGTCGTGTGATCGCTTCGTTCGCGGCGGGGGCGGCAGCCGTTCCGCTTCTCCGGGTGACGCCGCTGGCCGGGGCCGGGGCTGCCGATCCGACGCTGATCCGGCCCCCGGGGGCCCTGCCGGAGCCGGATTTTCTGCGGCGATGCGTGAAATGCGGCGACTGCATGAAGGTCTGCCTGACCGGCGGACTACAGCCTTCCCTGCTGGAGGCGGGCCTGGAGGGTCTCTGGACGCCGTTGCTGGTCCCGCGGATCGGCTGCTGCGAATACCGCTGCACCCTCTGCGGCCAGGTCTGCCCGACGGGGGCCATCGAAAAGCTCGACCCGGAGCAAAAGGCCAGCGTGAAGATCGGCCTGGCGATGATCGATCCGGGTCGCTGCCTCCCCTACGCCCACGGGATCCCGTGCAGTGTATGCGAAGAGGTCTGCCCGACACCGCAGAAGGCCATCCGCCTGGAAGAAACGGTGGGAATCCGCGAAGGGAAGGAGGTTGCCCTCCGGCGGCCGCGCGTCGATCTGGAGCGCTGCATCGGCTGCGGGATCTGTGAGATGAAATGCCCCGTCCTCGGCCGACCGGCCATCGCCGTGACCAGCCTCGGCGAAACCCGTTCCAAGGACAACCGACTGCTTCTGGGGTGAGCACGTTTTTCTGCGCGTGGCCCGGATACAACCTTCGATGGACTCGACCCGGCAAAGAACCGCTCCCGGTGGATTTCTTCAGCCGGGAAAGGATCGAGTCTGGAGACCTTTGCGTAATTTCATTTCGAAATGACAAAATAGGCCGTTTGGCAAAGGTCTTGTCGGTCTTTCAGACGGGGGAGTTCTTTTTGCCTTGATAATTGCACCGATTCATGCATGAAATAGGCCCGCCGCTCGGCGGCGGATGAAAAATTGACCAGAAAGAAGGGAGAGATGTCATGCAGACGGAAAATGTGATTGCGGTTATTACCGGAGGCGCCTCCGGTCTGGGTGAGTCATGTGTCCGAAGCCTGTCCAAGGCCGGAGCGAGAATTGCGATTCTCGATATCGCGCAGGAGCGGGGGGAGAAGCTGGCCGCCGAACTGGGGCCGAACGTGATCTTCACCCATGCCGACGTGACCAGCGACGAGGGATGCCGGTCGGCCATGAAGAAGATCGTGGCCGCTTTTGGAACGATCAACACGGCGATCAATTGCGCGGGCGTCGCCGATCCGGGCAAGGTTCTCTCCAAAAAAGGGCCGATTTCGCTGGACTTTTTCAACCGGGTGCTTCAGATCAATCTGGTCGGCACCCTGAACGTCATTCGCCTCGCCGTGGAGCAGATGGTGAAGAACGAACCCAATGAGGAGGGCGAGAAGGGGGTCATCATCAACACCGCCTCCGCGGCCGCGTTCGACGGCCAGATCGGCCAGGCGGCGTATAGCGCATCCAAGGCGGGGGTTGCGGGGATGACGCTCCCGATCGCGCGCGAGTTCGCCGATTACGCGGTCCGGGTCGTCACGATCGCCCCCGGCCTGTTCGATACCCCCATGATGGCCGGCCTTCCTGAAAGCGTGCGGGTGCAACTGGCGCAGACGATTCCGTTCCCGAAGCGACTCGGACGTCCCTCGGAATACGCGGCCCTGGTCCGTCACATTATCGAGAACCCGATGCTGAACGGCGAATGCATCCGTCTTGACGGATCGCTGCGGATGACCGCCCGATAAGGCGCCTTTCAGCCCCGGCGAAGACTTGCGTCCATAACTTCAAACGAACGGTAAGGAGGTGGAGCATGGAAAAGGTATTCAACATGGTGGTGGATGAGTTCGGAATCGGGGTGATTACGTTTGACGTCGCCGGCGACACGATGAACACCTGGACCGAGGCGGCCTTCACCGGATTCGACCGGGTCATGCGGGAGCTGGAGATCGCCAAGGGAATCCGGGGGATCATCTTCATTTCGGGAAAGCCCGAGAATTTTCTGGCCGGCGCCAACCTGAAGCTGATCTCGCAGATCGAAAGCGCGGATGAGGTGCGCAAAACGCTGGACCTTTTCCACGGCTCGTTTGCCCGCCTGGTCGCGCTGGGCATTCCCGCCGTTGCGGCCATCCACGGCCATTGCCTCGGCGGCGGACTTGAGTTTGCGCTGGCCTGCACGGGACGGATCGCCAAGGAAGGCAAGAACACGCTGATCGGCCTGCCCGAGTGCAACGTCGGCCTCTTTCCGGGCGGTGGCGGGACGCAGCGCCTGCCCCGGCTGATCGGATACGATGCCTTCGAGCTGATCCTTCGGGGGAAGATGCTCCCGGCCGCCAAGGCCTATGAGATGGGCATCGTGGACCGTATGATTCCCGCCGACGGGGATCTGCTCGCCTCGGCGCGGGCCTTTCTCGAGGAGATCATCGCCGGGACGGCGAACCTCAAGCGGCCCGTCCATGATTTCTCCCAGATCGACGCCGTCGCCGAAATGGCGAAGGCGGGTATCCTCAAGGCGACCAAGGGCAGGGAAATCCCGGGACCGATGCTCGCCCTCAAATCGATGCATGAAGGGCTGAAGGTGTCGCTCGAGGAAGGACTGGAGATCGAGAAAAAGAACTTCGTCGAGGTGGTCCTGAGCAATGAGGCCAAGGGAAGCATCAACACCTTCTTCATCAAGGGGATGACGGACAAACCCAAGGCAATGATGACCAAGGGCTTCGTTCCCAAGCCGCTGAACCGGGTGGCCGTTCTCGGCTTCGGGACGATGGGGCGAGGGATCGTCATCGAAGCGCTTCGCAACACGCAGCTTCCCGTCCTGGTGAAGGACATCCCCGAGGCGCTGGAGCCCGGGAAGGCATTCATCCGGAAAATCTTCGACGGGATGGCCGAGAAGAAACGGCTCAAGGAGCCCGTCGATACGATCCTGGCCCGTCTGACGGCCGTTTCGGAATATGTTCCGGAATTCAAGGAGACGGACCTCGTCGTGGAGGCGGTCTTCGAGGCGATCGACGTCAAGAAACAGGTCTACGGGGAGCTGTGCGGGATCGTGCGTCCGGACTGCGTCATCGCCAGCAACACCTCGTCGATTCCGATCACGTCGATGGCCCCCTTCGTCACCCGGCCGGAAAGGTTCGGAGGCCTCCATTTCTTCTCACCGGTCTGGCTGATGCAGCTCGTCGAGGTGATCCGGGGCGAGAAGACCGCCCAGGAGACGGTCGACAACCTGCTGAACTTTGCGGGCCTGATCCGCAAGCGCCCGATCGTTTGCCGGGACAATCCCGGTTTTGTCGTCAACGCGATGCTCTTCCCGAATCTGGTGCTCGCCCTTCAGTACATCGAAGAGGGCAATCCGATCGAAAAGGTGGACCGAGCGATGACCCGTTTCGGGCTTCCCGTCGGGCCGATCAAGCTGACGGACGAGGTGGGCATCGACATCCCCTACAAGGTCTTCGTCGGCATGGGCGTCAAACAGGACACGCTGAAGAATGTCGTCGAATCGGGGCGGCTCGGCCTGAAGAAGTCCGGCAAGGGGTTCTTCCTGAAGGATGGGAGCGTCGATTCCGAGGTCCTGCCGCTGATCGCGAAGCGTCCGCCGAAGGAGGCGAGCGAGGAGGAGATCCAGATGGGGATCCTCACCGCCATGGTCAAGGTCGGCAAGGATCTCCTCGACCGGAAGATTGTCGAAGATGTCCGGATGATCGACGTCGGGATGATCTGGGGGATCGGCTTCCCGCCCGACAAGGGCGGCCCGATGAAATGGGCCGA
>JAXDCM010000043.1:0-123210 GCA_034677965.1 Syntrophales bacterium
GCCGTTCGCGGGACGCGCAGCGTCCCGCGAACGGCGCGAGTCACCGGACATCGGAAGACGCGCTCGGCGCGGCTTTCGATGGTACGGTGAACTCGGCTTGTTGTGCATCCTTCCTTCTTTCTTCGGGCATGGCATCATTGAGACGATTGTCATCAATGATGGCCGAAGCCTTTGATTTTATCTCGTGGGCTGCTTCCGCGTCGTCGAGAGCGAGGGCAACTTCGATCAATTTAAGGCTCTCTTCGACGAAGTTGTTCTCGTTATACGCTTTAAAGTGCTCTCCGAAGTTCTTGCCGCCATACATGGCCTTCTTCATTTCATACATCTGCTTCACTTTGCCCCATTCACGAATGGGGTTGCCAATGTACTTTCGGGCAAGATCGTAGGCTTTCTCCTTGATTACCGCATCTTTCGCAACGTCCCAGCATTCCTTCGCCAAATCAGCCTGATCTTTGTCGAGTGTTCGAAACAAATCAACCGTCTTGATATCCTGGCCAAGAGTTCTGTTGAGAGCCATCACGTCATGAAAGAGGTTGCGATTCCCTTTGTTCTGAACGAAGAGATCCGTCTTGTAGTCTCGGGTTGTCTTGAGGGCAGTGAGCGCAGGCGGATAGACATCTCCGAGTTGTTTCCAGTAGGACAGTGCAAATGAAAGGCGCACTCCATACATGGAAGGTTGATGTTCAAGTGCGTGGTCGTGGAACCATATGAAGCGCTCCAATGCTTCCTCATGCTTTCCATCCCGAACCAAGGTTTGTGTGTCGTTCAGATATTTCCGCATGTCTTCAGCATGCGCCGTCAACGACGCCATCATGGTGAGTACCATTGCCACGATGCAGTTCTTCATTCATCTCTCCTTTGCACAACGGCGCTGCTGATCAGCGGCGGACGCGGAGGCGGGCTCGCCCGCCGCAGCGAACCGTCCGCTGCATCCGCGTGTTCGAGGGCGCGAAGCGCCCGAGAACAGGCGGATGGCAATCCGCGGCGCCGTTCGCGGGATGCGCAGCGTCCCGCGAACTTGTCCATCTACTCAATCTCTGTTTGCGAAGAGCATCGCGCCTTTCTCGGCAGCGTAGCGCCGGAAGGATGTTATGTCAATCTTTTTCTCCTTGCAGCCGGAGAGGATATTGACGCTATCTGCTTCGGAGCGTGCCATAACAACGGCTGCGCCGCGGTGATGGAGATTGGGGCATACCACGGGTATTTCGTCATGACTGATGCCGGGGGGCGGTTCAGGATTGCGCTGACGGGTATTCTGGATTCTTGCGCATGAAGGAGTCGGTGCTTCTCACGCACCGGCCGTACCGGGGTATTCAGCGTTCACGGGCGGGCGCGCTCCGGACCCGGGCCACGAGCATGCGCGCCAGGGTGCCGGCCATCCCCGCCACCGTGAGCGGGGGGCAGACCACCTGAACCCTACCCTTCCGCACCGCTTCGACGACGCTTTTAGGGTTCCTCTCCGCCTCGACCAGGGAATAGGCGCGGCCGAACTGCGACCTGAAGTGCGCGTCAGAGGTGCCTACCATCGGGATGCCGTACCGGCGCGAGAAGCTCTCGCTCCTCCGATTCAGGGCGAAGAGGCGGGAGTGGAAGTGCGACGACTCGACGGCGTCGAAGAGGTGGCGGTGCGTCTCGAGATCGCTCCCGAGGCACACGGGGGCGCGGTGGAAAGGGTGCGGGGCGATGACCAGCGACGACTCACCCCGGACGGCCGCGAGATCCTCGAACCTCGGGAAGCTTCTTGCGAGGTTCGCCCCGCGAAGCGGGGAGTTCACGACAAGGACGTGCTTTTTCCCCGCCACGGAGAGCTCGACGCCGGGGAGGAGCAGGATTCCCTTGCGTTCCGCGTACGCGGCGAGTTGCTCGTCCCAGGTCACCGTGTTGTGGTTGGTGATCGAGAGGACGCCGTAGCCGAGCCGGGAGGCCGTGTCGATGAGTTCCAGGGCGGAATGCTCGACCGGATCCTCCGGATCCTCGGAGGTGTGAACGTGGAAGTCCGCTTTGAGCAGCATCTGCTGTCCGGGGTCCTAAGGGGCTTTGGGGTCAAATCTTGCCATTTGCGTTTTGGGGGTCAGGTCCCCGTTGTTGACCATCGCCTTCGCGGAACCCGCGATGCCGGGCCGGTTCGAGCTGCTGGCGGCAATCAGCCCAACGCTGAAGACAGGCGATCAGGGATTCGATCCCGTAGCGCGATCAGAACGCGTAGACCAGCGCCACGCCGCCGAAGATCTCGTCCTCGCTGGTCCAGGCGCCGGTCTTGGAGTCGAGGTTCTGCGCGTCGAGGGCGTAGCGGATGAACGGCTCGGCGATGATCTTCGACTCCCCGAGGACACCCCACAGGCACCGGTCGAGGCCGAGCCCCCCGCCGAGGTCGAGGATGAGCGGGAGGGCGAGGCCGAACTCCGCGTCCTGGAGGCCGTCCTTGAGGCCGGGGAGGACGTTCTCCCGGTCGATCGCCCATATCTGCGAGTCGAGCTTCAGGCAGCGCAGGACGCCGCAGGTCTTCTCCGGCACGGCGTCGGGGAACGGCACGATCAGGTTGAACTCGACGTTGTGCCACCACCAGCTGTTCGGGTAGCCGTGGAATCCGAACTTGTCGTTCGTGAGCGTGAAGCGCTTGCTCGAGTAGGCGCTGTAGGCGCCGTAGTGGACGGCGAACGGGATCGCCGTGACCGGCTCCTTGAATCCCGGAAGGGAGAGAGGCGTGAACGTCGGGACCGAGTTGAATCCCGCGCGGAGCATCAGCTCCTCGAAGTCGCGATCGTGGTCGTCGAAGGGGGGAAGGCCGTAGTGCTCGTAGCCGATGTCGAGGTCGAGGTACCTGTAAAAACGGTTCTCGAGGACGGCCATCACCTTCCACCGGTCGACGTTCTCGTGCCCGGACTTCAACGAGTAGGCGCCGGCGACCATCGTGTGCAGCTTCACCTCCCAGATGTCGCGCTTGTGTTGCGCATCGTACGGGGTCAGGTCGAACTTCATATCCCCGCCGAGGAGGTAGGCCGGGTCGTTGTTGCCGAACCAGTCGATGCCCCGCCAGACATCGCGCGAGGTGAAGATATTGGCGACGGAGAAGGCGGCGCGCTTCTTCGCCGCCCGCACCAGGCCCTCCAGACCGCCGGTCTCCGGCGCCGCCTCCGGTTCCTCTGGATGCGCGGGCACGCCCGCCAGCGCGTCCTGTCCCGTCTCGGCGTCGAACGACGCCTCGTCCTGCGCCGGGGCGACGAACGGCAGGAAGAGCGCCGCCGCGGCAAGGGCGGCGGTCCATGCGGTGACGCGCATTGCATTCCCTCCTCTCGAAGCGAATGTTCACGAACAGACGACCCGGCCCCCGGTCTAGAGCGAGAAGAGGCGCCTGAGCTCGAGGGCGAGGAGCAGCCGCGAGATCCCCCAGAAGAGCACGTACCAGGCGATGAGGAGCGGGAGGATGACCGGGTTCGTGATCACGAGGATGCCGATGATGATGTCGATGAGGCCCAGGAGCGTGAGGAAGAAGGTCCCCCGCGGGGCGCGGAACGAGTCGACGATCTCACCCGTCCCCGAGATCAACAGGAACGCGGCGACGACCAGGTAGACGATGCCGAGGCCGAGACTCCAGATGAGGATGACCGCCAGGGCGCCGAGCAGCACGGTGCCGATCCCCGTCATCGTGGCGCGAACCCTGAAGTAGCCCGCGGCCTCGCTGGAGACCCAGCAGATGATGAAGAGAGAGAGGAGCGCCTTGAAGACGACGAATGCCGACTGCATCAGCACCACCGTCCCGCCCGGATAGAGGAGCATCAGCGCCCCCAACACGATCCCCAGCACCGCGGCAGCGATCATCTGCCCGGTCGCCGCCTTTACGATGTCGCGCATCCCGTCCCTCCCCTGTTGCGGTTGTCCGCTCCTGCACCTGCCGTCAAGTATGTCAGGCGTGCGCGCGGAAGTCAATCGCCCGGACGCTGCATGCAAGGTATTGCGGCGCGGTTCGTTGGGCGGATATTCTTCCCCCAGAGGCACAGGGGGCGGATTTCCGCCTGATTGTCCCCGGGCGTAAGAGTCACCTACAACGCCCGCTAGTACGAGACGCTGAGGAGGCAGAGGCCGCAGGCGGGGGCTGTCGGGAAGGCCACGGAACGGTCGCGCGCGGCGAGTATCGCCGCGACCTCCGACGGGGGCGCCTTTCCCCGCCCGACGGCGATCAGCGTCCCGACGATGGAGCGGACCATCTTGTACAGGAAACTCGCCGCCTCGATCTCGATGGTCACGAGATCCTCTCTCCGCTCGATCGCGAGCGCCTGGACGGTCCTGATCGGGAGATCCTCCTTCCCGGAGTTGCACCTGAACGAGGAGAAGTCGTGCGTTCCGACGAGGCAGCGCGCCGCCTCCCGCATCGCCCGCTCGTCGAGGGGACGCGGGACGTGAAGGACGGTCCGCCGCCCGAGCGCGGGACGGACGGGGCGATTGAGGATGGAGTACCGGTATTTCTTGCGCACCGCGCTGAAGCGGGCGTGGAATGAGGCGGCCGCCTCCTCGGCGGAGAGGACGGCGATGTCGGGCGGAAGGAGGGCGTTCAGGGCCCGGGCGATCGTCGCGGCGGGGAGAAGGCTCGGGGTGCGGAAGCTCGCCACCTGCCCGGCGGCGTGCACCCCCGCGTCGGTCCTCCCCGCGCCGGCGACGCGCACCGCCGCGCCGGTGATCTGGCGGAGGGCCGATTCGATCTTCCCCTGGACGGTGGGGCCGTCGGGCTGCAGTTGCCAGCCGCGGTAGTCCGTGCCGTCGTACTCGATCAGCAACCGGATGGTGCGGTCGTTCCCCATATCGGTCCACAGCCGGGCATAGACTCTAGCGCGTCCCGGCGTTGAATCCTTTTCCGTGCAGGCAGTTCAAGCGGTTCAAACAGATCAAACGGCTGTCCGCGGGCGGGCTGAAGTCCGCCCTTCTCTCTATCCTTACTCATCCGCGGGCGGACTGATGTCCGCCCTGGGGAATGGATGGGATGCAGCGCTCGTCCACGGGCGGACTGAAGTCCGCCATTTTCTCTATCCTCGCTCATTCGCGGGCGGACTGATGTCCGCCCTGGGGAATGGATGGAATGCAGCGCTCGTCCATGGGCAGGCTGAAGTCCGCCCTGGGGAAAGGATGGAACGCAGCGTCAATCAGCGGCCGCGCGCCTATCCGTTTTTGATCAGGAGTTCCGCGATCTGCACCGCGTTCAGGGCGGCCCCCTTGAGGAGCTGGTCGCCGGCGATGAACAGGTCGAGGCCGTTGGGCTGGGAGATATCCTCCCGGATGCGACCGACGAGGACCTCGTCCCGCCCGCTCGCCGTCAAGGGCATCGGGTAGCGCTTCCGCTCCGGCTCGTCCACGACGCACACCCCGGGGGCCTTCGCCAGGATCCGGCGCGCCTCCTCCGCGGAGAGCTTGCGCTCCGTCTCGATGTTCACCGCCTCCGAATGCGCCCGCAGGATCGGCACCCGCACGCAGGTCGCGGTCACCCGGATCGTCTCGTCCCCGAAGATCTTGCGGGTCTCGTGGACCAGCTTCATCTCCTCCTTCGTGTACCCGTTGGGGAGGAACACGTCCACATGCGGGAACAGGTTGAAGGCGATCTGCTGCGGGAGGACGGAGACGTTCGCCTCCCTCCCCTCCTCGATCTCCCGGACCTGACGGCGGAGTTCCGCCATCGCGCCCGCCCCCGCCCCCGAGGCCGCCTGGTAGGTGGCCGCCACGATCCGCACGATGCGGGCCGCCCGGTGGAGCGGCCAGAGCGGCACGGCGAGGATGCTCGTCGAGCAGTTGGGGTTGGCGACGATCCCCTTGTGCTCCCGCACCTTCTCCGGGTTCACCTCGGGGACGACGAGGGGGACGTCGGGATCCATCCGGAAGGCGCTCGAGTTGTCCACGACGACCGCCCCGGCCTTCACCGCCGCCGGGGCGAACTCCTTGCTGCGCGCCGCCCCCGCGCTGAAGAGCGCGATCTCGACCCCCGCGAACGAATCCGCCGTGAGTTCCTCGACCGGGATATCCTCTCCGGCGAAGCGCAACCGCTTCCCCGCCGACCGCGCCGAGGCGAGCAGCCGCAGTTTCCCCACGGGGAAGTTCCTCGCCGCGAGGGTGCGGAGCATCTCCGTCCCCACGACCCCCGTCGCGCCGGCGATTGCCACCGTGTATCGTCGCGCCATACTCTTCGTCCTCTCCCCCGTCAGCCGCGCACCAGGGACGCGACCAGGTCCCCGACCGCGTCGGTCCCCATCCCCATTTTGCCGGCCGAGAGGCACCTGATTCTGGTCGAGACCGCCTTCATCACGGCCTCCTCGACGGCGCGCCCCGCCTCCTTCTCCCCCAGGAAATCGAGCATCATCCCGCCCGCGGAGATCGCCGCGAGGGGGTTGATGACGTTCTTCCCGGTGTACTTGGGCGCCGAGCCGCCGATCGGCTCGAACATGGAGGTGCCGGATGGGTTGATGTTGGCCCCGGCCGCGATCCCCATCCCGCCCTGGATCATCGCGCCGAGGTCGGTGATGATGTCGCCGAACATGTTCGTCGTCACGATCACGTCGAAGAACTCGGGGCTCTTCACCATCCACATGCAGGTGGCGTCCACGTGCGCGTAGTCCCGCTGCACGTCCGGGTACTCCGCCCCCACCTCGTCGAAGACGCGCTGCCAGAGGTCGTGCGCGTAGGTCAGCACGTTCGTCTTCGCGCAGAGGGTGAGCTTCTTCCTCTTCCGGGTCCTGGCGAGCTCGAAGGCGTACCGGACGCAGCGCTCCACCCCCTTGCGGGTGTAGATCATCTCCTGCAGCGCCACCTCGTCCGGGGTCCCCTTCTTGAGGAACCCCCCGATCCCCGCGTAGACGTCCTCGGTGTTCTCCCGGACCACGACGAAGTCGATCTCCGCGGGCCCCTTGTTCTTCAGCGGGGTCTCGACGCCCGGATAGAGTCTGATCGGCCTCAGGTTGATGTACTGGTCGAGCTCGAAGCGCAGCCGCAAGAGGATCCCCTTCTCGAGGATGCCGGGCTTCACGCCCGGGTGGCCGATGGCGCCGAGGTAGACGACCTTGAACCCGCGGAGCTCGTCGACGGCCCCGTCGGGGAGCGTCTCGCCCGTCTTGAGGTAGCGCTCCCCTCCGAAGTCGTACTCCCGGGTCGTGATCTCGAACCCGAACCGCTCCGCGGCGGCCCGCACGACCTTGAGCCCCTCCCGAATCACCTCCGGCCCCGTCCCGTCGCCGGGGATGACCGCGATCTCGTGGTTCCGTGCCATCTCCCCTCCCTACCGTTGCTTTTCCCCGATCCGTTTCTTCACGTACGCCATCAACCCCCCCGCCTTCACGAGCTCCTGCATGAACGGCGGGATGACCGCCGCCCGGTACGTCTCCTTCCGGGTGAGATTTGCGATCTTTCCGGCATCGGCGTCTATCTCGACCTCATCCCCGGCGGCGACCGCCGCGCTTGCCTCGGGCGACTCGAAGATCGGGAGGCCGATGTTGAACGCGTTCCGGTAGAAGATCCTGGCGAAGGAGGAGGCGATCACCGCCGCCACCCCCGCGGCCTTGATGCAGATCGGCGCGTGCTCGCGGGAGGAGCCGCAGCCGAAGTTCTTCCCCGCGACGAGCAGATCCCCCGGGCGCACCCTCTTCGCAAAATCGCGGTCGGCGTCCTCCATGCAGTGCGCCGCGAGCGCGGCGGGATCGATGGTGTTCAGGTACCGCGCGGGGATGATCTCGTCGGTGTTGACGTCGTCGCCGAACTTCCACGCCGCCCCTCTGATCTTCATGCCTTCCTCTTGGTGCCCGGAGCCCGCACGCAGGGCGCCCCGCCCCCTATCGCAGTCCTTCCGCGCCACCGTCCGGTCCGCGAGCATCCAGGTCGCGCCGCGGCCGCATCAAGGCGCGTTCCGCCTCTCCGCGGCGAAGCTCACAGGGCGTCCGGCCCGACGATGCGCCCCGCGACCGCGCTCGCCGCGGCCACGGCGGGTCCGCTCAGGTACACCTCGCTCGACGGGTGCCCCATCCTCCCGGTGAAGTTGCGGTTCGTCGTCGCGAGCGCCCGCTCGCCCGCGGCGAGCACGCCCATGTGCCCGCCGAGGCACGGCCCGCAGGTGGGCGTGGAGACCGCCCCCTCCGCCTCGACGAACGTCCCCAGCAGCCCCTCCGCGAGGGCCTGCGCGTAGATCGCCTGCGTCGCCGGGATGACGATGAGCCGCACGCGCGGGTGCACCTTCCGCCCCTTCAGGATCCCCGCCGCGATCCGGAGGTCCTCGATCTGCCCGTTCGTGCAGGAGCCGATCACCACCTGGTCGATGCGGACGTCGCCGATCTCGCTCACCCCGCGCGCGTTCTCCGGGAGCGGCGGGAGGGCGACCTGCGGCTCGACGGCGGCGGCGTCGATCTCGATCACCCGCTCGTAGGAGGCGTCCGGGTCGCTCGCGTACAGGCGCGGCGCGCGCTCCGCCCGCCCGCGGACGTACTCGTCGGTGACCGCGTCGGGGGCGACGATCCCGCACTTGCCGCCCGCCTCGATCGCCATGTTGCAGATGGAGATCCGGTCGTGCATCGGGAGCGCCTCGATCGTCTCGCCGCAGAACTCCATCGCCCGGTAGAGCGCCCCGTCGACCCCCACCTCGCCGATCGTGCGGAGGATCAGATCCTTGCCCCCCACCCACCTTCGCAGCGCCCCCCGGTAGACGAACCGGATGGAGTTCGGCACCCGCAGCCACACCTCCCCGGTCGCCATTGCCGCGGCGAGATCGGTGCTCCCGACCCCCGTCGCGAAGGCGCCGAGCGCCCCGTAGGTGCAGGTGTGGCTGTCTGCGCCGATCACGAGGTCGCCGGGGACGACGATCCCCTTCTCGGGGAGGAGGGCGTGCTCGATCCCGGCGCGGCCCACGTCGAAGTAGTGCGTGAGCCCCTGTTCCCGGGCGAACTCCCTGAGGAGCTTCGCATGCTCGGCCGACTTGATGTCCTTGTTGGGGGTGAAATGGTCGGCCACGAGGACGACGCGCGCCGGGTCGAAGACGCGCCGGGCGCCCGCCTCCCTGAACTCTTGGATCGCGATCGGGGCGGTGATGTCGTTGCCGAGGGCGATGTCCACCGAGGCCATCACGATCTCGCCCGGCGATACCGACCCCTTCCCCGCGTGCGCCGCGAGGATCTTCTCGACGATGGTCATTCCCATTGCCGCCCCTCTCCGCGCCCGGTTCGGACGCGTTTCGGGAGGAGTATATCCGATGCAGAGCTTGAAAGCAATTGACTTCCCCCGGGCGGGCGGGGATAATGTCGCCTGCGGCGATGGTCGGCCCTGCGCAGGCCGCGCCGCGCGACGCCGTGGGGCTGTAGCTCAGCTGGGAGAGCGCTTGAATGGCATTCAAGAGGCCGCGAGTTCGATCCTCGCCAGCTCCACCAAATCGATTAAAGGGGTTAATAAGGTCCGTTAACCCCTTTTTCTTGTTGACATGAATCCCGTCAAAAAATCCGGAGTTTTTCGGCCTCATCTATCGGGGGTCAGGCATATCCCATCAGAATGGCAGCGAACATGGATGAAGACGAGCAGATTCGACGTTGAAAGGCTTTATGACGATCTTCACAGATAGGCTATGAAAACGCTTGACAATGTTTTTAAACACGGTGATAAACCAAAAAAACAGTGCGGCAGATTTGGGAAAGGAAAAGAAAGGCAACGCGGGCTTAAATCGACATCGCAAGATAGGGCAACGAAGAGAGGGGGGTTATATGAGCATGTTAAAGGAATTCAAGGAGTTCGCGGTTAAAGGAAATGTTGTGGACATGGCCGTGGGCATTATCATCGGAGTCGCATTCGGCAAGATCGTTTCGTCCGCGGTCAGCGATGTGATCATGCCGCCCATCGGTCTGTTGGTCGGAGGCATTGACTTCAGCAAGCTTGCCATCGTTTTGAAAGGGGTGGCAGGCGATCCGGCGGCCGTGGTCATTGCTTACGGCAAATTCATCCAGGCGCTTGTTGATTTCGTGATCGTAGCCTTTGTGATCTTTCTGCTGGTCAAGGCCGTCAACGCAATGAAACGAAAAGAGGAATCGGCTCCTTCGGCTCCGCCGGCTCCCTCCAAAGAGGAGACGTTGCTTTCGGAAATTCGCGATATCCTGAAGTCCAAACGATAAACTCCATCGAGCGTGGACACGAAGCCCGATCGCTTCATTTGCCCGGACCCGTAATTTCCGCTGGTCCGGGTTTTTTTTACAGATCCTTGAGGTCGCGCGTGAATATGAGCCGCCCTTCCTTGATCAGGGCAGCCTTGCTTCCCTCGATCCAAGCCTTGATGGCTTCCGTCTTTTTCGATCTGGTCAGGTAGTTTGTGATCGCTGCTTTCTGGGCGGCAAACTCTTTTTCATCTGCTTTGCTCTTTTCCTGCAGCCGCAGGATCACGTAATTTCCGTCAACGGCGTAGGTCTGTTCCGGATAAGGTTTCTTTTCGGAGAGCTGAAAAAGCGCCTCCGTCAGCTCCGGGGAGGAACCCAGCTTGGGGACGGCGCCCCCGGGTTGGAATAGACCCGACTCCGTGATCTTCAGACCCTTTTCCCCGGCCACGGCCGACAGGGTTTCGCCCTTTTTCAGGCGGGCCAGCAGCTCATCCGCCTCCTTCTTCGCCAATCGCTTTGCTTCCGTTTCCCGATACTGCATTTCCGCATCGGCCTCAATCTCCTTCAGGCTCGGCAAATAGGGGGCCTTGCGCGTCTCCAATTGAACCAGATAATATCCCTTCTCCCCCTGCAGCACTCGACTCATCTCTTTGGGCTCCAGGCCTGACACGATCTTCGAAAAATCCGCGATCGATTTGAATTCCGGCGGGGCGTCGTTGATCCGGAAAAGTCTGGTCCTATGAACAACCAGCTTTTTCTGTGCTGCATAGGCATCGAAGTTTTCCTCTTGGTAAATGGTGTCGTGAGCCTTCTTGGCCTCGTCAGAGGCCAAGGACATCCCACTGATCTGCTTCAACGCCACAATGATCCTCTCCCGAACCTCGTCAAGCGGTTGCGTTGTGTCGCCTTTCTTCCATTGACCCTTGTTCCGCTCATAATAATCGCTGATCTCCGCATCGGATATCTGCGCATTTGGGGCGTAATCCACCGCCATGAACTTCAAGTATTTGAGCTGAACCTGTTCGGGGACACGAAACAGCCCTTCGTGTGCCTTTACAAAAGCCTCCAGATCGGCCGGGTCAGGCTTGACTCGGGCAATAACAGCTTGAGGGGAAATCTGAACGAAATGAACATTGATTTTCTCGTTCTGCATCACGTAGAGGTCGTGAATTTCCCGTTCCGACACCCTCACCCCTTCCTGGATCAGATCCTCCACCTTGAGTGTAATCAACATTTTCTTCTGGAGATCTTCGAACTCTTCCGGAGACATCTTGTTTGTCCTGAGGGTTTGCTGATAAATTCTTTCGTCGAAAACCCCGTTTCTCTGAAACGCGGGATAGGCCAAAATTGCCGCCTTGACATCCTCGTCGGTCACTCGGATCTTCATCTCCTCCGCCTTCTTTACAATCACCGACTGGTTGATCAGGTTGTCCAGCGCCTGCTGTTTGAGGTTTAGCGTTTTGATCACCTCTTCCGTCAACTCCCGACCCAGGCGCTGTCGATACATGTCCAGCAGATTCTGGTATTCCCTCTGAAAATCCACGTAGACGATCGGTTTGCCGTCGATCATGGCGATCCGCTCCGCCCTCTGACTCCCGCCCATCGACCCGAAGTAGAAGATGAAGACAACCACGATGATCCCCAGGATGATCTTCATGAGCCAGTTTCTGGCGTGCTTTCGCATGAGGTTGAGCAACATCACTTTTCTCCCATTTTTGATGACAACCGTTTAACAAAAGAAAACGAATCGACCCGAAACCGCCGGGCTGACTCATCATCGGCAGCGACACGCCGCGGCGTTCCGTCAATGTCGGGCTTAGTAGTATAGTCATTATGAAAATGCAATGATTTTTTAGAAAAAATGGATTGATCCCGGCCATAAAATACGATATAGATAAGCATTCCAGCGCGAGCATCCTTTCATTTCATTGCGCATGTCATTTTCTGGACCACATAGGAGGGGACGAACTTGATTTTTGATTTTATTTTAGGGAAGTTTTCCAACGATCTGGCGATTGATCTGGGGACGGCCAACACACTCGTGTATGTCAGAGGAAAAGGCATTGTTCTCAATGAACCCTCGGTCGTTGCCGTCCATAAGAATGCCAAAGGGGAAAAGAAGGTCTTGGCGGTCGGCACGGAAGCCAAAAAGATGCTTGGGCGAACGCCGGGCAATATCGTTGCCATCCGGCCTATGAGGGATGGGGTGATCGCCGACTTTGACATTACGGAAGCGATGCTTCGGCACTTCATCCTCAGTGTCCACAACCGACGTGCCTTGGTCCGACCCCGGATTATCGTATCGATTCCTTCCGGGATCACCCAGGTGGAAAGACGAGCCGTCCGGGAAACGGTTGAATCGGCCGGAGCCAGAGAAATTTATCTCATCGAAGAACCGATGGCGGCGGCAATCGGTGCGGGTCTCCCCATTACCGAACCGATCAGTTCAATGGTTGTGGACATTGGCGGAGGAACCACGGAAGTGGCGGTCATCTCTCTGGCCGGAATTGTCTATTCAAAATCCGTCCGGGTTGCCGGAGACAAGATCGACGAAGAGATCGTCCAGTATTTGAAACGAAAATACAGCCTTTTGATCGGGGAACGGTCGGGGGAAATCATCAAAACGACTCTCGGCAACGCCTACCCCGATGCCAACAATGAGCCTATTAAGATGGAGGTCAAAGGGCGGGATCTGATTTCCGGCATTCCGAAAATCGTGGAGATCAATTCCGATGAAATCCGCGATGCAATCACGGAACCGGTCAACCTTATTGTGGACGCCATCAAGGATGCCTTGGAGAATGCGCCGCCGGAACTTGCCGGCGACATTGTCGACCGCGGCATTGTGCTCACCGGAGGGGGCGCCCTGCTCCGGAACATTGATTTGTTGATCCGGGCGGAGACGGGTCTCCCCATTACGGTTGCAGATGATCCCCTATCCACCGTCGCCAGGGGTGCCGGTATCGCACTGGACCAGTTGGATGTTCTCAAAGAGGTCACGTTTCAGGTCTGAGGTCCTGCGTCATTGTTTGTGGCTGAAAGATGCTGATCCCCAGGAAATACCTCCCCCTTGTCGTGGTAGCGTTTTTATTGCTCCTTTCCCTGGTTGTCCTCTCCTACAGCGCTGTCAGGCTGTCCGAAACCGGCTTTCTGAGAAAAATGATTCTGGAAGCGGCGGTTCCGGTGGAAGGTGCCGTCAACAAGACCATTCGGGCCGTGGATGATGCCTGGAAGAGGTATATCTTTCTCGTCGGTATCGAGGATGAAAACAGGCGACTGCAAAGGCAAAACGCAGCCTTGAGCGAGCAACTCAACCGTTACCGGGAAGGGTACCTCGAAGGGATGCGCCTTCGAAAAATCCTTGACCTGAAAGAAGGGCTGTCCAAAAAGGCCGTGACGGCAAGGGTGGTCGACCACAGCCGCGCCTCCCTGTTCAAGACAATCCTGATCAACAAGGGAACCGCGGAGGGTTTAAGGGTAGGGTTTCCTGTTCTGTCCGATCAAGGGGTGGTGGGACGGATTATCGAAACCGCCTGGCATGCCTCTCAGGTTCTGCTTCTGACGGACGGGAACAGCAATATCGACGGGATGATTCAAAGGAGCCGTGCCCAGGGAATTCTCCAGGGTGCAGGATCGGCGGGATGCCTCCTGAAATACATCTCGCGGGCGGAAGAAGTCCTGCCGGGAGATGTGGTTTTGTCCTCCGGTCTGACCGGTATATTTCCAAAGGGATTGATGCTCGGCGTGGTCACAGGCGCCACCCGGGCGGGAGACGGCCTTTTTCAAAAAATTGATGTGGCGCCGGCGGTCAATATCGAAAAGTTGGAAGAGGTCCTGGCACTGATTCCGGAAACAGGGAACGAAAAATGACCTTTTATCTTTTTTCACCCGTGCTGCTGTTTCTGTTGGTGATCCTTCAGGTCACGATTCTGGATCTATTTTCCTTTGGATGGATCGGGATGGAAATCTCCATCATCGTCGTCATCTATGCGGGATTTCACCTCGATGCCTTTCGCGGGGACATATTGTCGTTTTTGCTCGGCTTCTTCATGGATTGTCTGACCAGCACGGTCTTCGGATGTCATCTGTTTCTGTATATGGTCATCTATGGCTGTTCCATGATTGTCGGGGAAAGAGTTTACGCCGGCAAACCGAGCTTGATCGCATTTTTTACGGCATTCTGCACACTTCTGAAAGGCATGATGATCATTCTCATCTACCGTTTTTTTTTCGGCTCGAATCTCCTTCATGAGATGCCGACGTTTTTTGTTCCACAGGCTTTGGTGCTCGGACTCCTTAGCCCCATTCTCTTCAATCTATTTCAACGCTTCGAGGTATTGTTGAATGTGGAAGATCGGCAGCCGTCTCGACGGATATGAGCCGGGTCGGTTTCGTCCTAAAATCAGAATCCTGTTTACGATTGTAACGCTTGCGCTGGTGCTTCTTGTGGCGCGACTATGGTACCTGCAGGTCATCAATGGGGAGGAACTCCGGCAACGCTCTGAAAACAACAGTGTCCGGCTGCGCAAAATCAAACCGATGCGCGGTCTGATCATGGACAATGAAAAACGGATTCTTGTAGATAATCAGCCGGCCTTCGACATCGTCTTCGTCCCCAACCGGACAAATGACATACGTCAGGTGACCGACAAAATCAAACGGCTCTATACGGAGCGTTCCTTGACATTTCCCTCCCCCCCGCTCTCCTCCGGACACGTGAAACCGTTTGTACCCGTTCTCCTCGAACGGAATATCAGCATGGAAAAGCTTGCCTTGGTGGAAACCCACGCTCTGGACCTTCCGGGTGTGATGACAGAGGTTTCCCCTGCCCGGCAACACCTGAACGGGGAAATGACGGCGCAGATCATCGGCTTTACAGGGGAAGTGAGCCGTGAAGAATTGGACCGGGACGCCGCCGACAAGCTGACGGCGGGCGACATTGTAGGCAAATTCGGTATCGAGAAATTCCTGGATTCTCACCTTCGGGGGAAAAGCGGCGCCGAGCAGGTGGAAGTCAACGTAACCGGTAAAACGATCCGCTCTCTCGGCCGAATACCGGCGACACCGGGCGGCAATGTTGTTCTGACCATCGATTCCGAGCTCCAGAAGGCGGCATGGTCGGCCATGGACAACCGTGCCGGCGCGGTGGTTGTCCTGGATCCCCGGAACGGTTCCGTGCTCGCGCTGGTCAGCTCACCTTCGTTCGATCCGAATCTTTTCAATGGAGGAATTTCCCGCGATGATTGGGAGAGCCTTTCGAATCATCCCAAGCATCCCATGGAAAATCGGTCGATCTCGGGGCAGTATCCTCCCGGTTCGACTTACAAGCCCATCGTGGCAATGGCCGCGCTCGAGGAAGGGCTGATCACACCCGAGACAACCTTTTACTGCAACGGCACCTTCAAGTTAGGGGATCGAGTCTTCCGCTGCTGGCAGGAAAAAGGTCACGGCAATGTCGATCTTCATCGCGCAATCGTGGAATCCTGTGATGTCTATTTCTATAATCTGGGGAAGAGGCTCGGTGCGGACCGGATCGCCTCCTATGCCAGGGCCTTCGGACTCGGTTCTCCCCTTGGAATCGACCTCCCCCGTGAAAAGGGGGGGCTGATCCCGACAAAAGACTGGAAGTTGGCCCGTTTTCGACAGGCCTGGCAGGCCGGTGAAACGATCTCCCTCGCCATCGGACAGGGATTCAATCTTGTCACGCCGATCCAGCTCGCCAATGTCTATGCGGTTCTGGCGAACGGAGGCAACCTTTACCGCCCCCGTCTCATCAAACAGATTGAAACCCCGGACCGCGCCGTCATCAAGGTTTACGAACCGGAAAAACAGGGCGTCTTGTCGGTCAGCCCCCAAAATATTCAGATCATCAACCAGGCATTGTGGGGGGTGGTGAATGAAAAAGGGGGAACCGGATATATTCTAAAGAGGAAAGAACAGGATGTCTGCGGAAAGACAGGGACTGCGCAGGTGATCGGACTTCCCCAGGATTCAAAAGCCCGCAAGATGAGGCAAGTGTCCGGCAACCTGGGGGACCATGCCCTCTTCGTCTGTTTTGCACCTTATGGAAATCCGGAAATTGTGGTCGCGGTCATACTGGAACATGCCGGCCATGGCGGTTCGGCGGCTGCACCCATCGCCCGGAAGGTGATTGAAGCCTTCTTTGCAAAGAAACAGGTTCCAAGGACCACGCCGCAAATGCAGGAAGTCGCGAACGTTCGGGAGAGACATCCATCATGATCAAATTGGACCGCCGCCTTTTCCTGAACTTCGACTGGACGCTCCTGATTCTGGTTCTCGTCATCAGCGGCATAGGTCTGCTGAACATATACAGCGCCGGCTTCAGTGTCAGTGATACCCGCCAGACGCCATTTTATATCAAACAACTGCAGTGGATCCTGATCGGCATGGCGGGAATGGCCATGGCCTTCTTCATCGATTATCGTTTTCTCAACCGTCACGCGTACATCCTTTACGGCATTTCCATTATTCTTCTTCTCGTGGTCTTTGTCGCCGGTTATGCGACCCGAGGATCTCAGCGATGGATCGTCATTGGCGGTTTCACCTTGCAGCCATCCGAACTGGTCAAGCTCACGGTCATCCTCGCGCTGGCCAAATACTTCGACCATCGTCAACCCATCCGAGAACATCGTTTGACCGAACTGTTCATCCCCCTTCTGATCGTCCTCATCCCGTTTCTGCTGATCCTCAAACAGCCCGACCTGGGAACGGGGCTGATCCTGCTCATCGTTTTTTTTTCGATGGTTTTCTATGTCGGGCTGGACTGGAAGCTGGTGTGGGTCGGCGCAGCCGGGGCGGGCATCCTGATTCCGATCAGCTGGCATTTTCTCAAAGATTACCAGCGGGAGCGAATTCTGACCTTCTTCAGTCCCGATCGGGATCCGCTGGGTTCGGGATACCACATCATCCAATCGATGATTGCCGTAGGTTCGGGAGGGGTCTTCGGAAAGGGATTTTTAAAAGGGTCCCAAACCCAACTCAAATTTCTTCCCGAGCAGCAAACCGATTTTGTCTTCTCCGTTTTTGCCGAGGAGTGGGGTTTCCTGGGATGCATCGTCCTGCTGACCATGTTTCTTTTCCTGATTCTGTGGGGACTGAAGATCATGTTCCATTCCAAGGACTATCTTGGGGCGCTGATTGCCCTGGGGATCACCATGCTGATTTTCTGGGAGGTGTTCATCAATATCGGAATGGTCTTGGGAATTCTTCCCGTCGTGGGGATTCCGCTGCCCTTTCTCAGCTACGGCGGCTCGTCGATGGTGGTTCTGATGACGGCAATCGGTCTGCTGATGAACATCAGCGTTCGCAGATTCATTCTTCAATCGTCCTGAAAACGATCCGAAAGGAGAAATGTCATGTTGGGCAAAAAGATCAAGAAGGAAGAGGAGGAGGTCAGAGCCTTTCTGGGGAAAGGCGCTGAGTTCAACGGCAAGCTGATGTTCAACGGTTCGGTGCGGATTGATGGGGATTTCAAGGGACAAATCTATGGCAACGGCACGCTGGTGATCGGTGAAGGCGCCGAGCTCGAGGCCGATATCCGTGTGGACAGCGTCATGATCAGCGGCGAGATCCGCGGACAGATCGATGTCAAGAAGCAGGTCCGGATCTACTCGACGGGCAAGCTGTTGGGGGATCTCAACACGCCCGTCTTTTCCGTTGAAGAAGGGGCTTTCTTTGAAGGAAACTGCCGTATGACCCGCAACGAAGCCGAAAAGCAAGGCCTCCTTCTGGGCAACTTCGAAACCGCGGACAAGAGATGATTCAAACCGGCATTTTCGATCGGGAGAAATCTTCAATGCCTACTGCGGGATTCGATTTTACAAATAGGCCGCATACCCGCGGTCGGGGCTGGGGAAAATTCATGGCAGTCTTTTCTCTTGACAGTATGCAGGGAATGAGATAGAGACTTTGCCACAGATGGTGACCCGCGGTCATATACTGACCGCAGTTTACTTTCTGACTGTAGTGACCGGACCGAATCTGTTCCGTACATCCTCTTGAATTCAAAGGGGAAAGTTCAGGCGGTTCTTACAGGAACCAGCCGAAGATCTTAAATTCATATCCAGTCCGTTGCTGATTTATTGACATCTGGAAGGGTTGCTCCGGCAAACGGAATTTCCGTGGGAACGTTTTAGGGGTTTCGGGTGAACGTCAATCGAGCGGATCGATATCAGCAGACAAATCTCCCTGGACAGGCTCAGCAGAACTTTCATTTCAGTAAAAGATTTGGATGCGGGCATACGAGGTTATGTTCTCATCCCATCCGGTTTTTTTCGGAACGGATCTCTTTTGTGAGGTGACGGGCAGTGGTCAGTCTCGATTATTCCTTAGGAATCCAAATCATCAATTTCCTCCTGTTGATCTTCATTCTGAATCTTCTTCTCTTCAAACCGATTCTCGGCTTAATTGAAAAACGAAAAAAGCAATTTGAAGAGTCCGAAACGGAAATCAAGCGTCTCCAGACCACCGTTGAGGAAAAGATGACGGCTTACGAGGAGAAGCTCCGTCAGGCCAAGACCGCAGCGATCGAACAGAAAAACGAGATTATCCGGCAGGGTGCCGAAGAGGCCCGGTCCGTCACCGATGCCGTCAGGGCAGAAATCCCCGGGATGATGGAACGGTTTCAGACCAAAATGGCTGTAGAGATCGATGCTGCCAACAAGATCCTGGCCGATCATTCCCGACAGCTCTCGGTTGAAATTGCGGAAAAGATTTTGGGAAGGAGTATTGGATAATGGGAAACATTCAACAGGTCCGGGTCATTTTTTTAACCGGTCTGTTCTTGCCTTTCCTGACGATGACGACGGCATATGCCTCCGGCGGAGGGGGTCACGAGGGGCCGAACTGGTTTGATTTTACCTGGCGTGTGGTGAACTTCCTTATTCTGGTCGGCGTTCTCTACTGGCTCTTGGCCGGTAAGATCAGATCCTTTCTGTCCGCACGGCGCGAGGGAATCCGTTCCGCCCTTGCCGAGGCTGTAAACGCCCGCAAGGAAGCGGAACGGAAGTTCAGCGAATACAATGAAAAACTCGATAAGGCGACAGGCGAAATTGATCAAATCCGACAGATCATCCAGGCACAGGGGCTTGCCGAGAAGGAAAAGATGATCGAGGATGCACGAAATGCCGCAAAAAAAATAAAAGAAGACACGGAGACGCGGATGGAACAGGAGTTCAAAAAGGCGAGTCGGGAGCTCCGCGTTGAGGCGGTCCGCCTCTCCACACAGATGGCGGAAGAACTTCTTCGAAAAAACATCCGTGAGAACGATCACGAGGCCCTGGTCAAGGACTACATCGAAAAGGTGGTGAAAAAGAATTGATCAGCAGCACTATCGCAAAACGCTATGCTCGGGCTTTTTTCGAGATCGCCGGTGAGGAAAAGCGCTACGAGGAATATTACCGTGAGCTGGGCCGGTTTTCCGCCGTTCTCAGGGAAAACAAAAGCCTTGAGGAATTTTTGGCCAATCCGATCTTCGCTCAGCCGGACAAGAAAGCGGTCGTGGAATCCGTCCTGGAAAAGATCCGTATATCCCCTCTGACCGCCAACTTTTTGAAGCTGCTGGCCGACAAACGCCGCATTGAAATTCTTCCGGATATCGAACGCTGCTACCGAGAATTGATGGACAACGCGCTAAAAAAGGCCCGGGTAACGGTGAAGACGGCTTTGCCACTGAGCGGCGAGCTTTCCCGGCGCCTGCAGAGCGGCCTTGAAGAGCTGACCGGCAAGGAGGTCGAGATGACTGTTCTCGAGGAGCCTTCCCTGATCGGCGGCATTGTCGTCCGGGTCGGCGATACGCTGTATGATGGAAGCATCAGGGCGCAATTAAACAACATCAGGAATCTCTTGGGGGAGGAAATATAGGGCATGGAAACCATCAAGGCAGAGGAAATCAGCGAGATCATATCCAGACAGATCAAGGAGTATGAGAAGAAGCTGGATATCAGCGAAACGGGCACGGTCCTCTCCGTCGGCGACGGCATTGCACGGGTTTATGGTGTGGAGAACGCCATGGCGATGGAACTGCTTGAATTCCCAGGGGGAATCCTCGGGATGGTCCTCAACCTGGAGACGGACAACGTCGGTGTCGCGGTCCTTGGGGAGGTGACCCACATCAAGGAAGGCGACATCGTGAAGCGAACCGGAAAGATCGCTCAGATCCCCGTGGGCGAGGCCGTTCTCGGTCGGGTCATCGATGCCACCGGCGCACCCCTGGACGGCAAGGGCCCCATCGAGGCCACGGAATATCGCCGGATCGAAATGATCGCCCCCGGCGTGGTTTTCCGCCAACCGGTCAACGAGCCGCTGTACACGGGCCTTAAGGCGATCGATGCCATGACCCCCATCGGCCGCGGCCAGCGCGAACTGATTATCGGCGATCGGCAAATCGGCAAGACCGCCATCGGCATCGACGCGATCATCCGTCAGAAGGACACGGGCGTGAAATGCATCTATGTCGCGATCGGACAGAAAAAATCGACCGTCGCTCAGGTGGTCGAGAACCTCAGAAAGCATGACGCCATGTCCTACACCTGTGTCGTCGCCGCCTGCGCCAGTGATCCGGCCACCCTGCAGTACATCGCGGCGTATGCCGGGTGCAGCATCGGCGAATACTTCCGGGACAAAGCCCAGGACGCGCTGATCATCTACGATGACCTTTCCAAACAGGCCGTGGCCTATCGCCAGATCTCCCTGCTGCTGCGGCGTCCGCCGGGACGAGAGGCTTTCCCCGGAGACATCTTCTACAACCATTCGCGCCTCCTGGAGCGCTCCGCCCGCGTGAGCAAGGAGTTGGGCGGCGGATCGCTCACTGCGCTTCCCATCATCGAAACACAGGCCGGCGACGTCTCCGCGTATATTCCGACCAACGTGATTTCGATCACCGACGGCCAGGTCTACCTGGAGCCTTCTCTCTTCTTTTCCGGCATCCGGCCGGCCATCAATGTGGGGCTTTCGGTCTCCCGCGTGGGTGGCGCGGCTCAGGTGAAGGCCATGAAACAGGTTGCCGGAACGCTGAAGCTGGATCTTGCACAGTACCGCGAGTTGGCCGCTTTCGCCCAGTTCGGTTCCGATCTGGACAAGGCCACGCAGGCACAACTCGACCGCGGCATCCGACTCGTTGAAATCCTCAAGCAGCCGCAGTTTACACCGATGTCGCTCGGTGAGGAGGTGGTCATCCTTTTTGCGGGCACCCGGGGTTTCCTCGACAAGTATCCCGTGGACAAACTTAAAAATTATGAACCGCAGCTTTTGGCCTTCGTCAAGGCAAAGTATCCGGAGATCATGAAGGAGATCGACGAAAAGAAGGTCATCGGATCCGAGCTCGACAAAAAGCTTCGTGATGTGCTGACCGAATTCGATTCGGTTTATGTCGCCGAGTAAAGTGCGGCGGGAACAGAGTAGGGAATCAGGGGGTCAGGTGTGAATGGCGGCACTTAAAGACATTAAACGAAAGATCACTGCTGTTCAGAAAACCAGGCAGATCACCCGGGCGATGAATATGGTGGCGGCCTCGAAGTTCAAGGCCGCCCAGATGCGCATGGAGAATTTCCGGCCGTACGCCGTGAAGTTCATGGAGGTTTTGAACAGCCTCGCACTCCGGGTGGATGCCCGGAGCCACCCGCTGTTGGCGGTCCGCGAACCCAAGAGGATCCGCGTGATCTGCATGACCTCCGACCGGGGTCTCTGTGGAGGGTTCAACAACAACCTGATCAAGGCGACCGAACGGTTCGTCAAGGAGAAGGTGCGGGAAGGCCGCGAAGTGGAGCTGATCCCCGTCGGCCGGAAGGGGCGCGATTTCTTCCGGAAAAAAATGAAAACCATCCACCCGCGGGCCGACGTCTTTGGCAAATTCAACATGAGCCTCGCCGTGAAGATCTCCGGAGACGTCATTCCGCCGTTCATCGGGGAAGAATATGATGAGCTCTATTTGCTGTATAACGAGTTTGTCAATGTATCGATTCAGCGCCCATCTGCGGTCCGCCTCTTCCCCCTCCCCTCCATTGGGCGGGAGGAAGAGATCGAGCCGGACAAGCGGCTCGACTACCTCTACGAACCTTCCGAAGAGGCCCTCCTGGAGAAGCTGCTGCCGATGTACGTCCATGTATTGATCTATCGCGCACTGGTGGAAACCTCCGCCGGCGAGAACGGAGCGCGGATGGCGGCGATGGACAACGCCACCCGGAATTGCGAGGATCTGATTCAGAGCCTGACGCTGAAATACAACAAGGTCCGTCAGTCGGCGATTACCGCCGAGCTGATGGACATCGTCGGCGGAACCGAGGCGCTGGCCAAGGGATGAGGCATAGGGGCAGCCGGCTGCAAAGCCGGCGCCACTTCGATCATTGAAGGAGACGGGTATGAACATTGGAAGGCTTGTACAGGTCATCGGACCGGTCGTCGACGTAGCGTTCGAGGAGGGACAACTCCCCAGAATCATGAACGCAATCGCCATCACCAATCCCACGATCAATGACGTCGAGGACAATCTGATCGTGGAGGTTGCCCAGCACCTGGGAGACAACGTCGTGCGTTGCATCGCCATGGACATCACCGATGGTCTGGTTCGCGGGATGAAGGCCAAGGACCTCGGGGAACCGATCAGCGTGCCCGTCGGGCCGGAATGTCTCGGGCGGATCCTGAACGTGGTGGGTCGGCCGGTCGACGGACTCGGTCCGATCGATGCGAAACATACCATGCCTATTCATCGTGAGGCACCCACATTCCTTGAACAGGACACCTCCGTCCACGTTTTGGAAACCGGGGTCAAGGTGATTGACCTTCTCGTCCCGTTTCCCAGAGGCGGCAAAATGGGAATGTTCGGCGGCGCCGGCGTCGGCAAGACAGTCGTCATGATGGAGATGATCCACAATATCGCTCTGCACCACGGCGGCATTTCGGTATTTGCCGGCGTGGGAGAGCGGACCCGCGAAGGGAACGACCTCTATCTCGAGATGAAGGCTTCAGGGGTCATCAAACAGGCCGCCCTGATCTATGGTCAGATGACCGAACCGCCCGGCGCACGGGCCCGCGTTTCCCTGACGGCCCTGGCGGCGGCCGAATATTTCCGGGATGTGGAAGGGCAGGACGTGCTTTTGTTCATCGACAACATTTTCCGTTTCACGCAGGCCGGTTCCGAGGTCTCCGCCCTTCTGGGCCGCATGCCCTCCGCGGTCGGTTATCAGCCGACGCTGGCGACCGACCTCGGGGAACTGCAGGAGAGAATCACCTCGACGAACAAAGGGTCCATCACGGCCGTTCAATGCGTCTACGTTCCCGCCGACGACCTGACGGATCCGGCGCCGGCAACGACCTTTGCCCATCTTGACGGGACCGTCGTTCTCTCCCGGCCGATTGCGGAACTCGGCATATATCCCGCGGTGGACCCGCTGGATTCGACCTCCCGAATCCTGGACCCGAATGTGCTGGGCGTGGAGCATTACCAGGTGGCGCGACAGGTGCAGGTCACGCTTCAGAAGTACAAGGACCTCCAGGACATCATCGCGATCCTCGGCATGGATGAACTCTCGGAAGAGGACAAACTCACCGTGAGCCGGGCGAGGAAGATCCAGCGCTTCCTTTCCCAGCCCTTCTTCGTGGCCGCCCAGTTCACCGGCACCGAGGGCAAGTTTGTCACTGTGGCCGACACGGTTCGGGGTTTCAAGGAGATCCTGGAAGGGAAACACGACGATCTGCCGGAACAGGCCTTTTACATGGTCGGCGGCATCGACGAGGTTGTGGAGAAGGCGAAGAAACTCGCCGAATAGCCGGGGGCTCTGATGGCTGACGAATTGACACTGGAGATCGTGACACCCGAGAGGGTGGTTTTCAACGGCGTTGTCGAAGAGGTGACCATCCCGGGCACGGAGGGAGAGTTCGGCGTGCTTCGCGGCCATGCCTCGCTGCTGAGCTCGGTCGATGTCGGGGAACTCGCCTTTGTCCGGGATCACAAAAAGACCCGATTTGCGGTGAACACCGGATACGTTGAGGTTACGGCTTCCAAGGTTACGGTTCTCGTGGAAACCGCGGAAAGAGCGGACGAGATCGACGTCGAAAGGGCGCGTCGGGCCAGGGAACGGGCCGAAGGAAAGATGGCGAAGCTGTCGAAAGAGGATGCCGATTTCGAGAAAGCAAAACTGGCATTGCTGCGAGCGGTGACCCGGCTGAACGTTTCCGGGAAAGCCTGATTAATCCTCTGGCTGCACGGATATTTCGACAATCTCAAATTCCCGGATGCCGCCCGGGGTGCTGACACTCACTTCGTCACCCACGCTTTTGCCGATCAACGCCCGGCCGATCGGCGAGGTAACCGAAATCCGGTTCTTCGTCAGGTCCGATTCCAGAGGGCCGACGAGCTGGTAGGTGATCCCCTTGCCGGTCCCGATCTCCTCGATCGCAACCATGGTTCCGAAAACAACCTTCTCGCAGGTCAGGTTCTTCAGATCGATGACATTGGACATTGCCAGGTTGTTTTCCAGTTCCTGCATCCTGCCGTGAAGATAGGACTGCCTCTCCTTCGCCGCCGTATATTCGGCGTTCTCCGACAGATCCCCATGTCCCCGTGCAATCTCAATTTCCTTGATGTTCTGGGGTATGGAAACGGTTTTCAGAATCTCCAGTTCCCGCTTCAACTTTGCAAATCCGCCCCTGGTGATCGGTATCTTTTTCATGTAGCTTCTTCTCCAACCCGCATGACGCCTTCCCTCACCGGCGAGGCGTACATCCGGCCCGTCGGCCGTCGCATGAGGTTTGATCCTTAGTCGAGAAAATCCGGGGTGTCAAGCAGGAAATGTGCGGGAAACGAGCGGAGGGAGAATCATTGTCACCGCCTGGAATCTGTGTTACAAAATAGCCGGCTCTGGCTGCTTTATGACAGGAGGTCCCTGTGGAACGGCGGAACGAAGGCCAATTTTAGCGACCCGGATGTAGAAAGGATACCCATGACCCGTGTTCGATCCCTATGAGCGTAATATCAATTATTTGCGTGTTTCCATCACCGACCGGTGCAATCTCCGCTGCACATACTGCATGCCGAAGGAGGGACTGTCGCGGATCGGTCACGACGACATTCTTCGCTATGAAGAGATCCACCGGATCATCCGGATTGCCGCAAAGACAGGGATTACGAAAGTCCGAATCACCGGAGGCGAGCCTTTGGTCCGTCGGGGCCTCGTACAATTCGCAGCCTCGTTGCATACGATCTCGGAATTGACGGACATCAGCCTGACAACGAACGGCATCCTTCTCGAAGACTTTGCGGAAAGTCTCTTCCGGGCGGGAATTCGGCGGATCAATATCAGCCTCGATTCCCTCGACGCTGAAAAGTACGCCCGGATCACCCGCGGAGGAGATATCCGCGCCGTTCTGCGGGGGATCATGAAGGTGCGGGAAATCGGATTCTCTCCGATCAAGATCAACATTGTGGCCATCAAGGGGTTTAACGACGACGAGATTCTGGACTTTGCACGTTTGACGCTGGAGCATCCGTATCAGATCCGTTTCATCGAGCTGATGCCGCTGGGACATGCAGGGATCGAGAATGACGGCCTTTATCTTTCCAATGCATTCGTCCGGGAACGGATCGAGACCCTCGGACCGCTCGAACCGGTCAACAGCCGCGGAAACGGGAATGACGGGCCGGCCCGCATGTACCGAATGAAAGGGGGGATGGGGGAGATCGGTTTCATCAGTCCGATCAGCAGCCACTTCTGCCGCTCCTGCAATCGTCTCCGCCTGACCGCTGACGGCCAGCTTCGGGCCTGCCTTTTGTCCGATAACGAAACGGACCTCAAAGGACCCCTTCGATCGGGTAGCGGGGATGGAGAATTGATGGCGCTGATTGAGGGAGCGATCGCCCGGAAACCGCAGCATCACGAAATGGCCTGCCATGAAAGTCAGGTCAAGAAATGTATGAAGGAGATGCAGCAGATCGGCGGATGAAGAATCCATTTGGATCGGCGATCGGGCCTGTTGGCGGTAAAAAACAACGGAACTCTGCCCCTTGACCGATGATCCCCGGATGAAGAGGGGAAACAATGATGACCGTGGGATCGACGAAGACAACTGAAAGATGACAGCCACCGACCGTTACCTCGACGGAAGAATAAAGAGCCTCATCCTCGACATGACGGAGCCTCGGACGGGGGAGAGACTGCTCGATGTCGGATGCGGGAGCGGAGAGCATCTCGCTCTCTTCCACCGGAAAGGGTGTGATGTTACCGGAATCGATTCCTCTCCTTTCCTGCTCGATCAAGCCGCACAAAGGCTTGGAAGTCGGGTTGAACTCCGGGAAGGCCGGACGGAAGATCTCCCCTTTTCCGACAACGAATTTGACATGGTCACCTTGATCCATTCCTTGGAATATGCGAACGATCCAAGGATTGCGATCGCAGAGGCCATCCGGGTTTGCCGGGGCCGGATTTTCATCGGGATGATCAACCGCTGGTCCCTGATCGGCGCACAGGGGAACCTGCAGCGCCTCTTTTCCCCCTTGGACTCCCCAAAGCCCCGTTTCTTTCACCTCGCATTTCTGACCGGCTTGATCCGGCGGCAGCTCCCCGGGGTTCGGATTCGATGGGGCAGCGTCATCTTTCTCCCATGGGGGTGGTATGACTTCGCCACCTCGTTGGAAGAACTTCTCCCGGTGATGAACAACCCTTTCGGCGCCTTTTTCGGCCTCACCTTTTCGGTGACATTTTCCTTCCGGACCATCCAGGAGATCATCCGGAAACCCACCCCGCTTTCCGCCGAGGGCAGCAGGCCGATGCCCGGAGTCGTTCGGGAATACAAGAAAAAAATGGTCGCGATCCGCGATGAATGGGAGCATCCAAAATGATTCGTGAGGCGCTTTTGTATGAAAAGGAAAGGGAGAACCGGGTGAGGTGCGGCCTCTGCGCCCACCGCTGCCGTATCGATCCCGGAAGGCGCGGCCTTTGCGGCGTCCGCGAAAACCGGGAGGGAACCCTCTTCAGCCTGATTTTCGGGACCGTGCTCGCCGAAAACGTCGATCCGATCGAGAAAAAACCCTTCTTTCATTTTCTGCCCGGTTCCCGATCCTTCTCGATCGCGGCGGCGGGATGCAATTTCCGATGTTCCTTCTGCCAGAACCACGAGATTTCACAAATGCCCAGAGAACAGGGCCGGATTGCCGGACGAGAAAGGACGGCCGCCGAGATTGTGGCGCAAGCCGTCAGGAGCGGTTCGAAAAGCATCGCCTATACCTACACCGAGCCGACGGTTTTTTTGGAGTTCATTCTTGAAACCGCGGGGATGGCGAAGGAAAAGGGGCTGAAAAATGTTTTCGTGACCAACGGCTACATGACCCCTGAGGCGCTCTCACGGATGGCACCCTGTCTGGACGCGGCAAACGTCGATCTGAAGTCATTCCGCGATCGCTTCTATCGCGAACAGTGTGGGGCGCGGCTCGAGCCTGTTCTCGACACATTGAAAAGGATGAAGCATCTGGGGGTCTGGGTCGAGGTGACGACTCTGCTCATTCCCGGGCTGAACGACGGGGAAGAGGAGCTTCATGAACTTGCCGCCTTTGTGGCCTCCCTTGGGAAGGAGACCCCATGGCACGTGAGCCGCTTCCACCCCCAGTACCATATGACGCGAACGCCGCCCACACCGGCCGCGGCGATCCAGCGGGCGGCACAGATCGGTCGATCCGCGGGCCTGAAGTACCTATACAGCGGGAATCTGCCCGGCGATGCCGGGGAGAACACGAACTGTGCGCGGTGTGGCCGGCTTCTGATCGGCCGCTGGGGTTTTTCCATCGAATGTTTGGAGTTGAACGGATCGGTCTGTCCCGGCTGTGGAACGGCGCTGGAGGGAATTTTCGAATAATCGACCGTCAACGTTCCTTTGCGGGATGTTCTTTCCCGGAGAAAGCGGAATCATGGACAAAGAGAGTGATGAATTCTGGGAGGTGGTCGCCACAGCCTCCGGAATGACGCAAGCGAATCTCATTACGGGGCGGCTCGAAAGCGAAGGCATTCGGACCCGACTTCGTTACGAAGCCGCCGGAACGATCTATGCGATTACCGTGGATGGCCTGGGGGAGGTACGGATTCTGGTTCCCGTGCCGGACTGGGAACGGGCAAAAGAAATCCTCTCTTTTTCCTACGACGATGGCGATCTGCCGTGGGAAAAGGCTCGATAAAGCGAAAATCCGCAGCCATCCTCCTCATGGAGGTGCCGCACAAAATGAAAAAAGACTTGAAAAAGTACTGCGACCGCGCATTGGCGGGCGGAGCAACGAGCGTCAAATCCATTCAACCTTCCAGCGTGGTCACGGCACCCTGGGTGAAATGGAAATGTCAGTTCGGCTGCGGCGGTTACGATTCCAACTATTGCTGTCCTCCCCATACCCCCACACATGAAGAGACGAGAAAGGTCCTTGATTCCTATCACAGAGCGCTGCTGCTTCACATCAGGACCAAATGCAACCCCGGCAGGGAGAGACTCTTGAGAAAATATCGGCACGGATTGGTTGACCTGGAGGGGCAAATGTTCAGAGACGGCTACTACAGGGCATTTGTTTTTCTGGCCGGTCCCTGCGATGTGTGCAGCCAATGCGGGTCGGTTACGGGCGAGGCATGCAACCATCGTCACAAGGCAAGGCCGTCCATGGAGGCTTGCGGCATTGATGTGTTTCAGACGGCACGGAACAACGGTTTCCACATTGAAACCCTGACGGATGAAACGGAGCCCCGGAATACCTTTTGTCTTATGCTGGTGGATTGATCGAATCATGGGGACACCCGTACAATGCATAAAAATGTCCGTGTCACCAGCGAGAGTCTTGCGATGGGGCGCCCTCAAATAAAATGATGAAGATCCCTGAAGAGTGTGGTATCTAAAGCGAGACGTATGGAAGGGAACCAACAGGATTTGACCGTTCTATATCCATATCGACAGCGCGCTCACCGGAGAGATTCGGGATGACGTTCTTCCCATTCAGACGCAAAAACACTGAGAAACAAAGCTTGCGGGACAGGCTTTTCCTCATTGAGATGTTGATATTTGCGCTGCCTCTTTCCGTCTTTCTGTATATTCTTTACCAGGGAAACTACCGTTTTGGCGACTCCCAAGTCATATTGTTCGTCATTATTGTTTTTTTAATCCTCGCGGGCATGATCGTCATTCGGCAGATCCTGGAAAAAATTTCCTTTCTCGCCATGTCCTTAAAAAGGGCTGAATCGGGCAACGCACTTCCAGTGGATATGCAAAAAGACATCGTTGAATTGCACGAGATATCCGCCTCGCTCAACCATCTCATTTTGAAGTTGGAACGGGTCAAGGAGGAGCTGACCCAGAGATCATCGGAACTGTCGGCGATCAGGGATCTGACCGAAATAATCAAGGTGAATTTGAGTATCGACGATCAGATGAATCTTCTGCTGGACAAATGTATGGCCGTAACCGGCGCGCAAGTCGGTTCCGTTTTTATCGTCGAACCGGAAACAAGCCAAAAATATCTGGCAGCCCAAAAATCCACTCCCATCCCTGCGTCTGAACTCTATCGTTTTCGCGTCTGTGCAGCCAGGGGACATCGTGAAGAATTGACAAGAGAGCCCCTCATCAACATTGATCAGTCCGTGGTTAGGGCAACCCTTTTGGAGAAAGGCCCCCTGTTGGTCCGGAACATTTCTGAGGATCCGAGAACATTAAAAGCAAACGATCCCAAATATGGCTCACCCTCATTTCTGAGTATGCCCATCATTACGGGAGGAGCCGTATCAGCGATCCTGAACCTGGCCAACAAGAAGGAAGGTCAACTATTTGATGAAAATGATGAAAGAGTCCTTGCCATTATCTTGAGGGACATTGGTTTTGCCATAGAGAATACCATGCTGCAGTTCAGAATCAAGGATCAGCTGGAAAAAATGAAGACTTGCGATTTTGAGCTGGAGAGGGCGATTGAAAAGCAGAAACGGGCGGAACGGATATTTAACATCTATATGAAAAAAATATGATCCCGTTCCGGATGGAAACAGCGAAAGGAAGCTATCAAACCCGGCAACTTGCGCCGTCTCTCGGGCTTCCCCTCATGCGACGGATCCCTTCTTGATGCCGGAGATCTATCGCATTTTTAGAACACCAACACGAAAGTCGTCCATGGGTGCAGGGGTATTGATGAAGCCGGTTTATTTCCGGTCCCATTTCCCCTCTGTGCGCAGTTCCCGGACGATCGCCGTCGCCCTTTCCCGAAGATTGAGGTAATCGGTTTTCGCGACCCGGTTCAACGGAATCTCCCCCGGTTTGAGAATCACGACATGAGAGGGACGCGAATACGCGGAGATGTCCGCGCACGCGGCAAGAACCTCATCGGGGGTAATCGCCTTCTCCTCTTTGGCTTCCACAAAAGCCATGATCCCTTCGCTGAAAACCTCGTGTTCCACACCGACGATGGCGACCATGCCGGCTCGATCTTTCAGCTTCTCCTGTATATGGTTTTCCACATCCTCCGGGAAAACCTGATATCCCTTCGGTTTGATGACAAGCTTCGCCCGGCCTGAAAAATGGAGCCCCTTCTCGTCGTAAAAACCGACATCGCCCGTATAGCAGAAGCCGTCCTTGGAAATCGTCTTGGCCGTATTTTCCGGATCTCCCAGGTAGCCCAGGAAGATCTGGGGGCCGGAGAAGCAGATCTCCCCGACCTCCCCCCGCGGTTTTTCCGATCCGGCCGTCCCGTCCGCCTTCATGAAATCGCGGATCGTGATCGGGCAAAGGGGTGAATCGTAGCCGATCCCCTGGGCCAATTCGTCCACGTCGGCGTCGACATTCGTATAGGTACAGAAACCGGCCGTTTCCGTCAGCCCCAGTCCCGTTCCGATCCGGGGCGCCATCGCCTTCATCCTGACCAGAAATTCTCGAGAAACGGCCTGGCCTCCATAGATCGCGAAGCGAAGTGACGAGAGGTCGTGCTTCCCGTAATCGGCAAGGCGCCATTCCATGTTGAAAAGTGCCGGAATCTGGCCGATGATGGTGGCTCGGTGCTTTGCGATCGCCTCCAGCGAAAGCTTTGCATCGAAGATGTGGAGGATCACCGCGACCCCGCCGCCGAAGAGAACCGTTCCGAGCTGCTCCGTCGTGCAGCCGACGTGGGAAGGCGGCAGGTTGATCAGCATCCGGTCGGATGATTTCATCTCGAACCCCACACAAAGCCCGATGTACTGGACCAGGATATTCTCGTGGCATAAAAGCGCCGGTTTCGGAGAACCGGTGGAACCGGTGGTGAAGATGATGAGACAGGCATCGCGCTTGCCGACGAGACGACGGGCCTTTTTCACCCGGCCCGCAAGAAGATTCAAGAGGTAGACCTTCTTGATGTCCCTCGTGAACTCGGCAACCCCCACCGCACTCTCCATGATCTGGTCGGCCTCTTTCTGGAACTGCACCCAGTGACGGATGCCGGGGCACGCGGCCATCACCTCTCGGATGGTGGGACGAAAATCGACAACCGGCGTTTTCCCCAGGAAAAAGTATGCCTTTGGTTTCATCTTCTGCATGCAGGTGATGATCTCCCCGGCCTTCAGACGCAAATCCAGCGGGGCTATAATCAGACCGATCCGGTAGCAGGCATAGATCAGATAGATATGTTCCTTGAGGAGCGGCAGGCTCGTGGCGACGATATCCCCCTTGACCAGGCCGATGGAGAGAAGCTTGGCCGCAAACGCATTGACGGATGTGTCGAACTGCTTCCAGGTCACCGTTGCGCCGGTGTTGTGCTCGATGATCGCCGTATCCTTCGGCCGCTCCTTGGCATAGAGAGCGACGTAGTCGGCGATGTTCGGGAGCAGATCCCGATACATCCGTCGGCAAAGTTCGTCTTTCTGAAGATCCTTCATAAGGTTCGCCTTTCCGTGATGAATATTTTATCTTATCCGACCAGACGGGGGTTCCGGGCGGCCGCGGTCTCATCCAATCTTTTGACCTTGCAACGGGCCGGCGCCTCCCGGACGACCGCAGGATTTTCCGAAGCCTCCCGGACCACGGAGCGAAACGCTTCGATGAATCCGTCGATTTCCTCCTTCGTTTCCGTCTCCGTCGGCTCGATCATGATTGCCCCATGCACGACGAGCGGAAAATAGATCGTGGGCGGATGGTACCCGTAGTCCATCAATCGCTTGGCCATCTCCAGCGTGGTAATCCCCAGGATCTGCTGTTTGTGGTCGGAAAAGACGCACTCGTGCATGCAGGGACGATCAAAGGCCAAATGGAGAACGTCTTTGAGTTTTGCCCGGATGTAGTTGGCGTTTAGAACCGCCGTCCGGCTCGCATCCAACAAGCCGTCCGGCCCCATGCTGAGGATGTAGGCATATGCCCGGAGCAGAATGCCGAAATGGCCGTGAAAGGCCAGCACACGGCCGATCGATTCGGGAAATTCCTCACTCAACCTGTAGAGCCCGTTCTTTTCGACAACGCGGGGAACGGGCAGAAAACGGGCCAGATCCTTCCGGACGGCTACCGGTCCCGCACCGGGCCCGCCGCCCCCATGGGGCGTGGAGAAGGTCTTGTGGAGGTTCAGATGCAGGAGGTCCACACCGATCTCCCCCGGCTTCACGATGCCCATCACGGCATTCATGTTTGCGCCGTCGCCGTAAACGAGGCCGCCCCGTTCGTGGACGATCCGGGCAATCTCGCGGATGTTCTCCTCGAACAGCCCCAGCGTGTTGGGGTTGGTGATCATGATCCCCGCCGTTTCGGAATTCATCAGCGCCGCCACGGTTTCAGGGAGAAGGATGCCGTCCGGACCGGACGGTACCGGGACGGGGGCATAGCCGCAGAGCGCGGCACTCGCAGGATTGGTGCCGTGCGCCGTGTCGGGGATCAGGATCTTGGTCCTCTGTCTCCCCTGGCTTCGATGAAAGGCATGGATGATCAGCATCCCCGTCAACTCTCCCTGAGCGCCCGCCGCCGGTTGGAGCGTCACCGAATCGAAGCCGGTGATTTCGGCCAGGTGCCGCTCCAGCTCGAACATCAGCTGCAGCGCCCCCTGGGACAAAGCAGCCGGCAACAACGGATGGGCTCCGGCAAATCCCCGCAGACCCGCCAGCTTTTCGTTGATCTTGGGGTTGTACTTCATCGTGCAGGAGCCCAGAGGGTAGAAGCCGGTATCCACGCCGAAATTCCAGGTGGAGAGCCGGGTATAATGGCGGACCACCTCGATTTCGCTCAGATCCGGGAAATCGGGTCCGTCCCCCGTCATCTCCGCGGGCAATGGGCTGGACGGAACATCTCTTTCAGGCATCGAGAAGCCGCGGCGCCCCTTTTTCCCGCGCTCCCAGAGCAAAGGCTCGTTCAGGATGAGCCCGGTGGTTCCGATCTCTTCGCTCATGCCGCCACCTCCCGGACCAGGAGGTCCATCTGCTCCCGGCTGATGGTTTCCGTCACGCAGAGGAGGCCGTAGTCCTTCAGCTCCGGATAATCGGCGCCCAAAGGCAGACCGGCGACGATCTTCCGGTCAAGCAGATGACGGTGCATGGCATCAAAGCCTCCGGGAAAACCGACGACGAATTCGTTGAATGTGGAACCGGAAAAACGGATCGGACAGCCCGCATCCCGCAGGGCATTCTTGAGGTATTGCGCCTTGTCGCGGTTGAGACGGGCCAGTTCCCGGATGCCGGTCCCCCCGAGGGTGGCCATATACATGGCGGCTGCGAGCGCGTTGAGGCTGTTGTTGGAACAGATGTTCGACGTCGCCTTCTCACGGCGGATGTGCTGCTCCCGCGTGGCCAACGTCAGGACGAAGCCGCGTTTCCCCTCCCGGTCCGTCGTTTGACCCACGAGGCGTCCGGGCAGGTTCCGCATAAACTGTTTCCGGCTCGCCAGCATCCCCAGCGCCGGCCCGCCGAAGGTGCGGGAAATGCCCAGGCTCTGACCCTCCCCGGCGACGATGTCGGCGCCCTGGCTTCCCGGGCTCTTCAGCAGCCCATAGGACAGCGCCTCGGTAAAGCCGGCGATGAGAAGCGCACCGACCGAATGGGCCTTTTCAGCCGCCGCCCCAAGGTTTTCAATGCATCCGAAAAAGTTCGGTGACTGCACCGCGACGGCGGCCGGATCCGAAATCTCCCCGAGGCGGGAAAAGTCGGTGAGCCCCGTTTCCGCAAAGGGAAGCTCCAGGAGTTCATAGCCGGTGGGCGCGAAGTAGGTCCGGACAACCTGACGGTAACGGGGGTGGATCGCGCGGGAAAGGACCGCCTTTTTCTTTCCCGTGATGCGGATCGCCATCAGCAGCGCCTCGGCCAGTGCCGTCGCGCCGTCGTAATGGGAGGCCGTGGCAACCTCCATTCCCAGAAACCGGGCCGTCAGCGTCTGGTACTCGTAGATCCCCTGCAGCGTCCCCTGAAGCATCTCCGGCTGATAAGGCGTGTAGGAGGTGAAAAACTCGGATCGGCCCAAAAGCGAAGAAACCGCGGCGGGGATGTAATGATCGTAGCTCCCGGCCCCCAGAAACAGCAGGTATTCCGGGGAAACGGCCATCCGTTCGGCCAATTGTCGAACCTGCCGCTCGAGCGCCCATTCGCTCATCGCCGGCGGCACGTCCAGCGTCCCGCTGAAACGGCATTGCGACGGAACCGACGCAAAGAGGTCATCAAGATTGGGCACACCGATCCCGCTGAGCATCGCAGTAATGTCCTCCGCCGTGTGGGGAAGGTAACTCATTTATGATTCCCCTTTCAGACCAGCGAGGTAGCCCTCCACGGTCAGCAGGTTCGAGAAGGCGGCAGGATCGTCCGGTTTCACCAGAATCATCCAGCCGTCACCGTAAGGGCTCTGGTTCAGCAGAACGGGGTCATCGGCCAGCGGGCCATTCGCGGCTGTGACCTCCCCGGAAAGCGGCATATAGCATTCCGAAACCGACTTCACCGATTCCACCGTCGCAAAGACCGCTCCCTGAGCGATATGCGCCCCGACGGACGGCAGTTCGACATAGACGATATCCCCGAGCTGGTCCTGTGCGTAATCGGTAATCCCTATACGCGCCGCATCGCCTTCCATGCGGACCCATTCGTGTTCGGCGCTGTAACGCAGCTCCTCCGGCAGTTCGATTTCCTCGATCTTTTTCATCATCCCTCCTTATATCCGTATCATCAGCGGACAGACTTCAAGATGCCGCTATATCAGTCGGTGCAGTTTTGCCATCAAGTCGGCGAACATATCCTCCGAAAAGCAGTAACGCATCGTCAGGAACCGCTTGCGGAAGGCGGCGACCTCTTTCCGGACCGGACGTCCGCCGACCACGACGTCATGGATGAACTGGGCCAGCGTCCGGAAATCTTCCGGTCCCATGCCGAACCGGGTCATCTCCTGCACACCGAGCCTCAATGCGCCGGCCGCAGTGAATCCCTCCTCGTCCGGCGCGGCCTGGTAGTTGCAGATGATGTTGCTCTCCTCGAGCCGGCGTGCCGCCTCCACCGCGCGGGCATATTCGACCTTCACGATCACCTGATGCGTTTCCGTAAAAGAAATCTCCGGATCGCCCGCGACCTGCAGGCCCGCATCCCGCAGCGCGCAAGCGAGGGCCTTTGCATTCCGGATCACCGCCTGCTGGTAGGCATCCCGGAAACAGTTCATCTCGTAGGCGGCCATCAGCAGTCCCAGCAGGGTCCCCAGGTGGTGGTTGCTGACGCTTCCCGGAAAGGTCCGGCTCTCCACGGACTCCCAGAGCGCGTATCCCCTGTCCTGTTCCCGCCAGTTTCCGGCAACGATTCCCCGCTGCGTGCCGAAAAAGGTCTTGTGCGTCGATCCGGTGACCAGGTCCGCCCCTTCGGCAAATGGCTGCTGAAAGTAGGGCCCCAGCAGTCCCAAAACATGGGCCATGTCGTACAGGACGATGGAATCGATTTTCTGCTCCCGGAGGAAATCCCGGATCTCCCGGACGGGTTCCCGGTGGAGGACCATGCTTTTGCCGAAGATGATCAATTCCGGCCGGATTTCGTCGATGATCCGACGGGTTTCCTCCACATCGATTTTGTAGGGATTTTCGGGCAATACCGGAAAGTTCGCAACGGCCGGTTTTTCCAATCGCCTGTCGTATCCGACGAAGTTGTAGAGGGCGCCCATGGGTTGTGCGCTGAGATGGCCCCCGCGGATGATGTGGTTGTTCAGAACCGAGCGGATCCGTCGGGGTTCCGTTTTTCGATCGCCCCGGTTCAGGTAATCGACCAGGCCGCTGAAGACCACGGCGTTGGCCATCTGTCCGCTAAGCACCCGGACCTCGACTTCCCGACATTCAAGATAGCGATTCATCTCTTCCTTGAGCAGTGTCTCCGCATGGTCGATGAAATCCGTCCCCTGGTAGTAGAAGACCTCCGTATCGTAGTAGGAACGGAGAGAGCGGTGTTCCGCGTATCGGAAGGCAGGATCCATGACCGTGAGTCGCCGCACCATCGGGGAAACGGTCTGTTCGGAGGGAATCAGATTGATGCACTCGGTCTGGCGCCAAAGGGTATTTTGAATCGTCTTCTCCAGCAATTCGAAGGTCTTCTCCTGCCATGCGCCCGCGAGCGGTTTTTCCCGCTCTTCCGCGGGGCGCCGGACGATCGGCATCGCATAGGGGGGGGCATCGGAGCGCAGATGCCAGGGAACCACGACCGCATCGATCCGCGTTCCCCGGATTTCGATCTCCACCGGATCGTCCTTTTTCAGGCGGCTGTCGGCCATCATGAGACCAATCGCCCGCATCTCCCGTTCGCCGGTAAAATGCGTTGAAAGTCCGGTACCCGCGGTTTTCCAGTACGGCACCATCGTTCCGCTCGTCACGAAACCGATCTCTTCGCCGTTCTTGAAGACCCGGAATCCTGCCCGGGCAATCCCCTTCCCGCGGAGGGCAAATGGAACGACCCGCCGGGGAAGGTCCTTCAATGAACTGTAGTCCTCATCCTGGAATTTCTTCAGCGCCGCGAATTGAATAGACAGGGCCTCGCGGCCGACGAAGTCGCCCTTCAGCGGGGACAGGCTTACGGCGAAGCGGGACAGCGGACAGGCGAAGATGGGGATTTCTCTCCCCGAAGGCTCTTTCCCCAACTCATGGCCGAAAAGAGGCAGCCCGGCTTCCAGTCTCAGTGTATCCCGCGCCCCCAATCCAATCGGGACTGCACCCTTCTCCAGAAAAAGATCCCAGAGCCATTCGGCGTCTGCCGACGCAACGAAGAATTCAAAACCGAGAGGTTCACCCGTATAGCCGGTTCGGGAAACCAGCACTTTCTTCCCGTGAATGGAGGAAGAGCGGATGGCATTCTTAATCGGTTCCGGCATCCCGCCTGCACCGATCAGCTCATTCAACATGGCCCGGGAGGCCGGTCCCTGCAGCGAGAGCATGGCCAGTGATTCGGAGAGGTCTTCCAGTCGGGCTTCGGGGAAACGGGACAGCATCTCCCGCAGATACGCCCAATCGGCCGCCCGATTGGCGGCATTGACGACCAGCAAGTACTCGTCCGGCGTGAATCGGTACAGGTAGGCGTCGTCGATCGCTCCGCCCTGATCATTGGGAATGATGGTGTACTGTGCGAAACCGGTGTCCAACGCAGCCGCATTGTTGGACAGGACATGCTGCAGGAACGGAACCGCACCGGCGCCGCGGACGATGAATCGGCCCATGTGGGAGATATCGAAGAGTCCGGCCGATTTCCGCGTGGCGAGATGTTCCTCGACGATTCCGGTTTTGTACTGAATCGGCATATGCCAGCCGCCGAAGTCGACCATCGTCGCACCGAGCGCGACATGCCGGTCATGCAGAACGGTTTTGTGAAGCTCCATCATTGATTTTGTCCCCACCTTTCCTCCTCCGATGCTGCCACAACCATGCCACTTCTTGCATTCAACGAACGGATCCGCCTACAGGATATATGGAACTTTCAGACGGTAGCTCTTGTACACCACAAACGTTTCGGCGGATTGCACATCCTTCACCTGCGACACCTGCTCGGTATAGAAACGCAGCAGGTCATTTTCATCGTTCAGCAGGACCGTCAGGAAAAGGTCATATCGGCCTGTCACCACACATACGGATACGACGTTCTTCAGCAGGCTGAACTCTTCCCCCTTGGTGACGAGGTCCATGGAGTTGAGTTTGATCCCGACCAACGCAACGCGGTGACCCTGGATTGCCTCCGGATCGACCAACCCCGCAATCTCCAGAACCCCCTCGTCAACAAGCTTGCCGACCCTTGCCCGAACCGTGTTCTCCGTAATGAAAAGATCTTCAGCGATCTTTTGAAAGGACTTTCTTCCCTCTCGCAGATGTTTGATGATTGCCAGGCTGGTTTCATCGATTTTCATGTTTTCACCGATAAATGAAATATATACAGGATTGATCAAAAGATCAATCCAATATTTATATATCATTGTATCCCTCAGAATAGTGTGATAATATTTCGGAAAACACATTTTTCGTGACAAGATGAGAGGATCATATGCCGGCATTTGATATTCTGGTGATCGGTGCGGGACCGGGGGGTCACGAGGCGGCCATACGGTCGGCAAAGCTGGGTCTGAAGACGGCAATCATCGAAAAGCAGGGGTGGGGTGGAACCTGCACCCACCGGGGATGCATCCCCACCAAGGCGCTTCTGGCATGCAGCCGGCGTTATTCGGAGCTGAAAAAGCTGGGTCGGATGGGGGTCAGCGTGAAAGACGCGGCCTTCGACTATACGGCGATGAAACGGCACCAGAAGCAGATTGTGAACATCTCGGCACTGGGGGCCGGGAAATCGCTTCAGGAAGCCGGCGTGGATAGGAAAGAAGGGGTGGGGCGGATGGTCTCCCCGTCCGAGGTGGAATGGACCGCACCGGACGGCCGCAGCGAACGGCTCTCGGCCCGGAATGTGGTGATCGCCTGGGGTTCGGAACCTGCCCTGCCGCCGGGCGTGCATCCGTCAGAACGGATCCTGACCTCCGATGGTCTGCTGGCGTTGCAAGCCCTTCCCGAAAGCATTCTGATCGTCGGCGGCAATGTCATCGGCATAGAGTTTGCGACATTTCTGGCAGAACTCGGTGTCCGGGTGACCCTGATCGAAATGATGAAAAGGCTTATCCCCCTGGAGGACGAAGAAGCTTCGGCTCTGCTGACGCGGGAATTGAAGAATCTGGGGGTCGTCATCCATACCGGAATGCGGTTGGAGGCCGTTGCGGACGACCATTCGGGGGTGCAACTGTCTTTCCTTCCCGAACCATTCAGCATGACCGACCCGCAGCGGCAAGTCCACAACGATGCTTCTTCCGCAGGCAGAAGAGATAAGGGCTTGGAAGCAACCGGGCCTGCCGGAATCCGGAACCTGTCTGCGGATTATGCGCTGATCTGCACGGGACGGAAGCCCAATCTGCATACGGAGGAGCTCAATGCGCTGGGGGTCGGTTATGACCGCCGGGGGATTGTCGTTGACGAAAGACAGATGACCGCTGTCCCCGGGATCTTCGCCATCGGGGACGTTACCGGCGGCATGATGCTTGCGCATCGGGCCATGTATCAGGGTAAAATCCTTGCCCGCAATCTTTGCAACAACCAAAGCATCCCTTTCCGGGAAGAAACCGTCCCATCCGTCATCTACACCCACCCCCAGGTTGCCCGAGTCGGTCTGACGGAGGAGAATGCGCGGAGAAGGGGCATCGTTGTGCAGGTTCACCGGGCGGATTTCGGCGCCAACATCACCGCCCGCACATCCATCAAGGGCCCCGGTTTCGTCAAAATCCTCTTCGATCGGGAGAAACTGGTGGGGGCGACAATTGCCGGCGATCAGGCCGGAGAGCTGATCGCGCCCCTCAGCCTGGCGATGGCGGCGGGGCTTGACCGACATCAACTGGAAGAATGGATCATCCCGCACCCGACACTGAGCGAGTTGCTGCGGATTTAAGAAAAAAAATCTTCTTGACTTTTCATTCGGCCTATCCTATGAGAGCGCGCAAGCGGGAATTTAAGGTCAATTGCTCCGCTATACAAATGTGCTAAAGTGCCGGATAAAAGATCAAAACCCGCGCTTTGGCGCGGGTTTTCTGTTATTGGCCAGCCGTCGTTGCAAACCGATTCGGCATCTTTGCTGTGGGCCTTGAGGCGACCCTTTCAGGGATTTTTGAGCACCGCCCGACCCCACCGAAGTTTCCGGGAGAGTCGCTTCTGCATAGACCGTTGGGAACCGGAAAAACTTTCACTCAAGGAGAAGAAGCATGCAAGTTTCATCGGAAAGCATCAAAGTGGGGCATCCGGACGTCGTCGCGGATGCGATTGCAGCCAACATCATCGCCGCCATTCTCGACCGCGAGCACAGGAAGGGGATGGACATCAACACTATGCCTCACTGCGGCATCGAGGTCTTTCTCGGCAAAGGGCTCTGCGTCGTCGGGGGCGAGGTGAGCACACGGGCCTGGATCGATCTGGACAAGTGCGTCCGGGAGACGGTCCTCGGTATCGGCTACAACGACTCGGCGGTCGGCCTGAACGGCAACTCCCTCGGTGTTCTCAATGCCATTATCCCCCAGTCGCCCGACATCAACATCGGCACACGCGCCGATGCGGGAAAATACAAAGAGATCGGCGCCGGCGATCAGGGGATCATGTACGGTTTCGCCTGCAACGAGACGCCTGAGCTACTCCCTCTCACGTTTGTCCTTGTCAACCGGATGATGCGCGACTTCGAAACCTGCGGCGACCCGGTTTTTGCACCGGACGGCAAGGGGCAGGTTTCCGTGGAATATGACGAAAAGACCGGAAAGCCGGTCCGGCTGACCAAGGTCCTGATGTCCAACGCCATCGACTACCGGTTCGTAAAGGGCAAGAACGGCTGCGCGATTGAACGGAAGGCCCGCAAGATCGCCTTCGACAGTCTGAAGGGCTGCGTGGACAAGAACACGGAGTTTTATTTCAATCCAACCGGGGAGTGGCAGGCGGTCAACTCCTGCAGCGCGGCGGATTCGGGGGTTACCGGCCGAAAGCTCGTCGTCCAGTTCTACGGCGGCTATCCCGGCGCCCAACTCGGGGGCGGCTCCGTCGTCAACAAATCGCCGGAAAAGGTGGACTGTTCCGCCGCTTTCGGTTCTCGATATGTCGCGAAGAACATCGTCGCCGCGGGCCTCGCCGATAAGTGTTCCGTTCAGCTCGCCTACGCGATCGGGATTGCTCGCCCCTTCTCGATCTATGTGAATACCTTCGGCACCGGCAAGATCACCGACAAAAAGCTCGAAAGGATTATCGAGAAGCTCTTCGATCTGACGCCGACCGGGATGATCCAGCGGTTTGACCTGTTGAACAGCGACATTTACCGCCGTATCCCGCGGACGCTCTTCCTCGACGACTATCCATGGGAAAAGACGGACATGGTGAAGCCTCTCAAAAAGGAGGCAGGACGATAGACGAAATCCCGTTCATGATGAGCTTTGGAAAATGTCAGCCCTACGCGCTTCGGGGTTTTTTTCGAATCCGAAAAGCTTTCGTGAACGCTTTGGGCATACGATTTCAGCTTTTCTGAAGGGATCCTCCTCAAGAACGGGAGCGCCCCGTGGACGGTTGGTCCTCGGGGCGTTCCCATTCCTTTCGGGATGACAGTTGGGGCGTGAATCAGAATCGAGGATGGCCGAAACGCCAAACGTCTGTCATGGGAAAGGAAAAGGGCTCTCCGCCCTTTTCCCTTTTAGCCAGTCTCGGTCACGACATCCGACGTTAATCCTCCAATTGCGTCAGCTTGCTCCCACTCTTTGAAACATAAATATGGGAAAACGGTTCCCCCACGGAGCCGTGCCAATGTTTTTCTCCGGCCGGAATCAGCACAACGTCCCCCAAGGTCACCGGCCTCTCTTCCTTTTCCGTGGCCACAACACCGCGTCCCGCCGTAACGATCAGGATCTGTTCGCAATCATGGGAATGGAATTTGTTCCGGACGCCTTTCCCGAAGTTGACGACAGTGGCCACGAGCTCCCTGCTGTCGGGAATCAACACCTGTCGTGTCACATCCGATCCGGTAAACAGCGGATTTCTAAAAGTTTCTTTTTTGCTGTCCTTGATTGTAACGACTTTCATCTCATCCTCCCTTTCACCCTTTTACTCCTTCGTCGAAACAGGCTTTCTTAAAAGGATCCGACATCCTCGGCTCGGCGGGAATCGTGGGATCATACCGGATAGAGCCAATGCCGGAAATGTTCGTCGCCTCCGGAGGTGATCAGGGTCATCCGCTCGAAAAGCCTTCGCGTGACCGGGCCGGGAACCTCCTGTAGAATCCTGTCCCCCACCTGACGGACCGGAATGAGTTTTCCGACCGTCCCCGCAAAGAAAATCTCCTCCGCCTCGACTATGGTTGACGGATCCAGACGACCTGCAAAAGTTTTCATCCCCATTGTCTCCGCCACCTCGAGGAGTGTCTTTCGCGTGATGCTGTTGAGGATCGTTCCCAGCGACGACGTCAGCAGGCGCCCTCCCCTGACGAGAAAGAGCGATTCCGTTCCACCCTCGGCGATGCAACCTCGGGTATCGAGCAGGATGGCGTAATCGAACCCGAGGTCCCTTGCCTCCGTCCGGGCCACAATCCCGTTGATGTAGTTGGCCGCCACCTTGGCCTCGATCGGGACAGTCTGCGGATCGAGCCTTCGCCATTTCGAAATGCACGCCGTCACGCTTCCATCTTTCGGCTGCAAGGATTCACCGAGGTCTCCCGCCAGGTCAAATACGAAGATCGCTACCTGGAAACGTTTCCCGGGGGGGAGTATTTTGAAGGCGATCTCGGGATAAAAGCCGACCAGCTTGATAATCCCTTTTTTCAAGCCGTTGCGCCGGACTGTCTCCAGGACCGCCTCCTGCAAGCCCGAGGCGGACAGCGGCGGTTCCATGTCCAGCAGTGCGGCCGAGTTCCGAAAACGGGCAACATATTCATCGAGACGGAAGACGGCCGGTCCGTTCGGCGTATCGTGAAATCCGATCACCTCGAAGATGGACGAGCCCCGCCCGACGCTGTGACTCATGATATGGATCTTCGCATCATCCCAGGGAACATATGTCCCATTTACAAATACCGTGCGTTCCTTCATCATCCTTTTTTCTCCTCGCAAGTCCGCCCGCACATCTTTCAGAGACAGGCGGCTTTGTTTATTTTCGCTCTCCATGACGGGAAAAGCATCGGAATCGGACGACCGGCCGGAAAACCTTCTATCGTAAGGGTCAGGCCTCTGCCGCTCAATCCAGGAGCATGTCTTCCGGAACAACGGAAAGGCCGGCAAAAAGCCGACGCTCCAGCGCCTCCGATTTCTGCCAGAGGAGCATCAGCATCTGCCTCCGCTCGGCCGACAGGCCGTATCGTTCGACAATGTATTCCATCCTCTCCGAGAGCGGGACGATCCGGTCATGGAGCACCCGCTTGTCCGCATAATTGACGATTTCGGCCTCGTCGGGCAAGGAAGATCCGAAATAACGATCCAGTCGGACATGTTGGCCGACGATGCGGCCCACTTCAGGGTAGCCCATTTCCGTCAACATTTGCTTTCCCGTCTCGGCATGGTCCTCCCCGGTGCTGAAGCTGCGGGTCTTGGTGATGTCGTGGAGGAGCGCCGCCGCCCGGATCAGATCACGGTCGAGTCCGTTCGTCTTTCGATGATCCGCTATCCAGAGAGAGACCCGGCAGACCTGCCGGGAATGGGCTATGATGTTTTCGAGCATTCCCGTTTCGGCAATGAGCCGTTCACATTCCACGGCGGAGGGGATTCGAATGCGTTCCGATTTCATGCGCAGTTTCATAACAGATCGGCCGAAAAATCGCCAGCGGATTCCACAGGCGGCGGGGAGAACGGCGTCGCCGCAACGAAGGATCTATCATGGACTGACGCGTTGCCTTTCAACCAGTGCCTTCAGGATCGGAACCGCACGGTCCAGCTCCTCTTCCGTGTTATCCCTTCCGAAGCTGAATCGCACCGTACCCGCGGCAAATTCCTTCGGAACGCACAGTGCCGCCAGAACCGGCGAGATGCCGGTCTGGCCTGCCGCGCAGGCCGAACCGGAGGAGACGGCGATCCCGCGCAGATCGAGCGCCCGGACGAGCACTTCTCCGGAAACCCCGGCAAAAGAGACGCTTGACAGGTGCGGCAGCCGTTCGGACGGATGCCCGTTGATGCGGATGTCAGAAATCTCCGCCCGGATCCGCGTTTCAAGTCCGTCCCGGAGTTTCTGCAGATGGGTCCGTTGTGTCTTCAGATCGCGTAAAGTGATCTCGCATGCCTTCCCAAGCCCTACGATGCCCGGGACATTCTCCGTCCCGCTGCGGAGGGCCCGCTCCTGATGACCGCCAAATCTGATCGGCAGCAGAGTCGCACCGTTACGGACATAGAGCGCCCCCGTCCCCTTCGGTCCATAGATCTTGTGACCCGCGATGGAGAGGAGATCGACCCTCAGATCCGCTACCGCGACCGGAATCTTTCCGATGCTCTGGACGGCATCGGTGTGAAAACGGATGCCCCGTTCCCGGGCGATAGCTCCAATTTCGCGAAGCGGCTGGATGGTCCCGACCTCATTGTTGGCATGCATGACCGTAATCAGGAAGGTCTGTCCGGTGATGGCCCGCCGGACCTCGTCAGGGTGCACCCGCCCCTCTCCATCCACCGGAAGGAACGTCACAGCGAATCCGAGTTCGGCAAGGTGGCGGCAGGCCAGTTCCACAGCCGGATGTTCAATGGCGGAAGCGATCAGGTGTTTTTTCCCATCCCTTTGGGCGAAGGCGCTCCCGAGGACGGCAAGGTTATCGGCCTCTGTCCCGCCGCCCGTGAAAACAATCTCGGAAGGGTCCGCACCGATCAGAGCGGAAACCTGTCGGCGCGCTGCCTCAATGGCCTTGCGGGCGAAGCGGCCTTCGCAATGGCTGCTGGACGGATTTCCGAAATGGTTCGCAAAGAGGGACATCATCGCGCCGAGCACCTCTGCATGGATGGGTGTCGTCGCACTGTGGTCGAAATAGATCCTCTCCATTTTGGACTTACGCGATCGTCCAGGTCGTGGCATCCGGCCCGTCCCGGAGCAGCACGCCCTTTTCGGCCAATTCGTTCCGAATCTCATCGGCCCTGGCCCATGCCTTTGCCTTTCGTGCGGCCAATCTTTCGGCGATCCGCTGCTCGATCTCGGCAACCGCCAGGCCCCGTTTCGCCGCCTCCCGTTCACGGTCGCTGTGGAGGTAATGATCCGGTTCCTGCTGAAACAGACCCAGAACGTCACCGATCCCGAGAAAGGTCTTTTCCGCCTGCAGCAGGAAGCCGGATGAGACGACCGGCTTTTTCTCCGCCATCGCAGCGTTGATCATCCGAACGGCATCGAAAAGGTGGCCGATGGCCCGTGCCGTGTTGAAATCGTCGTCCATGGACTCGGCAAAGCGTTTAGGAAGAGTCTCCAGTTGAACGGCCGTTTCTTTATCCCTTTCCGCAGATACAGCCTCCGCCCCGTTTCCACCCGACTCGTCCTTGAGTGCCTTCAACATGGAATAGATCCGATTCATCCCCTGGCGTGCCTCATTGAGGGCAGAGTCGGAAAAATCGACGGGGCTGCGGTAATGACTCTGGAGCAGAAAGAATCGCAGCACCTCGGGGTGATACTGCTGCAGAATGTCCCGGATGGTGAAAAAGTTTCCGAGGGATTTTGACATTTTTTCACTGTTCACCCGGACAAAACCGTTATGAACCCAATAGCGAACCGAAGTCTTGCCGGTTGCCCCTTCCGATTGCGCGATCTCATTTTCGTGGTGCGGGAAGATCAGGTCCTCACCCCCGCCGTGAATGTCGAAGGTATCGCCCAGATATCGCCGGCTCATCGCGGAGCACTCGAGATGCCAGCCCGGCCTTCCCCTTCCCCAGGGGCTCTCCCACCAGGGTTCCCCCTCTTTGCTTACCTTCCAGAGCGCGAAATCGAGAGGGCTGCGTTTCTTATCGCTGTCGATGCGGGCGCCGGAAAGCATCTCGTCCAGGTTTCTTCCGGAGAGTTTCCCGTATCCTGGAAACCTCCCGACGGCATAATAGACATCCCCATCCATGGGATAGGCCAGATCTTTCGAAATCAGATCGCCGATGAGCCTGATCATCTCGGGGATGCTCTCCGTCGCTCGCGGCGAAAACGTCGGCGGGAGAACACCCAGCGCCGCCATATCCCTGTCGTGCTCCCCGATAAAGCGCTCGGCGATCTCGCCGATCCCCGTCTTCTCGCGCCTGGCGCGGTCAATGATCTTGTCGTCCACATCCGTGAAGTTCTTCACGTAAGTGACGTCCCAGCCCTTGGAACGGAGATGGCGCGTGATCACATCAAAAACGACCGCCGAGCGGGCATGCCCCACGTGGCATACGTCATACGCCGTGATCCCGCATACATAGATCCCGACTTTCCCCTCCTGCAGCGGTTGAAATTCCTCTTTCTTTTTCGATTGGGTATTAAAGATTTTTAACGCCATCGCACCTCCGGATGATCAGCAGGCCGCCGAACGGGTCTGCAGAAGAGAATCGCCGCCAACAGGAAATCAGGGATAAAGGGCCACTACGGGGAGACCGGTTATTTCGGGAAGATCCGACATCAGGTTCATGTTCTGAATGGCCTGGCCGGACGCCCCCTTGATCAGGTTGTCAATGACGGAAACGACAATCAGCCGACCGGTGCGCTTGTCCACAGTTACGCCGATATCGCAGAGATTGGATCCGACGACGGAGGAGAGGTTCGGGAACTGACCTTTCCGACAGATCCGGACAAACGGCTCCCCATCATAGAAATCACGATAGAGGGCTATGACCTCGTCAATGTTCGCATCTTTCTCCAATCCGGCGTAGATCGTGCTGAGAATGCCTCGCTTAACGGGCAGAAGATGCGGGGTAAAGGTGATCCTCATGGCCCGCCCTGCGAGGAGACCCAGTTCCTGCTCGATTTCCGGAGTGTGCCGGTGGTTGCCGACTTTGTAAGCTTTGAAGCCTCCGTCCACCTCGCAGAACAGCGACCCGATCACGGGTTCCCGGCCCGCCCCGCTGACGCCCGATTTCGAGTCCACGATTACCGAATCGGGATCGATCCAGCCGGACCGCAGGACCGGCGCCAGACCCAAGAGGATGCTCGTCGGGTAACAGCCGGGATTGGCGGCAAGACGGGTTTTGCGGATCTCCTCCCGGTGAAGTTCCGGTAAAGCATAAACCGCCTTGTCCAGCATCTCAACGGCGGTATGCCGTCCATACCAAGTCTCGTAAGTCGCTCCGTCCCGGATGCGGAAATCGGCGCTCAGATCCACCACGGGCCGTCCCGCGCGGACAAAGAAGGGGGCGATCTCCATCGAGACGCCGTGCGGAAGGGCCAGAAAAACGAAATCGGTGATCCCGGCCACGGCTTCCGGCGGATCGTTCGTATACACGAGATCAGTGCGACCCGCCAGGGCGGGGTAAACCTCACCGACCGGTTTTCCCGCAAAGCGCCGCGAGGTCGCCGCTACAACCTTCACCTCCGGGTGGGCAAGCAGCAGCCTGATCAGTTCCTGTCCCGTATAACCGCTCCCCCCGTAGATACCGACTCGGATCACTTCCTTTTCCCTCTGAAATCTGGTTGAAATCGGGATTCAAAAGAAAAAGGGAGGCCGCAAGCCTCCCCTCTGAACTTATCGTTTGGAGAACTGGAATCTCTTCCGGGCTCCGGGCTGGCCGTATTTCTTTCTCTCCTTCATACGGGAATCCCGCGTCAGGAAACCGGCCTTTTTCAGGACGGCCCTCAGATCCGCATCATATTCCACCAACGCCTTGGAGATCCCATGCTTGACTGCGCCCGCCTGACCGGCTATGCCGCCCCCGTCCACGCTGATGTAAAAATCGAGAAGACCTTTTTTGCCCGTCATCTCGAGCGGCTGTTGAATGATCATCTTCAGGCTTTCGCGCGTGAAGTAGTCGTCAAAATTCCGCTTGTTCACCTGCCAGACGCCGGTGCCTTCCTTCATGTAAACCCTGGCAATGGCGCTTTTTCTTTTTCCCGTCGCATAAACCCGTTTTTCCGTCATATCCCTCTCCAGATCTTCTTCACAAGCCCGATCCATCCACTCCGGTCGATGTTACAGCGTCAGAATTCGCGGGCACTGTGCCGTATGGGGATGGTCGCCGCCGGTGTATATTTTGAGCTTTTTCAGCATGGCCCTCCCCAGCGTGTTCTTGGGAAGCATCCCTTTGACGGCTGTCCTCAATAACTCCTCCGGTTTTTCTTTCAGCATCCGACCCGCCGTCGTCGTGCTGAGACCGCCCGGATAACCCGAATAACGGTAATAAATCTTGTCCGTCAGCTTTTTGCCGGTCAGACTGATCTTCTCGGCGTTCACCACGATCACGAAATCCCCGGTATCCGTGTGGGCGGTATAAACGGGTTTGTGCTTTCCCCGAAGGCGGTGGGCAATCTCGCTCGCCAGCCTTCCCAGCACTTTATCCTCGGCATCCACAAGATACCAGTCCCGAGGAACCTCCCCCTTCTTTGCCTGATATGTCTTCATGATCTCACCCGGTACGCATGAATTCGAACAAGTATAAATATGAAAATTCTGCACCCTTGTCAAGGAAAAACCTGCTTTCCGACCCGAAAAAAATCGAATATGCCCCCCTTCCCCTAATTCCCTCCTGTCGAGGTGGAAGAAAGGGTGCTGCTGAAATCCAGCGATCCTATCCCATACAATGTGAACAGGAACATCACCGTCTGATCGTCCGTCGTTTTCTGCAACTGGAGCTCAACGTTCCAGCACTGCTTCCGGTACTGGATGCCATAGCGGGATTCAATTTCCTTATCATTCAGCCTGTCCTGTCTAAGAACGTAAGTGGCACTGAGGGAAGGAGTGATTGCCGCCCTTAATGCAAGGTTGACCTCCTCCAGCGCATTCAACGTGTATCGATAACCCACGGAGGCGTAATCGCCTCGGTTGTCCGACAGGGCCAGGTCGTAATTGGTCTGCCACCATTTGCCCGAATTCACGCTGTATACGTTTCGCGCCTGAAAGGAGAGATATCGAAACGGATTCAAGTCAAATTCCAGATACACATCGCCGAAGGGACGGTTGTCTCCCGCACTTTCTGTCACGTCCCGTCTCGCCTCGATGATATTATAGGCCTGGGCCAGCTTGAAGCGCATCAGCTCCCGATAGCTGGCCTTCCCATCCGCTCCCCGCTCCTTGGCAATCAACGTGTTGGTGATCCAGTAACTCAGGTCATTCTGCTCGCTTATCGCTCCCAGAAAGTCAGGAAGTTTATCCTGCGAGGGTTTGGGGATATAGCCATAGGTGACCCCGTACTCTATCCCATGTTTGATCTTCTCGATTCCTGCCCGATTGAAGTTAAAGACCCGATACATCCCCGTTGAAAGGCTTGTCCCGAGGGTCAAGAGCTTACGTTCACCATACGTGTCTGCCTCTTCCTCCGGCGAATCCGTTCGTTGCCAGAGATCGCCACGGAATCCGGCCCAGGGCTCGACCTTCACGTAGGGCCCGATTTTTGCCGGCAGGTACAGGGTCGGATTGATGTACCCCAAATGCCCCTTCTGCCCCTCTTCGCGGTGGAAATAACCGTAGCCCGATGTGAAGGCGAGTTGAACGGGGCTGCCGAAGAGGGGCTGGCGGAAGCCCGTGAAGGTCACTTCCGGATAGGACTGCAGTGTCGAATCATTGCTGGCGGAGGAAAAGTCATCGGTGTAACGGGCGAATGCAGTTAGATTGTATAGTGTCCAATCCTTTGTCAGACGCACGGTAGAATCGAGCGATGCGAGGGATTCATCCCCGAGGAAGGAGATGCGCCTGAACTTGGTCTCCGTGCCGGCCGTATAGTGATCCAGATAGTAGTTCGATGTCGAAAAATCCTTGAAATACCAGCGGTCCGACACACGGTTGATGTCGCTTCGCAGATTGAAACCGTTCGCGAAGGTCGTTTCGTGATTCAGGTAGAAAGACCATCGGTTCTGACTTTCCTGCCAGTCGCGGGCCATGTTCCCGCTGCCGTCCTGAACATGCAGGCGGTCGTTGATGAAATCTCCGTAGAGGGTGCCGAAGCTGTTTTGACCCAGAAAGTAGCGCAGCTCTGCCCCTTCCTTAAATCCCCTTTTCTCCATGTAGCGCTGGTAAAACGTGGCGTCGGCATTTTCGGAGATGGCCCAGTAGAAGGGAATTTCCACATCAAGGCCGTTCTTATCGCGAGAGTAACTGAAGCGGGGAAAGAGAAGACCGGACTGGCGCTCCGTCTTCACCGGAAAGATGAAATAGGGGGTGTAGAGTATCGGAAGGTCCCGGACCAGGAACCGGCCATCCCGAACGACTCCGTAGCCGCCCATGGTCACGTCGAAAACCCTGCCCGCAATGCGCCAGTCGGGCGCGTCGCCGTCACAGCTGGTGCACGTGGCATTTTCCAGATGGTAGGTTACCTCGGCCTTCTTTTCGATCCTTTCCCCTTTGATATAGAAATGGTTTTCGGCGATAAACATCACGCCGTCGTTCACCGTTCCCGTTCGCGAAACGATATTGAACGAGACCTGTTCCCCCTCCAGGACGTCCTGATCGCTATGGAGCAGAACATGGCCGACGGCCAGTGCCTGGTTCGTGGCATGATTCAAGGTAACGGTGTCGGCCTTCAGATACCCCCCCGAAAAGGTGATCAGGACGTTCCCTTCGGCGTGATAGACGTCTTCTTCCCCGTTATAGGTAATGTTGTCGGCATCAATGTTCACCGGCCCACCGCGGAAATCCGTCTGGAGCGCCTGTAGCGGCGAAGTCGTCATCCAGCAAACGAGCAGGAAAACTGAAAGAAAGAAGATCTTTTTCAAACTTTTCACGTCAACACCTTCCAGAGAGAGTCGGTTATGGATCCTCAGAAACGGCAGTCAGGCCGTTGCCCTTCCTGACCCGCTGAAGCCTCTTTTATTTTCCCGACAAGATAGAGGGAACCTGTCGCACAGATGAGGTCTTCCTTCCCGGCAAATGAAAGGGAATGCCGTAGCGCCTCACTCGGGTCATCTATGACTTCCATCTTCTTTTGATGCCTTTCCGTCAACGACCGAAGTTCTACAGGTGAAAGGGCCCTTTCGCTGTTCGGGCGGGTCAGGATCACCCGGTCGGCCAGCGGGAAAAGCCTCCTCGCCATGCCCCTATAGTCTTTGTCCTCCAAGACCCCAAAGATCAGGATCAACTGCCTGTGCGGAAAATCGTTTTGGAGCGTTTTCCGGAGCGCGCTTGCACCTGCCGGGTTATGGGCGCCGTCCACGACCAACCGCGGCGAACGACGGAGGACCTCCAACCGCCCCTCCCAATGCGTCCGCCGCAATCCCTCGGAAATGGACGCTTCCTCAACCCGGAACCCGGCATTTTCGATCATCTCAACGGCCGCCAGCGCCAGTGCGGCGTTGGCAATCTGGTGTTTTCCCGCGAGAGGACAGTGAAGCCGCCTGTAACTCTTTCCGACGCCGTGGTAGGAAAATGTCCCGTCCCGATGGATCTTTGTTCGGATCTCCTTCCCCAAGAGGCAGAGTTTCGCTTTCCTTTCCCCACAGATCGCCTCCAGGGTCTCGATGACCCGCCGCTGACGAACCGCGGAGAGGCAAATCCCCCCCTTTTTGACGATCCCGCCCTTTTCCCGTGCGATTTTTTCCAGCGTATCGCCGAGGTACTCCCGGTGCTCCAAGGAAATATTGGTAATCACCGAGACGAGTGGGGTAACCACATTGGTTGCATCCAGCCGTCCTCCCATGCCCGTCTCCAGAACGGCAATATCCGCCTGTCGCTGCCGGTAGTATAGAAAGGCCACGGCCGTCAAAAATTCGAAATAACTCACCTCCTCGCGGATCCGGCTTCGCACCTCCTCTACACAGGCCGTCATATCCTCACGGCTGATCAACCGGCCGTCGACCCGGATCCTTTCCCGGACATCGGTCAAGTCCGGAGAGGTGTACAGTCCGGTCCTGAAGCCGGCCGCCGAAAGGATCGACGCCGTCATTGCCGCCGTCGAACCTTTGCCGTTGGTCCCTGCGATCAGTACGGCGGGAACATGATCCTGTGGATTGTTCAGCCTGGCCAGAAGGGAGCGAATCGGGTCCAACCCGAAACGGATGCCCAGAGGATGGAGACCTCGAAGGTAATCAATCGTATCGCGATAGGTTACCATTCGGTTGCCTTGTGAGCCTGTCCGGGAATCATATCCTGACCACCTGTCCGTCCCGGAGGAAATGGAGACGGTCGTCCCCCAACGACTGAACTTCGCTTCGGATCTCATTCCCGTACTGGAGCTTCAAATGATACAGATAGATTTGAGATGTCAACGGAGACATCTTCTCCAGTTCCCGTGCAAGGGCAGTCGGGGTCAGGTGACCGGTCAGATCGGCCATTTCCGCCATTTTATCCGGAAACGACGTCTCAACGAAGATCGCCCGGACGTTTTTTCGTTTCCTTGCAACAGACCAGATCTCCTCGGTAGGCCCGGTATCTCCGACAAAAACCGCCGTTTTCGTCTCGGTCCCCTGACCGGTCTCAATCAGATAGGCCAAGCTTCCCACGGCATGATGGACCGGAACGGCTGTGACGCGCAAGCGGCCGATGCTCATGGTCTCGCCCGGAGAGATCGGTTCAAACCTTAGCACCGGGTTCACCGAATCGGGGAGGATTGAAAAATCGGGCCAGACAACCCCGTTGAAGATGTGTTGTTTCAACGCATCGATCACCGGAAACATACTGATCACCCTCAACGGACGGCCTTTGCGGGTATAGCAAAGGTTGTCCGCAAGGGAGGGCAGTTCCCGGATATGATCCAGGTGAGCATGGCTGATCAGAACATGATCGATCCGCGCCTGTTCCTCCAGCGTCAGCACCGATGAGGTGGAGCCGGCGTCCAGCAGGGTAACCCCATCGATCAGAAACCCCGTAAAACCGCAACCGGGAAGCTGAGAACCGTGACAACCCAATACCCTGATTTCCATGTCGGCCATTCCTTGCGTTCACGGATCACCACGGAAACCCATCAGGGATCCATTCACGGCCCTACGACATTCATCGGCACGCTTAATCTGCCGTCACCTTAAACACCTCATCCCCGGGACGAACCCGGTCCGCCACCTTGATCCCGATATAGTCGCCGACGACCGCCTCGGGCACCTTTTGGTTGTTGACTTCCATGGAGTCGACCGGCATCGTGAACTCCGTCGTATGCCCCGTGAATTTCAAAGTATCTCCGACCCTGATCCCGCCACTGGTGATCTTGACAGCGGCAACACACGGTTTCGAAAAAAATTTAACGACTTCACCGATCTTCTGTTCGCCCATTGGCCGTCCCCCTTTCAATGATGAGCTCAGGTCAAATTCCTTGAAAAAACGTTTGCCGAGAAATAACGCGTTTTTGATAAAAAGACAAGAGGGGAAAGAGAGGAAAAAGGGCGGGTCAATGACCCGCCCTCTGCGGTTTTCTATTTCTTTGATGCCGGCGCCTTTCTCTTGGGTTTTTCCGTCTCGGCATTTCGAACAAATTCAATGATCGACATGGGGGCATTGTCCCCAATGCGATACCCGGACTTGACAATTCGGGTATAACCGCCCGCGCGTTCCCTGTAGCGCTCTGACAGCTCGCCGAACAGCTTGCCGACCATATCCCGCTCCCGGACGTAAGCGGCGGCCTGTCTTCGGGCATGGAGATCCCCCCGCTTTCCCAGGGTGACCATTTTATCCGCCACCTTTTGGAGCTCCTTGGCCTTCAGGTCGGTGGTCTGGATTTTCTCGTGTTTCAAAAGGGAGGTGACCATGGTCCTCAACATCGCCTTGCGATGGCTTGTCGTCCTCCCCAGTTTGCTTCCTATTTTTCCCTGGCCCATCGAAACTCATCCTTTCAACGCAGACAATACTATTTTGACTCCCCGGTAGATTTTTTTTCCGTTTTTACCGTTTTGTTCCACGGAGGAAAATCCAGTTTCATGCCGAACCCCAAACCGGACTCCTGAAGAATCTCTTTAATTTCATTCAACGATTTTCTGCCAAAGTTCTTTGTTTTCAGCATTTCGGCCTCGGTTTTCATCACCAGTTCCCCGATCAAATTGATCCCGGCATTCTTCAGGCAGTTGGCCGAACGGACGGAGAGTTCCAGATCATCCACATGTCGCACGAGAATGTCGTTGATGTCTTCTTTTTTCCCATCGGTTTCGGCTTCCTCCGTCTCCTCGTCCGCCTCTGAAAAATTGATAAAAGGATCGAGCTGTTCCTGGAGAATCTTGGCCGCATAGGCCACAGCATCTTCCGGCAACACACTGCCGTCCGTCCAGACTTCAAGGATCAGGCGGTCGTAATCCGCAACCTGGCCGACCCTGGCGTAGGTCACGGTATAGTTCACCTTCTTGATCGGCGAGAAGACGGCATCCATATTGATGGTCGCCTCCGGCTGTTCCGGATCCCTTTCGCTCGGCGCGGGGACATATCCCTTTCCCATCTTGACCACCATTTCCGCCCTGCACGAAGCCTTCTTGCCCACCAGGGTAGCAATATAGTGGTCTGGGTTCAATATTTCCACGGTCTCATCGGTCACAATGTCTGCCGCGGTGATCACGCCGGCCTTGGTTGCCTCGAGCCGGATGGTCCGCGGTCCATCCTGATGAAGTTTCAAACGCACTCCCTTCAGGTTCAGTATGATATCGGTCACATCCTCCTTGACCCCGGGGAGCGTGGAAAATTCATGCAGGATGCCGTCGAATTTTACGGAAACAATCGCCGCACCCTGAATGGAAGAGAGCAGGATCCGCCGGAGCGCGTTTCCCAAAGTGGTCCCGAAGCCACGTTCCAGCGGCTGACATGTGAACTCGCCATAAAAAGGCGTATGCGTCGCTTCATCGATATCGACTCTTTTCGGTTTAATCAAGCTTCGCCAGTTTCTCTGCATAATTCCTTTCCCTGCCCTTCGGATACCTGGTGATTGTCCTACTTGGAATACAGTTCAACAACCAGTTGTTCCTTAACCGGCATCGTCAATTCTTCACGGGCGGGAAGCGTCTTCACAACCCCCCTGAAGTTGGTTTTATCGATCTCCAACCATTGGGGGATCCCCCGCCTGGCCACCGTTTCCATGGCCTCGATGATCCGTTCCACCTTCCGGCTTCCCTCTCTGACCCGAATCTCGTCCCCGGCTTTGATCAAGTAAGAAGGCACGTTGACCGGCTTTTCCCCCACCAGAAAATGATTGTGCCGGATGAGCTGTCTTGCCTCCGTCCGTGAATTGGCAAACCCCATCCGAAAGACCATGTTGTCCAGCCTTCTCTCCAGTAAAAGCAGCAAATTTGTCCCGGTAATCCCCTTCTGCCGATCCGCTTTCACGAAGTAACCATGAAACTGCTTTTCCAGAAGGCCGTACATCCTCTTGAGTTTCTGTTTTTCCCTCAACTGGACACCGTAGTCGGAAAATTTCTTCCGGATCTGACCATGATCGCCGGGCGCAAAGCCGCGTCTTTCAAAGGCGCATTTTTCACTGTAGCATCTGTCCCCTTTGAGAAACAACTTCAGCCCCTCTCTGCGGCACAACCTGCATGTGGATTCTCGATATCTTGCCAAATATGCCTCCCTGATCCCTGATCAAATATTTTTATGAAAGTCCCATGACCAACGGCATGCGGTCGCTGAAACGCGTTTATACCCTTCTGCGCTTAGGCGGTCGGCACCCATTGTGCGGAATGGGGGTCACATCACGGATCAGGCTGATTTTCAAACCCGCCGTCTGCAGAGATCTCAATGCCGATTCTCGGCCGGACCCCGGTCCCTTGACATACACCTGTACAGCCCGGACACCATGCTCCCTTGCCTTTTTCACCGCATCTTCCGCCGCCATCTGTGCCGCAAAGGGGGTGCTTTTCCGGGACCCCTTGAAACCCTGCATTCCGGCCGAGGCCCAGGAGATGACATTCCCGCTCAGATCGGTAATGGTCACAATGGTGTTGTTAAAAGTGGACTGGATATGGGCGATCCCCTCGGAGATATTCTTTTTTTCCTTCTTCTTCCCTGTTTTCCTGACTGGCTTTGCCATGGACCCTCCGGATACCGTATCTATTTCTTCTTGCCTGCAATCGACCTTCTCGGTCCTTTCCGCGTTCGCGCATTGGTACTTGTTCTTTGACCCCTGACCGGCAGCCCTTTACGATGTCGCAATCCGCGGTAGCTCCCCACATCCATCAATCTTTTGATGGACATAGAGGTTTCCCGGCGCAAATCCCCTTCGACCTTGAGTTCCCGGTCGATGACGTTCCTGATGGCGGTGATTTCCGAATCCGCGAGCTGATCCGTCTTCGTGTCGGGACTCACACCGGCATCCCGAAGGATCTCTATCGACTTTGTCCGCCCAATCCCGTAGATATAGGTAAGCGCGATCTCCATTCTTTTATTCTTGGGTAAATCCACCCCTGCAATTCTGGCCACCGGTCAACCTCCTGCGTATCGAATCCCTATCCCTGACGCTGTTTATGTTTCGGGTTTTCGCAAATCACCCGCAACACACCGCGTCTCTTGACAATTTTGCATTTCTCGCATATTTTCTTGACCGAAGAACGTACCTTCACGAACCATCCCCCTTGATCGCTGACGGGAGGTTTGTCCGCCGCCTCACCGTCTTTTCTATTTTGTCCTGTAAACAATCCTTCCCCGCGTCAGATCATACGGGGACAGCTCCACCGTCACCTTGTCGCCCGGCAGTATCTTGATAAAATGCATCCTCATCTTGCCGGAAATATGCGCCAGAACGCGATGACCATTCTCCAGTTCCACCCGGAACATGGCATTGGGCAGCGGTTCCACCACACGTCCCTCAACCTCGATTGCTTCCTCTTTCGCCATAACGTCCGTATCCCGGCTTCAACGGATTCGAAACCTCTGAATCTGCATTTCAGGTGCGCAAAGGCCATCCTTTCACGCCACCTGCAAGACCGCTGCTACTGCTGCCGGCTCAGGATCTCCGGTCCATTTTCCGTGATCGCCACGGAATGCTCGAAATGCGCGGAAAGGCTCCCGTCCTCGGTGACTACCGTCCATCCGTCGGAGAGAACCTTCACCCGGTATCCCCCCTCATTGACCATCGGTTCGATCGCCAGGACCATTCCCGGTCGGAGCTCAATCCCTCTCCCCGCAACACCATAATTGGGAATCTGCGGATCTTCATGCATGCTCTTGCCGATCCCATGGCCCACAAAATCCCTTACAACCGAAAAGCCGGCTTTCTCGACACAACCTTGAACCGCGGCGGAGATGTCTCCGAGGCGGTTGCCCGCAAGCGCTTTTTCAATTCCTTCGTAGAGGCTCTGCTCGGTCGCCCTCATCAGCCGCATGGCCGCTTCCGATACGTTTCCGACGGGAACCGTGATCGCGGCATCCCCATAATACCCCTTGTAGATGACCCCAAAATCCAGACTCAGGATATTTCCAGCCGACAGCGGCCGATCGGACGGCATGCCGTGCACCACTTCCCCGTTCACCGACGTACAGAGAGCGAAAGGATATCCACGGTATCCCTTGAAGGCCGGGGTAACCCGGTTTTTCCGAGAAAGCTCTTCCGCGAGCCGGTTCAGTTCCCGTGTTGTGACGCCCGGCTTTACCCTTGCCTTCAGTTCCGCCAGAATCTCCGCGACGATCCGGTTGCCGGTCCTGAGTCGGGAGATCTCTTCCGGCAGCTTCAGGACTACCATGATGTTGATCCCGCTTTTCCCACGGCCATCCCTGTCTCAGCGCCTTCTGGCGATGCGCCCCTTCTTCATGAAGCCCTCATACTGCCGGGTCAGAAGATGGGTCTCGATCTGGCCCGCCGTGTCCAGCGCAACGCCGACAACGATCAGGAGGGCCGTTCCGCCGAAATAGAACGGAACGTTGAAAGAGCTGATCAGGATGCTTGGAAGCACGCATACGGCGGAAACGTAAATGGCTCCCCCAAAGGTGAGCTTCGTCAACACGTCGTCGATATACTCGGCTGTCTTCTTGCCGGGCCGGATCCCGGGGACATATCCTCCGTATTTCTTCATGTTGTCCGCCACATCCACCGGGTTGAATGTAACGGCCGTATAGAAAAAGCAGAAAAAGACGATGAACGCCACATAGAGCAACTCATACCCGACCCTGCCTGGGATCATCGCCGATGCGACCGCCTTCATCCAGGGGTGCGGGATGAAATTGGCAATCGTTGCCGGAAACATGATGATCGACGAGGCGAAGATCGGCGGGATCACCCCGGCAGAATTGACCTTCAGCGGCAGATGGGTTGACTGTCCGCCGTACATCTTCCTTCCGACCACCCGTTTCGCGTATTGTACGGGAATCCGTCTCTGGCCGCTTTCGACATAGACGATGACAGCGACCACCAGGACCATCATCAGGATCAGAATAATAATGAAGAAAATACCCATCTCGCCCGCGAAGAGCAGACGGAAGGTGCTGATGATCGCTTCCGGTCCGCGGCAGACGATGCCCGCAAAGATGATCAGAGAGATGCCGTTGCCGATCCCCTTCTCCGTAATCTGCTCTCCGAGCCACATGATGAAGGCAGTACCGGCCGTCAGGGTAACCACGGTCATCAGTCGGAAGCCCCAACCGGTGTGGATCACGATCGACGCCCCCGTGGGTCCCGCCATATTCTCCAGACCGATGGCGATTCCGAAACCCTGAATGAGGCTCAGGATTACCGTACCGTAGCGTGTATACTGCGTAATCTTTCTCCGGCCCGCCTCCCCCTCTTTGGAGAGTTTTTCAAGATGGGGTATGGCCACGGTCAGGAGCTGAAGAATGATCGATGCGCTGATGTACGGCATGATCCCAAGCGCAAAAACCGAAAGGTTGCTCAACGCGCCGCCCGCAAACATATCAAAGAGCCCCAGCAGGGATCCTTTGGCCTGCTCGAAGAACGCCGCCAGCGCCGCCGTATCGATCCCGGGCGTCGGCACATGGGCGCCGATCCGGTATACGGCAAGAAGCAGAAAGGAAAAGAGGATCCTCTTCTGCAGTTCCGGGATCTTCGAGATATTTTTTAAGCCTTCTAACAAATCAGTTGACCTCTACTATTTTGCCGCCGGCGGCTTCAATTTTGTTTCTGGCCCCGCGACTGACCTGATCGACACGGAAAGAGAGCGGGAAGTTGATCTCCCCGGTTCCCAGGATCTTGATCCCATCCGCCCTTCCCGAAACCAGGCCCAATGCCGTCAGCGACTCCCGATCCACCACCGTTCCCGGGGTCAATCCCTTCAGTTGCTCAATATTGACTATGGCCACGACCCTTCTCATGGGGTTTTTGAATCCACGCTTGGGTATCCTTCGTGTGATCGGCATCTGTCCGCCTTCGAAACTGGGTCGGACACTGTGTCCCGAACGGGCATTCTGCCCCTTCGCACCCTTCCCGGATGTTCCGCCGTGACCCGAACCATCGCCGCGACCGACCCTCTTTCTCTTTTTCCGCGAACCCTCCGGCGGTTTCAACGTTGACAGATTCATTGACCGCTCCTCTTAACTTCCACCGCAGAAACGAGGTGACTGACCTTGCGAACCATCCCGCGGATTTCCGGCGTATCTTTCAACAGCACGCTCTGGTTGATCTTCCCCAGCCCCATTCCGCGAAGAACCTTGCGCTGAGCTTCCGGTCTGCCGATATAACTGTGGACTAGCGTAATCTTGAGCATTTTCCCTGTTTCCTTGTCCCTTCGACCCTTAATTTTCCGTAACGCTTTTCCCCCTGGCGCCCAGGATGTCGGACGGCACCCGCAACTGTTCCAGTCCTGCGATGGTCGCCTTGACCAGGTTATGCGGATTATGGGATCCAAGGCATTTGGTCAGAATATTTTGTACACCCGCCACTTCCAGCACGGCGCGCACCGCTCCGCCGGCGATCAGCCCGGTCCCCTCCGATGCCGGCTTCAACAGGACCCTCCCGGCGCCGTAATGCCCCACGACACTATAGGGGATGGTCCGATTGACCACCGCCACCCGGGTCATCGACTTCTTGGCTTGCTCCATCCCCTTGCGGATCGCCTCGGGAACTTCATGGGCTTTCCCCAGGCCGGCACCGACAGAGCCCTTTCCATCACCGACCACCACTACGGCACTGAACCGAAACCGCCGTCCGCCCTTGACGACTTTGGCTGTTCTGTTGATCGTAATCACCCTGTCCAGAAGTTCCAATTCTTCCATCATCTTCGTTTCCTACAATCGCCCTTCTCTTTGGTTTGTCCAACAACCGCAGGTCAAAACTTCAGTCCCGCTTCCCTTGCGCCATCGGCCAGGGCCTTCACCCTTCCGTGATAGAGAAACCTCCCCCGATCAAAGACAACCTTTTCAATTCCGGCATCCCTGAGGCGCTTGGCGAGGAGTTTTCCCACCGCCCTAGCCTCATCGATCTTTTTCAATCCGGCCAAAGAATTCGCCAAATCCTTGCTGAGTGTTGAGGCCTCTGCCAGGGTCCGGCCCGAATCATCCGCAATGGCCTGGGCATAGATATGGACTGCAGACCGGAATATGGAAAGGCGGGGGCGCTTCTCGGTGCCCTTGACCTTTCCCCTCACCCTCATCTTCCGCTTGCTTCTGACCTTTTCGATTCTTTTCGTTGCCAATGTCTTACCTCTTCACGGGGTGCACCGGAACAGCACCGGCAGCACGCAAAACTTAGGCGCCAACGGATTTGCCGACTTTGCGTCTGATCTGTTCGCCGACATATTTGATCCCCTTGCCCTTGTAGGGTTCGGGCTTTTTCAGGCTTCGGATCTCCGCCGCGACCCGTCCGACCAGTTGTTTGTCGATCCCGCTAACGGCGATATTGATTAATTTATCGACCTTGATCTCAATCCCTTTGGGGATCGTGTATTCAACCGGCGTGGAAAAACCGATGACCAGCTTCAACGTATGGCCTGCCACCTCCGCACGGTAACCGACCCCGGAAATCTCCAGCTTCTTCTCAAAGCCGACACTGACCCCCTTGACCATATTGGCCACCAGGGTTCTGACCAGACCATGAAAGGATCTCTCCATCCTTCCGTCGGACGGCCTGGTCACCTCGATCGCCCCGTCTCCCAGAACAACATCGATTCCCTGAGGTACTTTCAAGGAAAGCTTTCCCTTGGGGCCCTCAACCATGATCATGGATTGTTCGCGTCTGATCTTTACACCAGCCGGAACGGTCACGGGTAATTTCCCTATTCTTGACATGAGATCCTCTTTCGTTACTTCCCCGATCGTCTCTCGGGCACGGATGTCCATCCGTCCCCGCCCTTCTTTCGCCCTACCATACGTTGCAGAGCAGTTCCCCACCCAGACTCAATTCTCTCGCCTCCTTGTCCGTCATGATGCCCTTGGAGGTGGAAAGGATGGATATTCCATAGCCGTTGAGTACCTGGGGGATTTTCACGCTTTTCACATAAACCCGCCTTCCCGGTTTGCTGACCCGCTGGATATCGGTGATTACGGCCTTCTTCGCATCCTGGTACTTTAGATAGATTCGCAGCACGTCATGCGCGTGCGAATCCTTTTTGACGTCATAACCGCTGATATATCCTGATTTCTTCAAAACCTTCGCCATGCTGAGATTCATCCGCGAGTTCAGCACATCGACGCTCTTGAAGTGAACACGGTTCGCGTTTCTGATCCTGGTGAGCATATCCGCGGTCGGATCGGTCATCCCCATATCATCGCTCCCTTTCTACCAGCTCGACTTGATCACGCCCGGAATTTCCCCCTTGAGGGATAAATTTCTGAGGCATATCCTGCACATGTCAAATTTACGGTAATAGGATCTCGGTCTTCCGCAAATCGGACAGCGGTTGTAGCTTCTAACCGCAAACTTCATCTTTCTTCTCGCCTTTACCATCAAAGATGTTTTTGCCACTCTTCCCTCCAGAGATCGCTTCTGCCTTGTTAGTTCCGAAACGGCATGCCCATCAACTTCAGCAGATGCCTCGCCTCATCATCCGTCTTGGCCGTGGTGACGATCGCAATGTTCATGCCCCGGATCTTTTCGATCTTGTCGTATTCAATCTCCGGAAAGATGATCTGCTCCTTCAGGCCCAACGCAAAATTCCCCCTCCCGTCGAAGGATTTTGTCGGGATTCCCCGAAAGTCGCGGACCCGCGGAAGTGCGACACTGACCAACCGGTCGAAAAATTCATACATCTTCTCTCTTCGCAGCGTGACACAACAGCCGATGGACATCCCCTGCCGGAGCTTGAAGGTCGCGATGGACTTTTTGGCCTTGGTGATGACCGGCTTCTGCCCGGCGATCGCGGTTAACTCCGCAACGGCACTGTCCAAAATCTTGACGTTCTGAATGGCCTCCCCGAGACCCATATTGATGACGATCTTCACCATCCGAGGAACTTCCATCGGGTTCTTATAATGGAACTCCTTGATGAGGGCCGGAACGATTTCTTGCGTATAATACTTTTTCAGTCTTGCCATCTTTCCCAACCTATACATCGAGAATTTCTTGACATTTTGAGCAGATACGTACCTTTTTCCCATCATCGAGGATCTTATATCCGATCCGAACGCCCGTGCTGCACTTGTTGCACAGATACATCACATTGGAAATGTGAATGGGCCCTTCCTTCTCGACGATACCGCCCTTGCCCTTCGCATCCGGTTTCTTGTGCCTTTTGATCAGGTTCACCTTCTCGATGGTCACCCGTTCTTTGTCGGCAATGACACTCTGGATTTTCCCTGTTTTTCCCTTTTCCCTGCCGGCAATCACCTTGACGTTGTCACCTTTTTTCAGTCTCTTTCCGAGCATCACTCTTTCCTTCTTCATTCAGGATACAGACGCGAAATCCGACCCTGACCCTGCAACCTATAAAACTTCAGGGGCCAGGGAAACAATCTTCATGAACTGTTTGGCCCGGAGTTCGCGCGCCACCGGCCCAAAGATTCTCGTTCCGACCGGCTCCATCTGGTTCGTGATCAAAACAGCCGAGTTGTCGTCAAACTTCAGGTACGAACCATCCGCTCTTCGGACCTCTTTCACCGTGCGAACGACGACCGCCTTCATCACATCGCCCTTTTTCACCTTCGAATTCGGCAAGGCCTCCTTCACGGAAATCACGATGACATCCCCCAGGCTGGCATATCGTCTTCGCGATCCCCCCAGAACCTTGATGCAGGCCACCTTCTTGGCACCCGAATTGTCCGCTACATTCAAAACCGTCTGCATCTGAATCATAATAACCACACTCCATCGCCGAACGGGCACAGGGCAGGGAGCGATAAAAAAATTCGACCCCTCGCGCCTTGGAACCGTCTACTTTGCCTTCTCCAAGATCTCCAGCATCCGCCAGCGCTTTTCTCTGCTCAACGGACGAGATTCAACAATGAGAACCTTGTCCCCCACCCGGCAGGCATTCTGCTCATCATGGGCCTTGTATTTGACATACCGCTTGATGAATTTGTGGAATACTGCGTGCTTCACGAGCCTTTCCGCCCGGACGACGACCGTTTTATCCATCTTGCTGCTGACCACAATTCCCTTCACCGTGAGCTTTTTGCTGCGTTGCTGCACTACTTTACCTCCTTTTCAGCCAAGACGGTTCTGATTCGGGCGATATCCTTGCGAAGACGGCCGAGCGTGGCCGGGGAATCCAGTTGCCCGGAGGCATGACGCATGCGCAGTTTGAAAAACTCATCGACAAGCTCGCGATTCTTCTGTTGCAACTCATCCTTGCTCAGATCTCTGATCTCTTTAATTTTCATCAGACATTTCCCTCGAAACAAATTGTGTCCCGATGGGCAGTTTATGGGCCGCCAGCGTGAACGCCTCCTTGGCGATTTCTTTCGAAACACCTTCGATCTCATAGAGGACGATCCCCGGTTTGATCACCGCCACCCATTCTTCAGGGGCACCTTTCCCCTTCCCCATTCGGGTTTCAGCAGGTTTCTTCGTCACCGACTTATGAGGGAAAATACGGATCCAGATTTTGCCGCCGCGCTTCACATGCCGTGTCATGGCCACACGCGCCGCCTCGATCTGACGGGCCGTCACCCAACCGCACTCGGTCGCCTGGAGGGCAAACTCGCCAAAGGCTACGGTGTTCCCTCGCGTGCCTTTTCCACTCATCCGGCCCCGCTGCAATTTTCTGAATTTAACCCTTTTCGGCATCAACATTTTTCAAAACCCCAGATCGGATTGCTTATCTCGTGGTCTCCCGGAATTGCGGGGTCACGACCATTTCTATTTTGCCGCCTCTTTCTTGCCGGGCAACACTTCTCCGTGAAAGATCAGAACCTTGACACCGATCAGGCCATAGGCGGTGCGCGCCTCCGTAAAACCGCAATCGATATCCGCCCTCAGGGTGTGCAGGGGCACACGGCCCTCCCGATACCATTCCGATCTCGCCATCTCGGCTCCGCCCAGACGACCGCCGCAATTGACTCGAATTCCCTTCGCTCCGAATTTCATCGCGGAAAGCACGCACTTCTTCATCGCCCGGCGAAATGCAATTCGCCTTTCCAACTGCTGAGCCACATTTTCCGCCACCAACTGTGCATCGATCTCCGGTTTTCGGACTTCGATGATGTTGACGATCACTTCGCTTTGGGTGATGGCCTCGAGATCCTTTTTCAACTTTTCGATCTCGGACCCTTTTTTCCCGATGATGATCCCGGGGCGGGCCGCGTGGATATTGACCTTGGCCTTGTTGGCAGCCCTCTCAATCTCGATCCTGGATATTCCTGCGTGGTAAAGTTTCTCCTTCAGAAATTTCCTGACCTTCAGATCCTCATGGAGCAGTTCCGAATAGTTCTTTTCCGAAAACCACTGAGATCGCCACGTCTTGATGCCGCCCAACCTCAACCCGATCGGGTTAACCTTCTGCCCCAACCTCTCACCTCCTCAAGTCTTACTGCTCGTCCAGGATCACGGTAATGTGGCTCGTTCGCTTCTTGATCGAAGCCGCCCTTCCCTGCGCCCTTGCCCTCCATCGCTTCAGGCTGGGCCCCTGATCAACGAAAATCTCCTTCACGTACAGGATGTTCTCGTCGATGTTCGGATTCTGCTTGGCATTGGCCAGTGCCGACAGGAGAACCTTCCTGACGGGATCGGCCGCGTACTTTCTGGTAAAAAGAAGGATCTTCTTCGCCTCCTCGACCTCTTTCCCTCTCACCAAATCGATGACCAGTCGCACCTTCTGCGGCGACATTCGAATGTATTTGGCAACCGCTTTTGCTTCCATGATTGACTCCAAAACGCCGACGGAAACAGCTTTCCCGAATTTCTATTTGCGCAGCTTCGTTTTGCGGTCTCCGGCGTGGCTGTAAAAAGTTCTGGTCGGCGCAAATTCACCCAGCTTGTGTCCGACCATGTTTTCGGTCACAAATACCGGAATGAATTTTTTTCCGTTGTGCACCGCAAAGGTCTGCCCAATCAATTCCGGAGTCACGGTGGAACGACGCGACCAGGTCTTGATAACCGTTTTACTCCCACCTGCTTCCTGCTGTCGGACCTTTTTCAGAAGACTCTCTTCAATGAATGCGCCCTTCTTGATTGAACGTGCCACCTTGTCAACCTCTTCGTTTTACGATGTATTTATCAGTACGCTTGTTGGTCCTCGTCTTATGGCCTTTCGTGGGTACGCCCCAGGGCGTGCAGGGGTGACGGCCGCCGGAAGATTTCCCCTCTCCCCCTCCCATCGGATGATCCACCGGGTTCATGACAACCCCCCTGACCTTGGGCCGCCGCCCGAGCCATCGCGTCCTGCCCGCCTTGCCGAGGCTCAGGTTTTCCGAGTCGATGTTGCCGACCTGGCCGACCGTTGCCCGGCATTCGAGAAACACCTTCCTGACCTCTCCGGAGGGCAGCCGGATCTGGGCATAGCCCGCTTCCTTGGCCATCAGCTGTCCGTATGCACCGGCCGAACGGATCAATTGCCCCCCGCGTCCCACCTTGAGCTCCACATTGTGAATCAGCGTCCCCAACGGGATGTTCTTCAAGGGAACGGCATTGCCGGACTTGATGTCGGCCCTTTCCCCGCTGACCACGGGATCCCCCACGGCCATCTTGGAAGGGGCGATGATGTATCTCTTCTCGCCGTCGATATAATGCAGCAGCGCGATTCTGGACGAACGGTTCGGGTCGTATTCGATCGACGCAACACGGGCCTGAATATCGTCCTTGTCGCGGCGAAAATCGACCACTCGGTAGCGCCGTTTGTGGCCTCCGCCGATGTGCCGGCTGGTCAGTCTGCCGTAGTTGTTGCGTCCTCCCGTTTTCCTCAGAGGCCGCAAAAGACTCCTCTCGGGCGTCGACCTTGTCAGCTCTTCGAAATCGGAGCAGGTCTGAAACCTTCTTCCCGGCGATGTCGGTTTGTATTTTCTGATTCCCATCCCTCTATTTCCTCATCCAAGCTGACTTCGGTCCCTGCCGGCTGACAGGTTATACGCCCTCCCCGATCTCGATGCGGCTTCCCGGGGCCAGGGTCACGACCGCCTTCTTCCAGGAGCTTCGCTCGCCCATCACCCTGCCCGACCTCTTCTTTTTGCCGCGGACATTCATCACCCGGACATTCAGCACTTTGACCTTGAAGAGCTTTTCAACCGCACGCCCTACCTCGATACGGTTGGCTTTCACGTGGACTTCAAAATTGTACTGATTCGCGGCGTCTCTCGCAATGGTGCTCTTTTCCGTAATCAACGTTTTTTTGATGACCTGATACAGTTCCATTATGATATCAGCGCCCCTTCAATTTTATGCACGGAGGGTTCGAGAAGGACGACATGATCGTATTTCAGCAGGTCGTACACATTGACACCCTCCGAACGAATCATTTTGACGTCCGGGATGTTGCGAGATGATTTTTCCAGCACCGGCCGTGGCGTATCGATCACGAAAAGCGCCTTCTTGAATCCAAAGCGATCCACCAGCTCCTGGAACTTCCGGGTCTTGATCTCTTCCATCGGGAAGTCGCGAAGGATGGTCATTCGTTCTTCCTTGAATTTCATGCTGAGAGCGGAAATCAGCGCCAAACGCCTGACCTTCTTCGAAACCTTCAGGGAGTAGTTGTGCGGTGTGGGTCCAAAGACAATCCCTCCCCCTCTCCAGATCGGAGAACGGGAGTGGCCCGCCCTGGCCCTTCCGGTGCCCTTCTGACGCCAAGGCTTTTTTCCGCCGCCGCTGACTTCGCTCCGACCCTTGGTGGAAGCAGTCCCACTGCGGCGGGAAGCCATCTGCATCCGGACCGCCTCATAAATCGCATCCTCGTTCACCGGCGCCCCAAAGACGGCATCACTGAGTTCAATCTCGGCGACTTTCTTGTTATCGACGTCGTATACACCCGCTAATGGCATTTTCCCCACCTTCGAAAACGCTGCTTACTGACCTTTTTTAACCGCCTGTTTGATCAGAACGAATCCGTTTCTGCTGCCGGGAACGGCGCCCCGGACCATGATCACATTGATTTCCGGACGGACGGCCCATACCAGCAGGTTCTGCACGGTTTTTCTTTCGCACCCCATGTGACCGGGAAGTTTCGACCCCTTGAACACCCGGGAAGGGTCGGCGCTTGCACCGATGGAACCGGGGGCCCGGTGGAACATGGAGCCGTGCGTCGCCCGGCCGCCGCGGAAGCCATGACGTTTTACAACGCCGGCAAACCCCTTCCCCTTGGTCGTTCCGACAACATCCACATAATCCCCCGGGGAAAACATTTCGGCATTCAGCTCCTGTCCCAGCTCGCAACCCTGCGGATCGACCCTAAACTCCCTCAGAACGCGGAATAAACCCTTGTCCGCTTTCTTGAAGTGCCCCTGAACCGGTTTGGTGACATTGCCCTGTTTGATCCGACCGTACCCCAGTTGAAGGGCATTGTAGCCGTCCGTCTCCACGTTTTTTTTCTGAATGACGACGGATGGCTCTACCTCAATCACCGTTACGGGAACGGAAATCCCCTCATCCGAAAAGATCTGTGTCATCCCCAATTTTTTGCCAATCAATCCTTTTGTCATGATCCGCATCTTTCCCGTTTGAAAAGCACCCAATGCATCATAAAGAGCGGAATGGCGAAACGGCCTTTACGCCCGCTCCGAGGTTACCATTCCGCCGCAACCTACAACTTGATCTCCACGTCCACACCCGCCGAAAGGTCGAGTTTCATCAGCGCGTCCACCGTGGCCTGCGTCGGCTCGACGATATCAATCAGCCGCTTGTGCGTCCGGATCTCAAACTGTTCCCGCGATTTCTTGTCGACATGCGGCGATCGGTTGACGCAGTACTTGTTGATCTCGGTCGGCAGCGGAATGGGCCCCGCCACACGGGCGCCCGTCCGCTTCGCCGTCTCCACAATGTCGTCCACCGAGCGGTCGAGCAGCTTGTAGTCGTAAGCCTTCAGACGAATTCTTATCTTTTGATCTTTCATGGCCTCGTTCAATCCCGTTGGCTGTCTGTCCTATTCGATGATCTTGCTCACCACACCGGAGCCGACCGTACGACCCCCTTCGCGAATGGCGAACCGGAGCTTTTCCTCCATGGCAATCGGCGTGATCAGGGTCACTTCCATCTCTACATTGTCTCCGGGCATGACCATCTCCACCCCTTCGGGCAGGTTGGCGACACCCGTCACGTCCGTGGTCCGGAAATAGAACTGGGGGCGATAACCGTTGAAGAAGGGGGTATGACGCCCGCCTTCCTCTTTGGTGAGGACATAAACCTGGGCCTTGAATTTCGTATGCGGGGTAATCGAACCCGGCTTGGCGACAACCTGTCCTCTCTCTACCTCCTCCCGCTTCGTACCGCGGAGCAAAACGCCGATGTCGTCGCCCGCCCGCCCCTCATCCAGCGTCTTGCGGAACATTTCGACTCCGGTGCACACGGTCTTGAAGGTCGGCCGGATCCCGATGATCTCGACTTCATCGCCCGTCTTGACGATCCCGCGGTCCACGCGGCCCGTCACAACCGTGCCTCGGCCGGAGATCGTGAAGACGTCGCCGACCGGCATCAGGAACGGTTTCTCGGTGTCGCGTTTGGGCAGGGGAACATAATTGTCGACCGCCGCCATCAGATCCCAGACGGACTTCGCGTCAGGCGAATTGGGGTCGTCCGTCTCGAGGGCCTTCAACGCCGAACCGCGGATGATCGGGATGTCGGCGCCCGGAAATTCATATGCCGTCAGCAGCTCCCGCAGCTCCAGTTCGACCAGATCCAGAAGCTCCGGATCATCCACAAGGTCAATTTTATTCAAATAAACGACGACGTAGGGAACCTGAACCTGACGCGCCAGAAGAATGTGTTCCCGCGTCTGAGGCATCGGACCGTCGGAGGCTGCCACAACCAGAATGGTACCATCCATATGCGCGGCGCCGGAAATCATGTTTTTGATGTAGTCGGCATGGCCCGGGCAATCCACATGGGCGTAATGACGCGTTTCCGTTTCATACTCCACATGCGAGATATTGATGGTGACCCCTCTTTCCTTTTCTTCCGGTGCATTGTCGATGGAATCAAAAGGTCTGAATTCGGCGAATCCCTTGGAGGCCAAGTGTTTTGTGATTGCGGCCGTCAACGTGGTCTTCCCGTGATCAACGTGACCGATCGTGCCGATGTTCAGGTGCGGCTTCGTCCTCTCAAATTTCTTCTTAGCCATCTCAAACCTCCTTACACATTAAATGGTTCGTTTGTTTTCAACTCCGCTGAATCCGGTCCGTTTCTCAATAAAGAGTTCTCATTAGAACCGATAATGGGCGAATGCCTTGTTCGCTTCGGCCATTTTATGGACGGCCTCTCTCTTCTTGATCGCGCCGCCCCGGTTGTTTGCCGCATCGATCAGTTCCGCGGCCAGTTTCTCGCGCATGGTTTTTTCCGAACGCTCCCGCGCATGCGTGATCAGCCAGCGGATACCGAGGGCCACACGCCGCGAAGGAATCACCTCCGTCGGAACCTGATAGGTCGAACCGCCGACCCGCCGGGATTTGACCTCGATCACCGGCTTGACGTTGTTCACGGCTTTTTCAAAAATGTCGACCGGGGATTCTTTGGCCCGGTCCTGGATGATGTCGAAGGCCCCGTAGAGGATGGACTCCGCGACACTCTTCTTTCCCCGCTTCAGGAGGCTGTTGACGAACCTCGCCACCAGCCGGTTATTGTACTTCGGATCCGGCAGGATCTCTCTTTTGGTAACCTCTCTTCTCCTCGGCATTTTCGATCCCCGCTTAGCTCGGTCGTTTGGCCCCGTATTTGGACCTTCCCTGCTTCCTGTCCTGAACGCCAACGGCATCCAGTGTCCCCCGGATGATGTGGTAGCGCACGCCGGGCAGGTCCTTCACTCGGCCTCCGCGAACCAGAACGACCGAATGCTCCTGAAGGTTGTGTCCTACCCCGGGGATATACGATGTAACCTCGTAACCGCTCGTCAGCCGCACCCTGGCCACTTTTCTCAAGGCTGAATTCGGCTTCTTGGGTGTGGATGTGTATACCCGGACACAGACTCCTCGACGCTGCGGCGAACTCGCCAGCGCAGGTGTCGCAGCCTTGCCGGCGATCTTCGCCCTGCCCTTTCTAACCAACTGATTTATCGTAGGCATTGCCCCTCCCAGCCTTTATGGATTCGTCGTTTTTTCTGGTCCAACAAAAGGTGATCTGTCTATCAATTAGCCGTTTCGATGTCAAGCAATTTCTCGCTGTTTTTGGAGTCCGGCGCCGACCCCTCCAATAGTACCGATTCGCCCACGGCCGTTTCGATTCCCAGTTTCTTGTACATGGGAAGCCCGGTGCCCGCCGGGATCAGCCTTCCCATGATCACATTCTCCTTGAGACCGCGCAGGTAATCGGTCTTCCCGGACAGGGAGGCCTCCGTCAACACCCTCGTCGTTTCTTGGAAGGACGCGGCCGAGATGAAACTCTGCGTGGAAAGCGACGCCTTGGTGATCCCCATCAGAATCGGCTCACCCCGGGCCGGTCTGCCCCCCTGGGCCTCCACCCGATCGTTCTCTTCCTGGAATCGGAGCCGCTCGACCTGTTCATCGGCGATGAACGAGGTGTCGCCGGGATCCTTGACCATCACCCTGCGCAGCATCTGGCGGACAATGACCTCCATGTGTTTGTCGTTGATCTTGACTCCCTGAAGCCGATAGACCTCCTGAACCTCGTCCACGAGGTATCGGGCCAGTTCCTTCTCTCCCTTGATCATGAGCAGGTCATGAGGGTTGTTGACCCCGTCCATCAGGGCTTCGCCGGCCGCGACACGGTCTCCCTCCTGAACACTGACATGCTTCCCCTTGGGGATCAGGTATTCCTTTTCGTCCTCGGCATCGGGGGTGATGACCACCTTTCTCTTGCCCTTCGAATCCTTACCATAAGAAACGACACCGTCGATTTCGCTGATCACTGCGAACTCCTTCGGTTTTCGCGCTTCGAACAGCTCGGCCACCCGGGGAAGTCCGCCCGTGATATCCTTGGTCTTGGTGGTTTCCCGGGGAATCTTGGCGAGGATATCGCCCGCATGAACTTCATCCCCTTCGGAGACAACGATGTTGGCGCCCACCGACAGCAGATGACGCGCAACCGTGTTCGTACCGGGCACTTTGGCCGTCTTGCCTTTTTTATCCTTAATGGAAACCCGCGGGCGCATATCGGTCCCCTTGGACTCAACGATGACCTTGCGGGAAAGGCCGGTCATCTCGTCCACCAGCTCCTGCATGGTTTTCCCTTCGATGATGTCACCGAACTTTACGGTCCCATGCACCTCGGCCAGAATCGGGATGGAGAAAGGATCCCACTCCGCAATGAGGGTGCCCCGGTTCTGCTCCTTGGGGCCCTTCACACGGCTGCCGTCCTCCACCCGGATGTGCGCCCCGTAGGGAACGGGGTACTTTCCCCGGCTTCGTCCCTGTTTGTCGAGCACATGGATCTCGGCGTTGCGGTTCATGACGACCAGTCCGCCGGTTTTGCTCCTCACCGTATTCATGTTCACGAACCGGATGGTTCCGTCATGCCTCGACTCCAACGTGGAATGTTCCTCGAACTTCGCCGTCCCTCCGATGTGGAAGGTTCGCATGGTCAACTGAGTCCCCGGTTCCCCGATCGACTGGGCGGCAATGATTCCGACCGCCTCGCCGATGTTGACCAGATGACCATGGGAAAGATCTCTCCCGTAACACATCGCGCAGACGCCGTGCTTTGACTTGCAGGTGAGAACGGAGCGGATATTGACCTTCTCGATGCCGGCATCATCGATCTTTTTGACAAGCGTCTCGTCGATTTCCTGATTGGCGTTGACCAGAACCTCGCCGGAGAAGGGATCCCGGATTTCCTCCAGAGCCACCCTGCCCAGAACGCGATCCCCGGCGGTTTCAATGATCTCACCGCCTTCCATCAGGGCGGACACATAGATGCCGTCGATCGTGCCGCAATCCTCCTCGGTGATGATGCAATCCTGAGCCACGTCCACCAGTCGTCGGGTCAGGTATCCCGAATTGGCCGTTTTCAGGGCCGTATCGGCCAATCCCTTTCGTGCGCCGTGGGTGGAAATAAAGTACTCGAGAACCGTCAGGCCTTCACGGAAGTTGGCGCGGATCGGGGTTTCCATGATTTCGCCGGACGGTTTGGCCATCAGTCCCCTCATCCCGGCAAGCTGCCGGATCTGGGCCGCGCTCCCGCGGGCGCCGGAATCGGCCATCATGTAAATGGGATTGAAACTTTCCCCTCTGATCCATTTTCCGTCAGAATTGGCACGCTCCTCCGTGGTGATCCCGCGGAGCATCTCCGTGGCGATCTTCTCCGTTGCCTGGGCCCATATATCGATGACCTTGTTGTATCTTTCTCCGTAGGTGATCAACCCGTCCATATACTGCTTCTGGATCCCCAGCACGTCCTTGTCGGCGCGCGCCACGATCTCCTTTTTGTTTTCCGGTATGACCATGTTGTGGATGGCAATCGAGATTCCGGCGCGGGTCGCGTATCGGAATCCGATGTCCTTCAGGCGGTCGGCCAACAGGACGGTGGTTTTGTCCCCACGACTGCGGTAGCACTGGTTGATCAGGTTGGCCAACTCCTTCTTGTTCATGACTTTGTTGACTGCATCAAAAGAGATGGTCTCGGGGATGATTTCGAACAGGACGACCCTTCCCACGGTGGTCTCCTTCATCTCCCCGTCGATACGGACCTTGATCCTTGCGTGCAGATCGACCGAATGCGCGTCCAGCGCCGCTCGAACCTCCTCCGGATCGGCAAAGACCATCCCCTCGCCTTTGACGCCGGTGAGCGCCCGCGTCAAATAGTAGATCCCCAGAACGATGTCCTGGCTGGGGATGATGATCGGCATCCCGTTGGCCGGAGAAAGGATGTTGTTGGTCGACATCATCAGGACCCTGGCTTCACTCTGCGCCTCAATGGAAAGCGGCACGTGAACGGCCATCTGATCGCCGTCGAAGTCGGCGTTGAAGGCGGTGCAGACCAACGGATGGAGTTGGATGGCCTTCCCTTCGATCAGGATCGGCTCGAATGCCTGCAGGCCGAGGCGGTGCAGCGTCGGCGCCCGGTTCAGCATGACGGGGTATTCCCGAACCACCTCGTCGAGGGCGTCCCATACCTCGGATGTTTCTTTCTCCACCAGTTTCTTGGCGCTCTTGACCGTCGTGACATATCCTTTCTCCTGGAGACGTCTGTAGATGAACGGTTTGAAAAGCTCCAGCGCCATTTTCTTGGGAAGCCCGCACTGATGCAGCCTCAGATCCGGGCCGACCGTAATGACGGAGCGTCCGGAATAATCGACCCTTTTCCCGAGGAGGTTCTGGCGGAAGCGGCCCTGTTTTCCCTTGAGCATGTCCGAAAGGGAACGAAGAGGGCGCTTGTTCGTCCCCGTAATCGCACGTCCTCTTCTGCCGTTGTCGAACAGAACATCCACCGCTTCCTGCAGCATCCTTTTCTCGTTGCGGATGATGATTTCGGGCGCATTGAGTTCCTGCAGCCGCTTCAGGCGGTTGTTTCGGTTGATGACCCGCCGGTAGAGATCATTCAAGTCGGAGGTGGCAAAGCGCCCCCCGTCCAGAGGAACCAGCGGTCGAAGGTCCGGCGGGATCACGGGAAGAACCGTCAGAACCATCCACTCCGGCCGGTTTCCTGACTTGCGCAGGGCCTCAACCACCTTCAGACGCTTGACATATTTTTTTCGTTTCGTTTCGGAAGCGGAGATCTTCAGTTCCGCCCGGAGCTCGCCGTCCAACTTTTCGAGATCCACCTCTTCCAGAAGGGTCCGGACGGCCTCCGCACCGATGCCCGCCTCAAAGGCTTCCGGACCATATTGATCCCTCATGTCGTTGAATTCCTCATCGGAGAGCAGGTCCATTTTTTTCAATGGGGTGTTCTTGGGATCGAGCACGATCCACGACTCGAAATAGAGGACTTTCTCCAACTCCTTCAAGGTCAGATCCAGGACATTCCCGATTCGGCTGGGCAGACTCTTGAGGAACCAGATGTGGGCAACCGGGGTCGCCAGCGTGATGTGCCCCATCCTTTCCCGGCGCACCTTTGACTGGATCACCTCAACACCGCATTTCTCACAGACGACGCCCCGGTGTTTCATCCGCTTGTAACGACCGCACAGACATTCATAATCCTTGACGGGACCGAAAATTTTCGCGCAGAAAAGCCCGTCTCTCTCCGGTTTGAATGTCCTGTAGTTGATCGTCTCGGGTTTTTTAACCTCTCCATGCGACCAGGACAGAATCTTCTCCGGAGAGGAAATGGATATCTTGATCGCATTGAACCTGATCGGATCCTTCGGTTTTTCAAAGTAACTAAAAACGTCTTCCACGGATGATCTCTCCTAAATTTCTCTATTCTTCTTCGACCAGTTCCACGTCGAGGCAGAGGCTTTGAAGTTCCTTCACCAACACGTTGAAGGACTCGGGCAACCCCGGTTCCGATGTGTGCTCTCCCTTGACAATGGCCTCATACATCCTCGTCCTCCCGGTCACATCGTCGGACTTGACCGTCAGGAACTCCTGGAGTGCGTAAGCGGCTCCGTAAGCCTCCATGGCCCATACTTCCATTTCTCCCAATCTCTGCCCCCCGAACTGCGCCTTACCGCCCAAGGGCTGCTGGGTCACCAGGGAGTAAGGGCCGATCGACCGAGCATGGATCTTGTTGTCCACCAGATGGTGAAGCTTCAGCATGTAGATCATCCCCACGGTGACTTCCTGGTCGAACGGTTCCCCGGTTCTCCCGTCATACAGGACGGCCTGACCGGTTTCCGGAAGGCCGCCCGATTTCAACATGTCTTTGATCTCGCTTTCGTCCGCACCGTCGAAAACCGGCGTGGTGACCTTGATGCCCCTCTTCAGACGACCGGCAAATCGCCGGATTTCATCCTCGCTGGCCCCGTTCAGGAAGCGGTTCACTTCCGGGGAGGAATAGATCGACCTTAATTCTCTTCTCAGCCTGTCCAATCCGCAATTTTTCTCGACCAGGTCGTTGATCTTTTCTCCCATCCCTTTGGCCGCCCAGCCCAGATGCGTTTCCAGGATCTGGCCCACATTCATCCGGGAGGGAACGCCCAATGGATTGAGGATGATGTCCACCGGCGTTCCATCCTTGAAATAGGGCATGTCCTCCTCGGGAAGTATTCGGGACAGAACGCCTTTGTTTCCGTGACGGCCGGCCATCTTGTCCCCTACGGACAGCTTCCTTTTGATCGCGATGTACACCTTGACCAGCTTGATCACGCCCGGGGGGAGCTCATCTCCGGCCTTCAATTTCTCGATCTTCTCCGCGAAATAGGCCTCGACAAACTCCTTCTTCCGGGAAAGATTTTCATACAGCACGCCAATCCGGTTCTCCGTCTCCTCATCGGCGACAAGGGAAATCTCCCGCCAGAGATCAAAGGGCATCGCGTCCAGAACCTCCTGGGTGATGACCTCGCCTTTCTTCAGCAGAATCCTCTTCTTCTTTGGGTCGGAAACCTTCACCGCCGATGTCTTTCCGATCAGCATGGCGGCGATCTGCATCTTCACCCCGTCGGTGATGATCTGAATCTCATCGTCCCGGTCCTTGTTCAAAAGGGAAACAGCCTCATCTTCGATATACTGGGAACGGCTGTCCCTTTCGGTCCCCTTGCGCGTAAAAATCTTTGCATCGATCACGGTGCCTTCGACGCCGGGAGGAACACGCAGGGAGGTGTCCCGGACATCACTGGCCTTTTCTCCGAAGATCGCTCTGAGAAGTTTTTCCTCCGAGGAGAGCTGCGTTTCACCCTTGGGGGTGATCTTTCCGATGAGGATGTCCCCCGGCTTCACCGCCACGCCCATGCGGACGATGCCGCTGTCATCCAGATTTCTCAGCGCCTCTTCTCCCAGATTGGGGATATCCCGCGTAATCTCTTCCTTGCCGAGCTTCGTATCCCGCGCCATCGTCTCAAATTCCTCGATATGAATCGAGGTATAGACATCCTCCTTGACAATCCGCTCGCTGACCAGGATCGAATCCTCGTAGTTGTATCCCCCCCAGGACATAAAGGCGACCATCACGTTCCTCCCCAGAGCCAGCTCTCCCTTGTCCGTTGCCGGTCCGTCCGCAATGATCTCTCCCTTGCTCACCTTCTGACCCTTGTCGACAATCGGTTTCTGGTTAAAGCAGGTGTCCTGATTGGAGCGTTGGTACTTGATCAGATTGTAGATATCGACACCGGTGTCCAGTCCTTCTTTTTCCGGCGAGTCACACTTGATTACGATCCGCGCGGCATCCACGCTTTCCACCGCGCCTGCCCTTCGCGCGGTGACCACCGCTCCGGAATCCCGCGCGACAACGGATTCCATCCCCGTTCCCACCAGCGGCATTTCGGGCTTCATCAGAGGAACCGCCTGTCGCTGCATGTTGGAGCCCATCAGAGCCCGGTTGGCGTCATCATGCTCCAGAAAAGGGATGAGGGTCGCCGCAATACTGACCAGCTGATTGGGAGAGACATCCATCATATTGACGTCCGTCGGCAAAACGGAGAGAAAATCGCCGCCTTTTCTCGCGGATATCAACCCCCCGACAAACTTTCCATCCTTGTCGAGCGGCCTGTCGGCCTGGGCGATGATCAGGTTCTCCTCTTCGATGGCCGTCAGGTATCGCACCTCGTCGAGTACGCGGCCCCCTTTGACCATGCGGTAGGGTGTTTCGATGAAACCGAATTCATTCACCCGGGCGAAGGTGCTGAGGGAGACAATCAATCCGATGTTCGGACCCTCCGGGGTTTCAACGGGGCAGATTCGGCCGTAGTGTGTGGGATGGACATCACGGACCTCGAAACCCGCCCGCTCTCGCGTCAGTCCCCCGGGGCCAAGAGCCGACAATCTCCTTTTGTGCGTAATCTCGGACAGCGGATTCGTCTGATCCATGAACTGAGAAAGTTGGCTGCTGCCGAAGAATTCATTCACCACGGCCGAAACGGGCTTTGCATTGATGAGATCGTGGGGCATCATGGTTTCGATGTCCTGCAGGCTCATCTTCTCCTTGATGGCGCGTTCCATACGCACCAGACCGATCCGGTACTGATTCTCGATCAATTCCCCTACGGAACGGACCCTGCGATTGCCCAGATGGTCAATGTCGTCCACGCTGCATTCAGGAACGCCGTTTTTCAGGTCGATCAGATACTTGACCGCTGCCAGGATGTCTTCGTTACGCAATACCGTCATGCTCGTCGGAACGTCCAGCCGCAACTTGTAATTCATCTTCGCGCGGCCCACGTTGGAAAGATCATAGCTGTCCGGCTCGAAAAAGAGGCTGTTGAAGAATTTATGCGCGGTCTCCGGCGTGGGAGGGTTGCTGGGCCTCAGGCGCCTGTATATTTCGATGATCGCATCCTCAGCCGTCTCGATCCGGTCCATCAGAAGGGTATCCCGAATCGAGGCATTCTCCCGATCCTCATCGATGTGGATGAATTGGAACGAAACGATTTTTCTTTCCCGGAGCAGATGGATCTTTTCCTCCGTCAACTCCTCATTACAGCGAATCAGAATCTCGCCGGTCTTTGGATCAAGCACATCGGAAGAAATGATCCTGCCGACGATATTCTCATCACTGACCGGAATCCGGGTAATCGAGGAATCGATCATCTTTTTCAACAGAGGTTTCGAGATTTTCCGCCCCTTTTTGACAATGACCTCCCCTGACTTCGTCTGCACGTCCTCCGGGGCCTTCTCGCCGACCAGAGAGTCGTTCACGGCCATGTAGAAACGACCGTCCTTCAGAAGAACCTGTTCGATGCTGTAAAAGTAATTCAGGATGAACTGCGTGGAATTTCCCATCGCCTTCAGCAGAATCGTGACCGGCATCTTCCGCCGGCGGTCGATTCTGACATAGAGAAGATCCTTGGAATCGAATTCGAGATCCAGCCACGACCCGCGGATCGGGATGACCCGCGCCGAATAGATCAGTTTGCCGCTGGCAAGGGTTTTCCCCTTGTCATGGTCAAAAAAGATCCCCGGCGAACGGTGAAGCTGACTGACGATCACCCTCTCTGTTCCGTTGACGATGAAGGTCCCGTTGTCGGTCATCAGCGGAATCTCGCCGAAATAGATCTCCTGTTCTTTGATGTCCCGGATGGGTCTGGGCTCTGCATTTCGCTCCGTATCAAAAACAACCAGTCGAACCACGATTTTCAGCGGGGCCGCAAACGTCATTCCCTTCTGAACGCACTCCTGCATGTCGTACCGGGCAGTCCCGATCTTGTAACTAACGAACTCAAGAGAACATTTCCCGCTGAAATCGGAAATGGGGAAGACGCTGTTAAAAGCGCCCTGGAGACCGCAGTTCCCCCGTTTGTCGGGATCGATATCCTGCTGAAGAAACTTTCGATAGGAATCGGTCTGGATATCGATCAGATTGGGAATATCCAGTATCCTTCGGATACGTCCAAAATTCTTTCTAAATTCGCCCATAGAATCCTTATTGCCTTGCGCTATCGGCAATCTCCATTTTCCCCGACAACCATAGAGAAAAGAACCCCCTTCAACTTGTCTTTCTGCAACTTCGTGCAGACAACCTGTTGCATGTCGGGGTTCTGTCCGTGACCGTTTTTTCAGGCGTCCCTGTCTTACTTGATTTGAACTGTGCCACCCACCTCTTCGATCTTCTTCTTGATATCGGCAGCCTCATCCTTGGAGACGGCCTCCTTAATCGGTTTCGGAACACCGTCCACCAGATCCTTCGCTTCCTTGAGACCCAGACCCGTAATGGCCCGGACCACCTTGATCACCTGGATCTTCTGATCCCCGAATCCCGTAAGGATGGCATCAAACTCGGCCTTTTCCTCGGCCTGAGCCGTCTGGGCGGGTCCGGCCGCCGCCGCTATGGCCACCGGCGCCGCCGCGCTTACGCCGAATTTCTGCTCCAACTCTTTTACCAGCTCCGAAAGTTCAAGAACCGTCATCCCTTCAATGAACTTTACGACATCCTCTTTGGTCATCTCTTTTGTCATTGTTCTCTTCCCTTCCTGTATGTAATTTTTAATTGGCTGAAGCCTTTTTTTCCCGATACGCATCGAGAACCCGCACAAAATTCCTCGGCACTCCGCTCAGGACATTGACGAGCGAGGTCTGTATCCCGACCATCAGGGAAAGCAGCTTCCCGATCAGGACCTCTCGACTCGGCAACTCGGCAAGAATCACAAGCTGTTCCTTGCTCAGAGATTTGCCGCCCATCACGGCTGCCTTGATTTCAAGGTTGGCATTCTTCCTGGCAAAATCGACCAGCGCTTTGGTGGTCTCGACCACATCGCCGCGGGCAATGGCTATCGCCAGCGGACCCCGGAAATGATCTTCCAGCAAACCAAAATCCGTCTCACGGGACGCGATGGAGAGAAGCGTGTTCTTGACCACCCTGAGTTCCGCATCGGATTTGCGCAGAGCCGCCCTCAGCGCCGTCATCTTCGCCACATCCATTCCGCTGTAGCCGGCCAGAACCGCCAATTTGAAATCCTTGAGTTTTTCGTGAAGTTCAGCAGCGACCTGCTCTTTTGTTCTCCGATCCAATAGTGACCTCCTTTCCCATCAGATTCGTTCTTCCCGCCATCGGAAAAGAACTGAATGAAAACGTCAGAGAACAGAGCAACATACAGGACATTTTCCCCGGTCTTTCGGACCGCTTATCCCAGTCTCGGCAGGCCGCTTTCTTCGTTTAAACTTCCTGTACCTGCTGTCTCAGACCCGTTTTCAGTTTCCCTTGGCCCCGCAGGGCCAAAAGTTATATGCTCCGCACGGCAAGGGGATCCACCTTTGCCCCGGGTCCCATGACCGTCGAGAGGCAAAGGCTCCGGACATAGATGCCTTTGCTCGATGCAGGTTTGAGCTTGATGATCATCTCCAAGAGGGCCAGAAAATTTTCCATCAATTTTTCGACGCCAAAAGAAACCTTGCCGATGGGACAATGGACGATCCCCGCTTTTTCCACGCGGAACTCGACCTTTCCGGCTTTGAGCTCCCGAACGGCTTTCCCCACATCAAACGTGACCGTCCCCACCTTCGGGTTCGGCATCAGTCCGCGGGGACCCAGAATCTTGCCCAGCTTGCCCACGCTGCCCATCATATCCGGCGTGGCGACAACCCGATCAAACTCAAACCATCCTCCTTTGATCTTTTCCACCACATCATCCGATCCCACAGCGTCGGCTCCCGCCTCCAGGGCCTCCTTCTCCTTTTCACCCTTGGCAAAGACCAGCACACGGACGGATTTCCCAAGCCCGTGCGGGAGGGCCACAGATCCCCGCACCATCTGGTCGGCATGCGCGGGATTCACCCCGAGTCGGATCGCGGCATCGACCGTTTCATCGAACTTCGCCCCGGCTGTCGAGACGACCAGCGTGACCGCCTCCTGGACGGAATACCGTTTTCCAGCCTCGATCTTTTTCCTCGCCTCAATGTACCTCTTGCCTCTTTTGGACATGATCAAAACCTCAAATCGAACCCCGCTTCCGGGAACGGGGAATCCTTCGCAATCTTCCGGTTCAGACGCCCGGCGGCTCATCACCCGGTTTCCCGCCGAAAGCGCCCCGAACGATCAACCCGATATCTCAATCCCCATGGAGCGCGCTGTCCCTTCAACAATCCGGACCGCGCCGTCAATGTCCACGGCATTCAGGTCGTTGTATTTCAACTCGGCAATTTCTCGAACCTGTTTGGTCGTGACAGCGCCGACTTTATCCCGTTTCGGATCGCCCGAACCCTTGGCAATCTTGGCCGCTTGCTTCAGCAGCACGGATGCCGGCGGCGTTTTGGTCACGAAGGTAAAGGAACGGTCCGCATAGACCGTGATCACAACCGGGATGACCATCCCTTCCTGGTTCTGCGTCATGGCGTTGTATGCCTTGCAAAATTCCATGATGTTGACGCCGTGCTGGCCCAGAGCAGGACCGATCGGCGGAGAAGGGGTTGCCTTGCCCGCCTTGATCTGAAGTTTAATGTTCGCGATAACCTTCTTAGCCATTTGGATCACCCTGTTTTCATCTGAATTGGATTAACCGCCCGGCCAAGACCGGATGCGAATATTTGCCGGCCGGGTCGCTTTTCCTGTTTACGTCTGCACAACCTGAATGAAATCCAGTTCCACCGGTGTCGAGCGTCCGAAAATGCTCACAATAACGCGCAATTTCCCTTTCTCCGGTTTTACCTCGTCGACGCTTCCGTCAAAATTGGTGAAGGGACCGTCGATGATCCGAACATGATCGCCCACATCAAATTTGAATTTCGGTTTGGGTTTGAGAGTCCCCTCGTCGATCCGGGTCCGGAGATTTTCCACGTCCTTATCGGGAATCGGCGAAGGCTTGTCCTTGCTGCCGATGAATCCCGTCACCTTGGGGGTGTCCTTCACAATGTGCCAGGTATCATCGTTCATCTCCATCCGGACCAGGATGTACCCCGGGAAAAACTTCCGCTTCGACGTCTTTTTCTCGCCAGAAACCAATTCGACGATGTCCTCTTCCGGGATCAGGATATCCGAGAAAAAGGCTTGTTTCCCAGCCGCTTCAATCCGCTCTTGCAGAGAGAGCTTCACACGGTTTTCGAAGCCGGAATAGGTATGAACGACGTACCACCTAAAAGCCATAATCTTAACCCAGCAACAGCTTGATGATTTTGGTCAGCCCGAAATCAACGATTCCGAGAAAACCGGATACGATGATCACCACAATGATGACGACCGATGTGGAAGCAAGCGTCTGCTTTGGTGTCGGCCAAGTTACTTTTTTAAGCTCTACCTTGGAACCGGCCAGAAACTGTCTGACCTTCTCTATGATCACCTTGACCCTGTCCATCCGGAAACCTCTGATTCCTTCATGCCCGATACCGCCGTATCAAAAATGGCAGGCCAGGAGGGACTTGAACCCCCAGCATCCGGATTTGGAGTCCGGCGCTCTATCCATTAGAGCTACTGGCCTGTCCGGTCGGGTAAGGTTGTCTTTCCCCCTTACTTCGTTTCCCTGTGAAGCTTATGGGACCGGCAGAATTTGCAGTATTTTTTCATCTCCAGCCGATTCTGCATGGTCCTTTTGTTCTTGGTCGTCGTGTAATTCCGTTGCTTGCAATCCGTACAGGCCAAGGTAATGATATTTCTCATGATGAATGCACCTAACCTCAATGGAGCCCACGACCAGGATCGAACTGGTGACCTCATCCTTACCAAGGATGTGCTCTACCGACTGAGCTACGTGGGCTGGTTCCCTCTCTGCAATCGCCGCTTTTCCCGACACCGAATCAGAATCGGTTACACATCCTTGGGCACATACAGCCCCATTCCAAACAATAATGGAGCGGGAAACGGGATTCGAACCCGCGACCCTCAGCTTGGAAGGCTGACGCTCTAGCCCCTGAGCTACTCCCGCTTACGGACACTGCACCCTGACATTCCGGACACGGCATCCCGGCTGTCAGAATGGTGGAGGGGGGAGGGTTCGAACCTCCGTAGGCTTCGCCGGCAGATTTACAGTCTGCTCCCTTTAACCACTCGGGAACCCCTCCATGACGTTTTATGCGACAAATGCTGGAGCTGGCGATGGGACTTGAACCCGCAACCTGCTGATTACAAATCAGCTGCTCTACCGATTGAGCTACGCCAGCATGGCTAACCAGCTAATATAAAAGAGCAATCCATAGAAAAAGCGAAAAAAACAACCTGGACGAGAGGATCGCATTCTCCGTGAAACGAGGAACACTAATTTTTATACTTTGGTTTGTCAAGATTTTTTTTGGTTTTTTTTGGTTTTCTTTGGTTTTCTTTAGTTTTTGGGTTCAGACTATCTCAAACGCCAAACAACCCCGGTCGGTGTATCCGAAATTTCGACACCCATCCCCAAAAGCCTGTCCCGGATCCGATCGGCCTCTTCCCAGCGTCCCTCTTTTCTCCGTTTTTCCCTTTCCTGCATCAGAAGGCGCGCCTCCTCCCCAATCTTCTCCTCTTCGAAATTCATGATTCCCAGGATCGAATCCAGACTCTTGATGGTGTCGAGGATACGATTTCGCTCCGGTTCGTCGAACTGTCCCTGTGATAGCGGCAAGCCGACCCGATTGATAAATCCGAACAGGGAGGCCAACGCCCCGGAAACGTTGAAATCATCGTCCATCGCAGCCGTGAATTCTTTTTTTAGGTTATAGATCCATTGATCGGTATCGGGGTATCCGTTCCCCGGTGTAAAACGAATCAGTCGTTGGATGAAACCGTCGAGTTTCCTGATCGTATTTTTGGCTGTTTCCAGTGCCCCGTATGAAAAATGAAGGGGTTTGCGATAATGGGTGCCGAGGAGAAAAAACCGGATCTCCCGGCCCCGATATCCTTGTGCCCCCAGATCCTCCAGCGTGACCGCATTTCCAAGCGAACGGGACATCTTTGCCCCCCCCACCAGGACAAGCTCGGTATGGAGCCAGTGGTTCGCCGGGCGATTTCCCGTGGCCCCGCGGCCAATGGCCAGGACATTATCGCAGTGAGGGAAAATGACATCCGCACCGCTCATGTGGATGTCAAATCTCTCCCCAAGATACTTCATCGCTATTGCCGCGCACTCCAGATGCCAGCTTGGCCGTACATTCCCCCATCGGGTTTTGTAATAGAACCCCCTTTTCAGCTCGCTCAAGGTTGAACGCTTCAGCAACGTGAAATCGGCAGGGCTGTCCTTCTCATAGTTGTCTTGATCCACGGTCCGCCCGGGTTCCCCCTTCTGGAGATCGACATTGGAAAGGCAGCCGTAATCTGCCAGCTTCGAGATGTCGAAGTAGACCGACCGCAGTTTTTCATAGGCATATCCCTTCTGAACCAGTTTTTCGACCAGTTTCACCATCTCTTCGAAATGACCGCTCGCCCTTGGATATTCATTATCAGGCCGCAGGTTTAGAGTGCAGAGGCCTTCGAGAAAGGCATTGGCTCCTTTCTCCGTATAGGTCGCCAGATCGACGCCGGCCTGCTCGGCCCCCCGAATGGAGCGGTCGTCCAGATCGATGATGTTCATAACGTGCCTGACCCGGAATCCCTGATATTCCAGGTAGCGGCGGATCAGGTCGGAAATAATGAAACGCCGATAATTTCCGATATGCGGCACCTCATGAACGGTGGGTCCGCAGGAGTGCATGAGGATTTCATCCGGCCGGAGCGGCTGGAAGGCTGTTTTCCTCTTTGTGATCGTGTTGTATATTTTCAGGCTGGACTGGGTTCGGTCGGTGAAGAGATCCGTGCTGAGATACCGCTCCCCCCCATCCGGAAAAATCACCACGATGAGACCATCCTCCAACTCCCGCGCCTTCAATGCGGCGACGTGCATGGCGGCGCCGGAACTCATCCCCACAAACAGTCCTTCCTCCCGTGCGAGACAACGGGCCATCTCGAAGGCATCCTCGTCGAGAATATTGATCTTTTCATCCAGGCGGTTTCGGTCGTAAATTCCCGGCATGTATGATTCCTTCATGTTTTTCAAACCCTGGATACGATGCTGGAGATAAGGCTCTACTCCTACGATTCGGACAGCCGGATTATATTCCTTGAGTCTCCTGGAGATCCCCATGGCCGTACCGCTGGTGCCCAAGGTCGCAACAACCATTGTGACATTGCCTTCCGTCTGCCGCCAGATCTCCTCTCCCGTCCCGTGATAATGTGCCCCCACGTTGTCGGCATTGTTGAACTGGTCGGTACAGAAATATCGGTCCGGATGTTCACGCATCAGATGGTAGGCCACCTCAATGGCCCCGTCGGTGCGTTGGTTTGCGGGCGTGAGCACCAGTTCCGCTCCCAACGCCCTGAGAATGCGCTTCCGCTCCTCGCTTGCCGACTCTGGCATCGCCAAGCAGAGTCGGTAACCCTTGGACGCCGCCACCAACGCCAGGCCGATACCTGTATTGCCGCTGGTCGCTTCCAGAATCACCTTATCCTTCGTCAACTCCCCGCGCTTTTCGGCCTGCTCGATCATATGAACGGCAACCCGGTCCTTGATCGAGCCGCCCGGGTTTAAATATTCGAGCTTTGCGAAGATCCGGATCCGGTTGTTGGGATTCAGTCTGCGTATTTCAACAAGAGGCGTATTTCCGACCGCCTTGTCGATGCTCTGATAGGTTTTGATCATGATGTTAGGGGAATGTCCGCTTACCGTCGTCATCCCTGCCCGTCGTTAACTGTCGAACTTCGGCAGGGAAAGCTTGATGAATTGGACTCCCTCTTCACGGAGAGTCACTTCTTCACTGTCGGTCGTGGTTCCTCGGATGTTTCTTCCATCTTCTTCCCCATGATGAATTCGGAGGGCAACTTCCGCGAACTTATCACCCACGTTATCGAAGTTTTTCTGAATATAATCATGAAATTCATGCAGGGTCTTCTGCGGCGACGGTCGGGCTTCCTTCTTCACCGCAGCGGAACGCTGGTCCCGCCCCATGATCGCCACCGTTGAAGGAATCAGCGTCGCTTCGGCATCCCCGCAAACGGGACAGGCAATCAATTTTTTTGATCTCTGCCCCTCGAAGGCCTTGCGGTCCTGGAACCATCCTTCGAATTTGTGGCCGTTTCGACACTTGAGGTCGTAAATGATCACTCCCATACCTCGGAAACTCTTTTCTACAATTAATTTTATCACGTTGATCTTGAAAACACAAACAAGATCTTCCCGTGGTGATGCATCACGACCCCTCACCGGCAACGAAAACACCACGGTGAGGAGTAGGTACGACGTGTTTTCCCGAGAACCGAAAAAAAGATGGACAAGTGATTGCAAATTGGATATGGAGCATAGCCGTCGGGATGTGGCCCAGCTTGGTAGGGCACTGCGTTCGGGACGCAGGAGTCGCGCGTTCAAATCGCGCCATCCCGACCATTTTTTAGCTCGTTGCAGCGACGGCAGGAATCCTCCGCATCGCTTCTATGAGTTCTATCCCGCAGCGGAGGCCATCTGAAAGATGGGGAGATACATCGCAATAATCATCCCGCCGACCACGCCGCCCAGAAACACCATCATGAAAGGCTCCAGCAGTGCCGTCATGGCGCCGACCGCCGCATCCACCTCGTCATCGTAGAAATCGGCGATTTTGGCCAACATGGTATCCAAGGCTCCCGTTGCTTCGCCGACGGCGATCATCTGCACCACCATGGCGGGAAAGATATCCGTTTCCATCAGCGGTTCGGCGATCGTCTTCCCCTCGCTGATGCTCTGCTTCGTCTTGATGAGGGCGTTTTCAACGATTTTGTTTCCCGCGGTCTTGCTGACGATGCCGAGTCCTTCGATGATCGGAACACCGCTGGACATCATGGTGGAGAGCGTCCTGGTGAATTTGGACACGGCCACCTTCTTCAGCAGCGGACCAAAAACCGGAGACTTTAGAATCAACTGGTCAATAATGAGGGTCCCTTTTTCTGTCGCGTAAAACTTTTTGAATCCGTAGAAGGCCGCCACCAAAATACCGACCATGTAGATGAAGTAATTTTGCGCAAACTGACTTAAATCAACCATAAACTGCGTCGGTCCCGGCAGAGCGCCTCCCATCCCCTCAAACATCTTCTGAAAAACCGGGATGACCTTCAACAGCAGTACGGCCACAACACCAAACGAAATGACCAGAACGGCGGCCGGATAAGTCATTGCCCCCTTGACCTTGCTCTTCAATTTCATCGACTTTTCCATGTAGACGGAGAGGCGCTGCAGAATCACGTCCAGGATGCCGCCGCTTTCCCCGGCGGCAACCAGATTGACGAAAAGCTCGTCGAAGATTTTCGGATATTTTTTAAGCGCGTCGGTCAGGGTGGAACCCCCTTCAATGTCCCCCTTGATGTTTCCGATCACCTTGGCGAAGGTTTTGTTCTGCTCCTGTTTCCCGAGGAGATCCAAGCACTGAATCAGCGGAAGGCCTGCATTGATCATGGTGGAGAAGATCCGGGCAAAGACCACCACATCCTTTTCCTTAACCTTCTGCTGGAGAAAGGGAATGTTTTCGAAAAGGTCCTTGGGTTTTTTCTTGACGTTGATCGATTTGTAGCCCTGCCGGCGAAGCTGGCTCCTGACCGCGGCCTCGTTGGCCATGTCCACTTCACCTTTTCTGATCTCACCTTTCTTCGTTTCCGCCTGCCATAAGAAAACCGGCATGACTAATTCCCCCATTTTCTGAGAATCTCAAACAAGATGATCCCGGCTGCGACCGAAACGTTCAGAGAGGATATCCGTCCCCGCAGCGGAATGGCAATCAGGAAATCGCACTGGTTCCGGATCAGAGGCCGAAGCCCCCGGCTTTCGCTTCCCATGACCAGCGCCACATGCCCGCCATAGTCCGGCGTCTCGATCCCCATCTTCGCCTCCGCGTCGGCACCGTAAATCCAAAATCCTTTTTCTTTCAGGTATTCGATGGTGCGGACCAGATTGACCACCATCGCCGTCGGCAGGTGATGGACCGCTCCGGCCGAGGCCTTGGCGACGGACGCCGTGATCGAAGCGGCACGGTTCTCAGGAATGATAATGCCGTTCGCCCCGCAACAATGTGCGGTCCGGATGATGGAGCCGAGATTCTGCGGATCGGCGATGCTGTCCAGCAGAACCACCAGGTTGTGTTTGGACCGTCGATGACGGTTTGCGATCACCTCATCCACAGTGGCATAAGCGCGCTCCCGGCAGAGGGCCGCAACCCCCTGGTGGACTCGATGCGGCGCCAGCTTCTCCACCCTTTCCCGGTTGCCGGTCTCCACGGGAATCCTGTGTTCATCCGCCAGCCTCAGGATCTTCCGTACCTCCGCCCCCCTCCGACCATCCGCCACGATGATCTTTTCCAGTTGCCCCGGATCGGAAAGGATCATCTCCAGAAGAGGGTTGATCCCATAGATCACCTGCACGGCATCCCTCCGCAAACGGGCTGCTTGAGAATCCACAGGCTGTGCGCGGTTACCGCGGGTTTCTTCGCGCAAGCCCTTGTGCAATCTGTTCCGCAATCGCATCGGCCGCATCGGCCGCATCGGCCGCCTGGCGGATCGGCCTTCCCACGACCAGATAATCGGCCCCGGAGGAAACGGCTTCCGCGGGGGTTACGATCCTTTTTTGATCGTCGCCCGCCACTTCCGCGACCCCTCGGATCCCGGGAGACACGATCAGGAATTCATCCCCGCAGGCTTTTCGGATCGCGGCCGCGTCCTCGGCGGACGCGACGACCCCGGACAGTCCCGCATCCTGGGAAAGACAAGCAAGATGCAGCGCCGTCTCCCGTGTTCCTCCGGAGAACCCGAGCAACTTCAGATCATCGTCGTTCAGACTGGTCAGAATGGTTACCGCGAGAACCGCCGGAGGCTTTTCCTGGGATCGCTCCGCAAACCCTCGCACCGCATCGACCGCGTCCGTCATCATCCGCACCCCGCCGAGGGCATGCAGGTTGAACATGGCCACGCCGAGTCCGCAGGCGGCCTCCGCCGCACGGGCAACGGTGTTGGGAATATCGTGGAATTTAAGATCGAGAAAGATTTTTCCCCCTCGGATACGGATCTGTCGAACAATCTCCGTCCCGAAGCGAACAAACGATTCCTTTCCGACCTTGAACAGGCCGACATGATCCCGCAGACGATCCACCCAGGAAAGGGCATCTTCCATCTCCGCACCGACATCGAGGGCAAAGATCAACCGTTCCTTCGGGGAGCTAATCGTTGTATTCTTCATCGCCGATGAACTCGGTATCATTCGGGATCGTTTTGAAGTTTTCCTTCACCCTTTGCAGATACTCGGGATGGGCGTAAAAAACCTTTCCCGCCGCAATTTCCCGAAGGGCCGTTACAATCTCCCGATTGTTTCTCGAATCCGTCAGGGGTTGGCCTCCCTTCAGAAGCTGTCGCGTCCGTTGAGACGTCAGCAGGACAAGGGCAAACCGGTTCTTTGCCATGCGCAAAGAATCCTCCACCGTAATTCTGGCCATGGACAATGCACCTCCAATTGATTAAAATGATTCTTCTTTCAAAAAAGCCTCGATTCTTTCCGTCCAACGGTCCCGCCGGGACATCTCAGCGATGTACACGGCCTGAAACCGATTGACGGCCTCCTCCAAATTTTCATTGAATATGATGTAATGATACCACAGAGCCTCACGGATTTCATCGAGGGAGCTCTTCAAACGCCGCTCCATGACGGCGGCACTTTCCCCTCTGATGGACAGCCGGGACTTCAGATCGGCAAACGTCGGGGGAAGGATGAAGATGAATATCCCGCCCGGATAATTTTCACGGATCGCCTTCGCGCCGCGCGGTTCGATATCCAGGATCAGATCATATCCCTTCGATAAAAAGGCCTCCATCGCTTTCTTCGACGTACCGTAGAGATAGCCGTAATTTTCCACCCATTCAACGAATTCTCCCCGAACCATCCTCTCGCGGAACTCCTCGTCGGAGATGAACTCGTAATCCCGTCCGTTGATCTCGCCGAGACGCGGAGGACGCGTCGTACACGATACGGAAAAACGGATCTTGGGGAATCGTCGCAGAATCTCCCGGCAAATCGACGTTTTTCCGGCACCGGACGGGGCGGACACGACCATCAGCAAACCGGGTTGCCTTTTGGACCATTCATCATTCAATGTTCTGCACCTGCTCCCTCAGTTTCGCCAATTCGCTCTTCACCTCAATGACGCTTCGCGAGATTTCCGCATCCCCGCTCTTGGAGCCGATGGTATTGATCTCACGGCCCATCTCCTGGATCAGAAAATCGATCTTCCTGCCGGCGGCGTCCTCTCCGGCCAGCAGATCATTAAACTGACCGATATGACTTCGGAAGCGTACGATCTCTTCGGTAATATCGCTCTTCTCCGCCATGATCGCGATCTCCTGAAGCAGTCGCGCCTCATCGGCCGCCAGACCCCCCGTCAGTTCCCTGACCCGGTCGCCGAGACGCTTCCGATAGTCCAGCACCACCTGCGGCGCTCTTCCGGCGATTCCATCCACGCAATCGGCAATCCTGTTCAAACGGCCAACCAGATCCCGCTTCAGGCTTTCTCCCTCCCTCTCCCTCATCTCCGTCAGTACCCGGATCCCGTCCGCAAGGATTCTGGAAAGTCCCTCCCAGAGAATCGCCGGATCCTGGCTCGACTCCACAGGAACAAAGAGGTCGCGGAATCCCGCCATCATCTCCAGCGTGATCTCTCCCTCAAGGCCGAATTCCTCCTTCATCTGACCCAGCAGCGCGTGGTAATTGCGGACCAACGGCAAATTCAGCGTGAAACGACCGGCGGCCTCCTCGATTCCATCGCCGTCCGTCCGGAGGGTCGCCTCGATCCGCCCCCGGGAAAACTGTTCCCCGATCCGCTTCTTGATCTCACTTTCGAACGGAAGAAACATTGCCGGCAGACGCAACGAAATCTCCAAAAAACGGTGGTTGACGGATTTCATCTCGATCGTGATTTTCCGGCCTGCAAGAAACGTTTCCGCCCTGCCGTAACCGGTCATGCTTCTAATCATCGGCATTCCTCATCAAACGACTCCCGTCGGACCCTTGTAACATGCCCGACAACGAACGGCTTCCGGTTTCTTTTCCCTTGAGCTGCAGCAGATACTTCTCCCGGATTCGGGTCAGCATCCCGATCATCTCTTCGCCGGCGTAATCCGGATAGGTCCAGGGAAAGGAATGAAACGCCTTGTCTCTGTACATCAGTGTCAAGTCGGCGTAGATCCCATCCCGGAGATAGGGCCGATGGGTAAAGCCCTTGCCCGTGGCCAGAATCAGATGGGCCCGCGCAAGATAACCCGGGTCGATGTTCACCCGCCTTTTCCCTTCGACCGACAACCTTCTCTCCAGCGCATTGGTCGCGTTTTTGACATCCGGCAATGTCTCCGGACGAATCAGCCGTTCAAAGGCGACAAAACGACGGATCAGGGAACCGCCGAACTCCTTTTCGTAATAATCGGTATAGGCAAAGGCCATCGGTGCGCTGATGAAGTCGGCCTTTCCATATGTTTCCGACAGGACCTGCACCGTTTGACGGAGCAGCCCCTCCTCCCCTGAAAAGACACTGGCCACCAGTTTGACGGCCTCCGGCGGCTGCGGATCGCTCATAGCACCTTCTTCAGCTCTTCCCGGGTCACGGTCGCGGTGCCCGCCTTCCCCACCACGATCCCCGCGGCGTGATTGGCCAGATAGGCTGCCTCCCGGAAAGAGGCTCCCGCCGCGAGCGAGAGGGCCAGAACACCGATGACCGTATCCCCCGCGCCCGTCACATCGAAGACCTCCCTCGCCTCCGTCCGGAATGCCGTATGTCTGATCCGGACGTCCTTCTCAAAAAGGCTCATCCCCTCTTCCCCACGGGTCATCAGCAGGGCCTTGAAATCGTACTGCCTCAAAAGCTTCATGCCGACACGGATGTGATCCTGGCCGTTCAACATCTCTTCCCCCGCCGCACGAGCGGCTTCGTGATGGTTCGGGGTCACGATGTCGAATCCCTGGTACATCGAAAAATCCCACTGCTTCGGATCCACGCAGGTGAATACCGGCCGGCCGGCGATGACCTTCCGGATGCCTTCAAGGAGGGAACGGGTGACCAACCCTTTTCCGTAGTCCGATATCACCAATGCCCCCAATTCATCCCGCAACGACTCGATGTAGGAGAGGATCCTGCGAATGCTCTTCGCTTGAACCGGCTTCCGGTCCTCCCGGTCAAAACGGACCACCTGCTGGCCGTGCGCCACGATCCGTGTCTTGAGTGTCGTGGGACGGCCCGTCTCCACGACAATGCCGTCCATATCCAAACCCCGGCCTGAGAACTCCGCCAGCAGACGTCTTCCGGTATCGTCGGACCCCAATACCCCGGCCAGATGAACCTGGCCGCCCATTGCGAAGACATTGTTCAGCACATTGGCACAGCCGCCCAGCAGAAAGTTATCCTTTTTCACCTCAACCACGGGAACGGGCGCCTCCGGGGAGATTCGCGACACCCTTCCCCAGATAAAATGGTCCGCCATGACATCCCCAACAACCAGGACCCGGGATCGGGGAAAATGATCAATGATCGCAAACGCCCTTCGGTTGCTCATCATCCGTTTCATAAAAATCCTATCGTTCCGGCCGGGGAGAAAAACCAGATTTGATGGATGCTTATCTATTATCAAGGACCATGTTTGTCAATCCTTTTCTCGGAAACATCCACGGGTCGCGCGAACATTCCTTATTGACTTCGTAAAGGGGTTCGGGTTAAAAAATCGAAAAGGCATTCGGTCGTATCCATTTTCCGGGATCGCCGGAAAACGTGGAGATGGGTCTCAATCCTGTCGCCGCATCGCATTGCCGGACGGGCGTCTGCCGACCGCCGATGGGAATTGATCATGATTCGTTCCGCATTGCTCGTCATCATTGCCGTCTCGATCACCGCTTTCATGTCGGTTTGCGCCCTGGTGTTCCCCCTTATTTCTCCCGGCGAGAACAAGGCTCATAAAATCGCAAATCTCTGGGCGAAAATGCTCCTCAAACTCTCCGGAATCCGGGTGAGCGTTGCCGGCCGGGAAAATGTGCTGATGAACCGTCCGCAGATCTTCATGGCCAACCACCAGAGCGATTTTGACATCCTGATCGTCCTGGCGTACATCCCCGGCCAGTTCCGCTGGATCGTCAAAAAAGAGCTTTTCAAGATCCCCGTTTTCGGCAAGGCCATGCGAAGCGCCGGGTACATCGAGATCGACCGGCAGAATCGGGAGAAGGCGATGAAAAGCCTCGAGGAGGCGGCACAGAAAATCCGGGAAGGAAAATCGGTGGTCACGTTTCCCGAAGGAACCCGCAGCAAGGACGGAACGATCAAGCCGTTCAAGCAGGGCCTGTTCCATCTCGCCATCCAGGCCGGGGTGCCGATCGTGCCGATCTCCATCATCGGCGCCCACGAAATCATGCCGAAGCGATCCCTGAGAATCAGGCCCGGAAAGATCAAGATGGTCATCGACCGGCCGGTGGATGTGTCCGGATACAAAATTGAAACCAGGGGGGAATTGATCGAGCGGGTCCGCGGCATCATTGTCCGCAACTTCCAGGAAGGCGGAACCTCTTCCCGAGCGACTTCCACACCGGATGGCGGAAAGGAGCCTCTGTGACATTGATGGAGGCCGTCATCCTGGGCATCGTTCAGGGGTTGACCGAACCGTTGCCGGTCAGCAGCTCCGCGCATCTGGTCATTGTCCCCTCGCTGATCCCGGGATTCCGGCAACCCAGCGTTGCCTTTGACGTTCTCCTCCATCTCGGAACGCTCGTGGCCGTAGTCTTCTTTCTTCGACGGGAAATCGCTGAAATCATCGCTTCGTTTCTGCCGGAGAAGGAACCGTCCGCAAGCCCGCAGCGGCATCCCTCAATGGAAAAGAGCGCCAATCGCAGGTTGGCGCTCTGGATCGTTGTCGCCACGTTCCTGACCGGAATGATCGGTCTCCTGTTCAGGGAGAGGATCGAATCTCTCTTTGAATCGGCGGCAACGGCATCCTGCATGCTTTTGATCACGGGAATCCTGTTGTTCCTTTCGGATCGGGTGAAAATGAACAGAAGAGGAAAGGAGGAGATGAATCTGGCGGATGGAATCGTCCTGGGGCTGGTCCAGGCGGCTGCCCTGATTCCGGGAATCTCCCGTTCGGGATCCACGATCGCCTTCGGGATCTTCCGGGGGCTGGAGCGCAAGACGGCGGCAAAGGTTTCGTTCCTGATGTCCATTCCGGCCATTGCAGGCGCCGCCCTTCTCAAGGCAGCCGACTTGATCCGGTTTCCCGTAAACGATCTGCCGGCGCTGGGAGCGGGTTTCCTTGCGGCCGCAGTCACCGGGTTTCTCTCCCTGAAACTCCTCTTCGTCGCAATCAACAAAACCGGCCTCGCTCCCTTTGCCTGGTACTGCTGGATCTTCGGAACCGCTACACTGATCCTCCTGGGGTTGGGATAGAACAGGGAATCCGTTGACGATGAACGAAACATTGCCTTCCCAGACGCGTTTTACGGAAATCGCCGGGCTGCTCTGCCTTGCCGTTGCACTGTTTCTGCTGCTCGCCCTTCTCTCCTATCACCCCCTCGACCCTTCCCTGACGCGCTATGTGCCGGAGGAGACGACGCTTCACAATTGGACCGGCGCCGCGGGATCCTACACGGCGGACACCCTGCTTCGTCTATTCGGGATCGGCATCCTTTGGCTTCCGGTTCTGCTGCTGGTCGCTGCCATCCGGTTTTTCCGGAGCCCCCGGTTTCGGATCGGCGCATCGGCAATCCTCGGTGTGGCCGGTTTGGTCTTTGCCACCTCAGGGATTTTCGCGCTGACCGCAGGGAGAGTCGAGTTCCACGGTGTCCCGCTGCATACGGGCGGGCTTCTGGGAAGCATTGCGGCAGGATTTCTCGACGATTATCTGCGCATGGCCGGATCGCTCATCATTTTCGGATTGATCCTGATCGTGGCCCTGATGATCTTGTTCGATTTTTCGGTGGTTTCCTTTGCGGGAAGATCAGCGGCAGCGGCGGGAACCACGGCACGAACCGGAATCGTCTGGATGGATCGGCTCAAGGAAAAACTGTGCAAGAAAGCGAAAGCGCCGGTCGTAAAAAGAACGGTCTCGGTCACCGCTCCGATCATCGAGGAACCGGCGCGGGAAACCTTGAAAGAAAAGCTGGAGAAGGCGGAGCAGACCCGTTTCAATTTCTCGTCCCGGACAAACGGGACCTTCAAGCTGCCGCCTCTGACCCTGCTGGATAAGTTGGAGCGGAAAGACATCCGGATCAAACGGGAAACGTTGATCGCCAATTCCCGGCTGCTTGAGAAAAAGCTTTCCGATTTCGGCGTCGAGGGAAAAGTGGTCGAGGTGAAGCCCGGTCCGGTCATCACGATGTATGAGCTCGAACCCGCTCCCGGCGTCAAAATCAATAAAATCACGAATCTTTCCGATGACCTGGCGCTCGCATTGCGCGCGCCGAGCATCCGGATCATCGCACCCATTCCGGGAAGGGGGGCGATCGGCATCGAGATTCCCAATCAGGAGCGGGAGCCGGTCCGCCTGCGGGACGTTCTCGATCACGCAGCTTTCCGGGAAACCTCTTACCGCCTGCCGATCGCGCTCGGTGAAGACATCGTGGGCGCCCCCCTGATCACCGAATTGATCCGCATGCCGCACCTCCTGATCGCCGGAACGACCGGCTCCGGGAAGAGCGTCTCCCTCAACGCCATGATCTGCAGCATCCTGTTCAAGGCACCTCCCAACGAGGTCAAGTTCCTGATGATTGATCCCAAGCGGCTGGAACTGTCCGGATATGAGGGAATCCCCCACCTTCTCCATCCGGTGGTCGTCGATCCTAAGAAGGCCTCTCTCGTGCTCCGCTGGGCGGTAGAGGAGATGGAACGCCGATACCAGATTATCAGCCGGGTCGGCGTGAAGAGCATCGAGGCCTACAACGAATTGCGGGCCGGGAAAACGCCCGGCCAGCCTTTATCGGCCGACGCCGGGCCCGAGGAACGCGGATCGAAAGAGACGGCTCGAACGCATGAGGCCGTCCCGCCCGGGATCCGGGAAGGAGCCGTGTCCGAAGGAGCAGTCCGGCCGACAGAACCGCTTCCCGAACATCTGCCCTACATCGTCATCATCATCGATGAGCTGGCGGATCTGATGATGGTTGCGCAGAGAAATGTCGAGGAATCGCTGACTCGCCTGGCCCAGATGGCCAGGGCCGCGGGAATTCACCTGATACTGGCCACCCAGCGACCCTCCGTGGACGTGATCACGGGCATCATCAAGGCCAACTTCCCCACCCGGATCTCGTTCAAGGTCTCCTCCAAGGTGGACTCGCGGACCATCCTCGATCAGCTTGGCGCGGAAAAACTCCTCGGGGCCGGGGATATGCTCTTCATCCCCCCCGGAAGTTCAAGATTGACGCGCATCCACGGCGCCTATGTTTCGGACCGGGAAATCGAACGGATCGTGGATTTCGTGAAAAAGCAAGGGCAGCCGGACTACGACGAGTCGATCACGGCTTTTGAACCGGAGTCGAGCGAGGAGAAGCCGGGGGAAGATTTCGACGAGAAATATGACGAAGCCGTCGCGCTCGTGACGGATCTCGGACAGGCATCGATCTCTCTCGTGCAGCGGTACCTGAAGATCGGGTACAACCGGGCGGCCCGGATGATCGAACGGATGGAGGCGGAAGGAATCGTCGGCCCTTCGGACGGCGCGAAGCCGAGAAAGGTCCTCGCTCGGAAGATGCCGCGTTGACGGGATAAGCCGGCTCGGACTGCGGATCAACCTTTTCGTCGGAAAGCACTTCCGAAAAAATGCGTTTGAAAAAGGTCCATATCGTCAGCCTCGGCTGTTCCAAAAACCTGGTCGATTCCGAGGTGATGGCAGGCATTTTGGCCGATAACGGATACCTCCTGATGGAACGGCTGGAGGAGGCGTCGATCATCCTGATCAACACCTGCGCGTTCATTCTCCCCGCACGCGAGGAGGCGATCGACGAGATCCTCCGCATGGCGGCATGGAAGAAGAGCGGCAGCGGTCCCTGCTCCCATCTGGTCGTCACGGGCTGCCTTCCCCAGCGATACGGAAGAGAACTGGCGAATGCTCTGCCGGAGGTTGATCTCTTCCTCGGTACGGCGGAGGTTCCCCGCATCGCCCGACACCTGGATCGGCTGTCAGCCGGCCCGAAAACCGGCTGCCGAGGCCGATCCGTCATCCGTCGCCCGATCTTCCTGATGAATGCCGGCCACAAACGCCTGGTTTCCACCCCGTCGAACAGCGCCTACCTGAAGATCGCCGAAGGGTGTTCCAACCATTGCTCCTACTGCGTGATCCCTTCCATCCGCGGCAAGGCCCGAAGCCGGGCCATCGACGATATCGTGAAGGAGGCGAAGAGGCTTGCCGCAGCGGGGGTCCGGGAGTTGATTCTCACCGCACAGGACACGACGGCCTACGGCCTCGACCGCAGGGATCGACCGACCCTGAGCCTTCTGCTCCGGGAGCTGGCTGCCATCGACGGCCTCTCCTGGATCCGCCTCCTCTATACCTACCCCATCCGTCTGACAGAGGAACTCCTGCGGACGATCTCGGAAGAAAAGAAGATCTGTCATTACCTGGACATCCCCGTCCAGCACAGCGATGACGCGATCCTCACGGCCATGCGCCGGCGGGGAGATGGCGATCTGATCCGGAAGGCAATTGCCCAGGTCCGACAGATCCTCCCCGACGTCGCCCTGCGCACCTCGCTGATTGTCGGCTTTCCCGGGGAGACCCGTGGTCGGTTTGAAAATCTCCTAACCTTTGTCCGCGAGATCCGCTTTGACCACCTGGGGGTCTTCACCTACTCCCGCGAGGAAGGGACCAGGGCTGCGGCCCTCCCATCCCGGATCTCCGAACGGGAGAAGGAGCGCCGCCGGAACCTCGTGATGGAAGAGCAGGCCCACATCTCCAGAGAGATCAACAACACACTGATCGGCACCCAACAGGAAATTCTCGTCGAGGGGAAGAGTGAATTGGCCGGATACACGTGCACGGGAAGGTGCAGACGCCAGGCCCCCGAGATCGACGGCGTAACATACCTTCGGGGTGGAATTCCGAAGGCGGGAACGATCCTCGACTGCCGGATCATTGCCGCCGATGATTATGACCTGTACGCCGAAATCCTCTGATCATTTGGCTTTCTTTACGATCGTCTCTCTCCCGCAGCCCCGGCCGAATCTTCTCTCGTCAGAAATAATTACAGGTTATCCATGATATGATATTTATTCGTTTGACTTCACTTCAGAAAAGCATAGATGTATATACAGACTAGTCCTGAAAGTCATTTCATTCGGGCTATTTTCTTGACGAGCACGGTGCAGTGTCGAATCGAAATGAAGAAGGGAGGGCACCATGATTGCAGGGATTCTCAAGGAGATCAAGACCGAGGAAAACCGCGTATCCATGACCCCGGCCGGGGTCGAGGTCATGAGGGACCACGGTCATACGGTCCTCGTGGAGAAAGGCGCGGGCGCCGGCAGCGGACTCGACGACAAGACCTATGCGGCAGCCGGTGCGGAGATCGTCAAAACCCCGAAAGAGATCTACGATCGATCCGAACTGGTAATGCATGTCAAGGAACCGATGCCTTCGGAGTATGAAATGATCCGAAAAGACCAGATCGTCTTCACCTATTTCCATCTGGCCGCGGACGAGATCCTGACGAAGGCGATGGTCAAGACCCAATCGATCGACATCGCGTACGAAACGATCCAGCGGGCGGACGGCTCCCTGCCCCTGCTCATCCCGATGAGCGAAGTGGCAGGCCGGATGGCCATTCAGGAAGGGGCGAAATATCTGGAGATGAAATACGGCGGCGAGGGCGTTCTCCTCGGCGGCGTTCCCGGCGTGGATCCGGCGACGGTGCTGGTGCTCGGCGCCGGCACGGTCGGAACCCAGGCCGCCAGAATGGCTTGCGGTCTCGGCGCCAAGGTGTATGTGGTCGATTCCTGGCTGCCGAGACTCCGCTACCTCAACGATGTGATGCCGTCCAACTGCTTCACGCAGATGTCTTCACCGGCCGTGATTCGCAAACTGATCCGTGAGGCGGATCTCGTCATCGGGTCCGTCCTGATTCCCGGCGCCAAAACCCCCAAGCTCGTCACCCGTGACATGCTCAAGATCATGAAAAAGGGGACTGTCATGGTCGATGTGGCCATTGATCAGGGAGGCTGCTTTGAAACCTCCAAGGCTACGACGCACAAAGATCCGATCTTCACCGTGGACGGAGTCATCCACTACTGCGTGAGCAATATGCCGGGCGCCGTCGCCAGGACCTCCACTCAGGCCCTCACCAACGCTACCCTCCCCTACGCGGTCGAGATCGCGGACAAGGGCTGGAAAAGGGCGATGAAGGAAAATCCGGAGATCAAAAGGGGCGCCAATGTCATTGGCGGGCAGATCACCTTCAAGGGGGTGTCTGACGCCTTCGGCATGAAACTCGTGCCGGTCGACAAGCTTTTGTAGTGCCGCTCGCGAAAACCTTTCTGACCGGGCCTCCCCGGCCGAGGCGGTTACATAAACAGGATGAAAAAGGTCGATTTGTTGATTGCCGTACTGCTCTTCTGCAGTACGGCCGTTCCCGTTGAGGCCGCAGGCTGGTATCTGCGAGGAGCTCTTGGGTTCGAGTGGTCCCTTGCCACGGATTTTTCGGATGCGGACTCCGGAGCTTCGAACCCGCCGGCCCTCTTCGGCAGCGTCCCGGGACGCGATGGGCAACCCATCGGCGCCTACGGCGATTTCGGCCGATCTCCCCTTGCAGAAGCGGCGGTGGGCAAGCAAATTTTTCCCTGGCTCCGGACCGAGTTTGCCGTTGCCTATCGGCATGACATGCCATACCGGGGAGAAGCCAATTTCCGAGGCGTACCGGGCGGACAACCCGTGTCGGGAAACGCCGATGCGCTGACGGGGACGGCAAACCTTTTTTTGGATATTGCCGGTCTGCCCGGTGTCGACATCGGCCGTTTCCAACCCTACTTGGGCGGAGGCGTCGGTGTCACTCACAACCGGATCGGCGAGATGACTTACGGCTTCCCCGCCAATCCCGGGAAACACAAGATTACGGTCACCCCCTCCGGCGAGAAAACGGATGTCGCCTTCATGGTAGGGGTCGGCACGGGAATCGTCCTGTCGAAACGGATCGTCCTCGATCTGTCTTACCGGTACACGGACCTCGGGCGGGTGTACACGGACGCCGGTAAAGCATACTTGAACAACATCCCTGCGGGGATCGACATCGCCGAAACATGGGCGCCGCTTCGATCCCACGGCGTCTTCGCCGGAATCCGCTACCTGTTCAAATAGGAATGGCCATTCTTTTTCCGGATGATCCATCCGGCTAAATAGTTCTACGAAACCCCCTCTCCCTCGATAGAATACTCCCTGGAAAGATCGTATCGGATTTGTTGCAGTTTTTCTTGCTGCTCTTGATACAGGCTGTGCGCCATCTCCAGCGTCACCTGCTGGAAGCGGATGGTGTTGCCGGGCACGGCCTGGGCCACCTTGGGGAGATCTGTCGTAATCACGGTCACGATTTTTGCGTATCCCCCCGAAGTCTGCTCGACAAGAAGGATGATCGGTTGCCCGTCGGCGGGAACTTGCACGTTTCCGGGCATCGTAGGTTCCGTCACGATGCTCTCCGGAGATCCGGGATCGTGACAAACGGCGGGACCCAGCAGCCTGCAGCCCATTCGGTCGATCTGCGGGGTCACCTTAAAGGAGTTGCGGAAGAAATCGCCGATGCCTTCCCGGAAGAACTCATCCTGCGGACCGGGAATGGCCCGAAGCACGATTTCTTGCGCATATTGCGGAATCCACTTTTCGGGAAATTTGCGGGGGCGATTGAGGAGATCGCCCGCGCCCCGGTACAGGGTATCACCCTTGATCAATCCGCGTCCGGCGATACCGCCGATTTTCGCCCTTGCGAAGGTCGAGCGGCTCCCCATCACCGGGGGGACATCGATGCCCCCCGTAACCGCCAGGTAGGCTCGGCAACCTCGCAAAACCCTGGGGATCCGGATGAGATCGCCGGGATTCACCCTGTGCGTCCGCCATCCGGAAACGGGGAGACCATTGACGGTCATACCCATGTCGGCGCCGGTCAGCGCGATGTCGGCCGGGGCAAGCACTTCCAAGGCGGGACCTGTCACGGTGATCTCCAGGACGGCGGCCCCCTCGGGATTGCCCACCAACAGATTCGCAATCCGGCAGGCGAAGGGATCGAGAGCCCCGGATAGGGGAACACCCCGATCCAGAAAGGCGGATCTTCCCAGATCCTGCACAGTGGTCATGGAACCTGGGTTTCGGACGGCAAAAAGCTCCATCAGGACCGCTCCGTTTTGTACAAGCGCTCAAAGTTCGTCTTATCGATGGGAACAAACCGAATACGGTCTCCCGCCTCGTAAAGGAATGGGGGTTCCCGCTGAGGCGCGAAGAGCCTCAACGGGGTCTGCCCGATGATCTGCCAGCCGCCGGGACTGTCGACGGGGTAGACGCCCGTCTGAGATTCCGCGAGCCCCACCGATCCCGCCGGCAGGTTCTCCCGCGGCGTTTTTCGGCGGGGTGTCCGCAACCGGCCTTCCAGTCCGCCCAGGTAACAAAAACCGGGCGTGAAACCGATCATGTAGATCCGGTAGTCTACAGAGGAATGGAGGGCGATGATCTGCTCCTCCCGCAGGCCGGTGTGTTCCGCCACGATGCCGATGTCGGGGCCAAACTCGCCTCCGTAGCAGACCGGGATCGGAACGATCTTCGCCTTCGCAGGACTACCCGCACGGGAGTTCGCTTCCAAGGCAGAAAGGATCTTCGCCAGCCGGGCGGGACGGGTCACAAGCGGATCATAGAGAATAGAGAGGGAGCGGTAGGCCGGGACAATCGCCTCGACCCCGGCCGGAAGGTTTTGCTTCAGGAGCGCCGTCATGGTCCGAACCTTTTCATTGACGGCGGGATCGATTCCTTCGCCGTACTCCACCAGAAGCGCGCGGTCGCCGCTCAGCCGGATTCGGGCCTGTTCGTAGAGAATCGGTGACATAACTCGGGAAATACCGTTGTGGAGGAAATCTCAAGCGGTTGCACCCAACGGGACGATCAACAGCCCCTCGCACTCGAGCCCCTTTCGGATCGTCCTCACATGGTCGAGGGCCGATGGATTGTCTCCGTGCACGCAGAGCGTTTGAACCTCGATTTCAATCACTGAGCCGTTCGTGGCGATCACGCTGCCCTCCTTGGCCATCCGGAGGGCCTGCTCCGCGGCCCGCCGCGGATCGGTGATCACGGCCCCGGGGAGCTTCCTCGGGGCCAGCTTTCCATCGGAAGTATAAGCCCGATCGGGAAAGGCTTCGAAGACGACACGGATCCCCGCTTCATCGGCGATTTTCCTCGCAAGCCCGGAATGAGCCCCGCCCAATGTCACCCAGAGCAGCGACCGATCGACGGCGGCAATGGCCTCGGCCACGGCCCGGGACAGCGGCTCGTTTCCCACACACATGTTGTACAGGCTGCCGTGGGGCTTCACGTGCTGCAGCTTCACACCATGAAACAGACAAAAGCCTTGCAGGGCCGCAATCTGGTAGATGACGTCATCGCGCACCTCGTCGGGGGTACAGTCCATGTTCCGCCGCCCGAAACCCACCCGGTCGGGGTATCCCGGATGGGCCCCGACACCCACATCGTTTTCCCTGGCCAGTTTCACCGTCCGGTTCATGACCCCGGGATCGCCGGCGTGGAACCCACAGGCGATGTTGGCGGAACTGATGTACCGGATCACCTCGCCGTCCATTCCGAGGCTATAGGCGCCGAAGCTCTCCCCCATATCGCAGTTGATGTCGATCCTCTTCATCGGTTCATCTCCCGTCAAGGCGCGTCGAATCGCTATTTGGCAATCATCCGTCCCGGAAGGTAGAGGGCAATCTCCGGGAAAACCGTCAACAGGGCCGTCGCCAGCAGCATGATCAGGAAGAACGGAAATGCCGCCCTGGCGACCGTCGTGATGTCGTCGTTGTTAAGCCCGCTGATCACAAACAGGTTGAAGCCTACGGGGGGCGTGATCTGCGCCATCTCGATCATCAAAACCAGATAGATTCCGAACCATACCGTGTCGAATTTGGCCGCCTCGATCAGCGGCAACACAATCGGCGCGGTCATGACGATCATCGAAAATCCGTCGACGAGGCAACCGAGGATCAGATAGAGAACCGTCAGGATCACAATGAGTAAATAAGGGGAAAGGCCCATCTCACTGACGGCCTTCGTCAGCGCCCGGGTGATTCCAAGGTAACCGATCACGTTCGATAGATACGCGGCGCCCATGACAATCAGCATAATCATGCAGCTGGTGCGGACGGACCCCAGCAGACTCACCTTGAAAACGTCCCAGGTGAGGCTCCTGGTGATCGCTGCAAAGAACAATGCGCCCACGACGCCAAGCGCCCCAGCTTCGGTGGGTGTCGCCACACCCATGTATATGCTGCCCAGTACGAAGAGGATCAGAATGAAGACGGGCGCGATGGCGGGAAGGGCCCTGAATCGGTCCTTCCAGCTGTAACGCTCCGCGCCTCTGGGAGCGAGTTCGGGAGAGATCAGACAGCGCAGCAGGATATAGCCGCTGAACATAAAGGCCATCATGAAGCCGGGAATGAATCCCGCGATGAAGAGTTTGCCGATGCTCACGTCGCCGATGATCCCGTAAACCAGCATCATCATGCTCGGCGGAATCATGAATCCCAGCGTGCCGGCGCCGGCCAGCGATCCGATGGCCAGATGATGATCATACCCCCTTTTCTTGAATTCCGGCACGGTGATTTTCCCCACGGTCGCTGTCGTCGCGGCGGAGGAGCCGCTGACGGCGGCAAAGAACGTACAGGCGGCGATATTCACATGTACGAGCCGTCCGGGGATGGAATCCATCCAAGGGGAAAGACCCTTGAACAGGCTCTCCGAAATCCTGCTCCGGAAGAGAATCTCTCCCATCCAGATGAAGAACGGCAACGCCATCATGGCCGATCCGCTTGTGTTGTTCCAGGCGATGTTCGCCAACAGCGAGCCGTAGGAGATATCGGTAAAAATGAAGAAGCCGCCCATGCCGACGATAAACAGGGCGATGCCGATCCAGATCGAACCTCCCAAAAACAGGATCAGCAGTCCGAGGATCACCGCCGAAACCGGTCCCAGATCAACACTCATTTCCCCTCTCCGCTGAATGACAGGCAGGCCGCAGGAATGGGTCCGCTACCGCCCCAGTTCATCGGTTTCCTCCAGAATCCGAAGCCCCTGCGTGTCTTGCTTCAGGAGGGCAAAACCCTTGAGAAATTCGGACAGAAACTGGAGCAGCAGAAAGACGGATCCGACGGGCATGAAGGCCTGTGGAATCGCCAGATAGGTCTCCGTGATCTGCATGGACTGAGTTCGGTTGACCACCGAGTCCCAGAAGAATTCGCCGGTGAACAGAATCAGGCCGATGCAAAACACGAACCCGATAAACATGCAGACCATATTGAAGAGCACCCTGCGCCGACCCTTCAGGAAATGGATAAGGAACATCATCCGGATATGCCCCCGTTCTCGCAGCGTATAGGCCAGGCCGAGAAAAGTGAGCATCGCCATGAGATATCCCGAATACTCGTCGGCGATATACAGCGTCTTGCCGAAAACGTACCGCGTGACGATTTCCGACACGCCGATCAGCAGTGCGGCGACCATCAGGACCCCCGCCGACCAGCCGCCGAAACCGGAAATCCGGTCGATGGCATTGATGACAGTTTTCATTTCGGTTTCTCCGGAAAGCTTCACAAGGAACGCGCCGACGCGGACCCAATTCCGGTCGGACGGAATCCGACGGAAGAAAGCCCGGGATCCCGGAAGCGTATCGTCCGGGATCCCTGCGCCAAACGAACAGGTTCAGAAAAAGCTGTTACCGTTTCACTTTTTTCAGGAATTCGTCGTAGATCTTCTTGCCGTCCGCGGGCGCCGACTTCAGCCATTCGGCACGAATCTTCTCCGTGATCTTCTCAAGCTCGCCGATCACCTTCGTGGACGGTTTGACGGTTTCGATGCCGTTCTTGTTGCTGATGGCTTCCTGCTCCTTGTCCCATTTCTTCACGTTGGCCCACATCGTCTCTTCCATTTCCTTACCGATCTTCACAAGGGCGTCCTGCTGGGCTTTGGGGAGTTTCTGGAAAGCCTTCAGGTTGACCGTCACCATGTCGGTGGCGGCGGTGATGAACAACGGCTCGTAATATTTCAGCACTTCCCAAAATTTTCCGTCCACGGCGGTGGGTGACGAGGTCATGACGGAATCAATCAAACCTGTCTGCAGCGACGTGTACACCTCGCTGAAGGGGAGGGCAAAAGGCGTTGCCCCGACGGCCTCCATGACCAGGGCGCCGTTCTTGTCATAGGTCCTTGTCTTGAGACCTTTCATTTCTTCAAGGGTGGTGATCTTGTTTTTCGTCCAGAGTCCGGCTCCCGGCCAGGGGGCGATGTAGAGAATTTTCTGGCCCCATTTCTGGGCGCTCTTGTCGAAATACGGATAGGCAATTTCGATCAGCAGGCGCAGTTCGTCAAAATCCCGGACCAAAAAAGGAAGTGTCACGATCTGGAAGATCTTCTCGTCTCCGGCCACACCGCTGATCAGCATATCGGAGACAGGAACGAGACCGTCGCGGACGGCCTTGAGGAGATCCGGTCCCTTAAACCCGAGCGCGCCGCCCGTATGGACGACCATTTCGAGTTCGCCGTTGGTGGCCTTCTTCACCTTTTCGGCAAAGTCGGTGAGACCCACGCTGTGAAGATTCTTGGGAGGCCAAACGGAGTTGGCATTCCAGTTTGTCTTGGCCAGGACGGGCGGAACGGTCACCGTCACCAGAAAAACGACAACCAACAGCATACGGACAAAATTTCTCATGCGCACTCCCTCCTATTCCAAAAGTTAATACTGCCTTCCCGATCGATGTTCAGCTTCCGTGGAGCGTATATTACAATGAATCTGCATTGTCAATCTTCCGTAATCCTCGGATCGAGACAGGACGAACAGCATCGAGGGCTTCCCACGTTCGGGCGAGTAAACCGGCTCCGGCAGTCATCTCCTGGCTCGCCGCCGCGTCAACCGGATCATCCACCGAAGGAATAGCGCCAGGAGAATCAGCACGATCACCGCCACCGAAAGGACACACCAAGTGATCCAGCCCGCGCCGCGGAGCAGATTCACGGGGTTCCAGGATGGTTGCGCGCTGCTTCGCCCCTCCGGGGAACGGTAGGATTCCGGAATATCGGGGATCCCGTTCCCGTTCCGGTCGGGGAAAGAGGACAGGTACCGGGCCAGGGCAACCCACTCCTTCAATTCCTGGGTTCCGGCGGTCAGGGCTTCGTCGTCGATACGCACGGTGTTCCAGTCGACAACCGGATTCCCGCCGGCGTCCTTGGGGGCAAAGCGGATCAAACCGTGCGAGGCCTTGCGGACGAAACCGAGCATCTTTGCCGCGTAGGCGTTGACGCAGATACGGTAGATCTTGTCCGCAACCAGGGGGTGATAGGTGCCGTCCTCCTCTTGTGCATCGACGGAGAGGATCCTGTCGAATGGGACCCGGCAGGGGTTGTAGGTGAACCGGAGGCCGGAAACCTGGAACTGGGCGTCGTGCTTCATCGGCGCAATTGAGGTCTGCACCTCCAGAAGGCTTCGGACCTCCGCACCGTTCAGATACAGCGCAAGCAGCGGATAACCGGCCCGATCGTCCATCCCCAGTCCAAGGGCAAGGATCTTGAAGACATCCGCCACGGCGATTTTCCCGGCAAGAAAGGTGTCGCGGATGATGCCGTCGAAGGTCACCGCGATGTGAACATGCCGGTAATCTTTCCCCTCGGCCCGGCGGACGGCGAACCGGTACGCGTCGGCGATCAGATTGCCCAGTCCCGTTTCCGCCAGCTTCGTCCGGCCATAGGCCGACGAAGGAAAATCGAATGAAGATTCGGCGATCACCTCATCATAACTGTTTCCGGTGGCGGCCAGATAGCGTCGATTGAGGATTCCCTTGTACTTTTCAATTTCCCCGGCGATGCCCGGATCCTCGGGCAGATCGGAGGAAATCTTTTCCAGGCGATAGGCGGCAACGCGGGCTCCCTCATCCCGCGACCAGTCCAGATCCAGCGCACCGAGGTAAGCGCCGAAGCATCCGGCCGAAACGATGATGGTTTTCCCGACGAGAATCGGTTCAGGCAGGACGGTATGGGTGTGACCGCTGATGATGACGTCGATTCCGGGGACCTCACGGGCCAGGATCTCATCCTCGGAGCGGGATTTCACGGGATGGGTCCCGACATGGGAAAGCAAAAGGATCAGATCGACCTTTTCCCGGTTCCGCAGCAGGTCCACGACGGCGCGGCTGCGCTCCGTGATATTGGCGAAGGTGACGGGCACGGAATAGGGGCAATCCTCCGCGGCGTCGTGCCCCATCAGGCCGAACAGGCCGATCCGGAGACCGTTCCGCTCCAGGACGGTGTATTCCAAGACCGGGAATTCCCGGAAGGCGGCCTTTAGCGGGGCGTCCCAAGGATTGTCCGCTGTGAAGACCACGTTGGAGGCCACCAATACCGGCAGCCTTTCGCCGCGGGCGCGGGCCGATCGGAGCATGGCGGCCAGACCGGCGGGCAGAAACTCATAGTCGTGGTTCCCCAGAGTCGCCGCGTCGTAGCCCATTTTCCCCATCAGCCGGAGCTCCGAGGCCTCCTCGCGAAAGTCCGTGTGGAACAGCGTTCCCATTGCAATGTCTCCCCCGTCCACCAGCAGGGTCCTCTCCGGGGCTTTCGCCCGCTCCTGTTCGATCCGGTGCGCCAGCCGGGCGTAGCCTCCCTGCGTCTCATGTCCTCCCCCGGGCCTGGGGATCCGGTCGGGAAGAAAATGGGAGTGGAGATCGTGGGTAAACAGGACCTTCAGGCTTTTGCGGCCATTCGATGGAAGGTCCGCCGCCGCGGAAACCATCGGCAGGAAAACGAAAAAGAATATCCAGACGGCCGGACCGATCCACAGACATCGACGTTTCATCGCATTTTCCTCCCCGGTTCGAGCGAGCCATTTGAGACGAAGCGATGCTAACAGCAGAAGGCGGTAAAGTCAAAGAGGTGCTCTCGATCGCTCGGCCACACTTTTCATCGCAATCAGGATTGCTGTTTCAAGTGTGTCGATTGATGTTGTTTGCTGTCGTTTTGATTGACAGGTATCGGCCCCTCCTCTATACTGCGACCATCCGAGCATTTTGCATGACGGGGTAAACAGGGGAATGGAAACATGAGACCGATTAGAGGCATACTGGGCTTTCTTCTCGTGGTCACGCTGCTGGTTGGGACGGCGACGGCATCGACATCGAGCGACAAGAGATTGATCAAGATCGGCAGTGACATCACGGTCGAGAAGGGGGATAAGATCCGCAGCGTGTGGACCCTCGGCGGCCAAATTACGGTTCACGGGACCGTCGAGAAAAGTGCCGTGGCTGTCGGGGGATCGGTGGTCCTGACGAAAACGGCCGTCGTCAAAGGAAACGTCGTCTCACTGGGCGGGGTCATCGTGATGTCTAAAGACGCAGAGGTCGGGGGCGATCTGACGGAAATCAATTCCTCCAACATTTACGAGACCATGGCCAATGCGGTGAGCAAAGAGTGGGACGGCTGGTCATGGGTCTTCGCCATCATCTCTCTCTCCATCTTTTTTGCGATCATGGTCCTGGCTTTGCTGATCGCCGCGTTGTTGCCGAAACCCGTCCTTGTGGTATCGGAGGCCATCCGGGAAAACACTTTCAAGGTCATCCTCTGCGGCATCCTGGGGCTGGTTCTCATCGCCCCGCTGGCGCTTCTGCTGACGATTTCAGTCGTGGGCATTGCGCTGATCCCGTTGGAGATTATCATTGTTATCTGCTCGGTTCTTCTCGGTTTCATCGCCGTCGGCCAGATGATCGGCACCAAGACTCTCCGCCTGTTGAAACGGCCCCATCCCGGTATCGTCTCGGAAACCTTCTGGGGGTTAATCATCCTCTGGCTGATCGGCTGGTTGCCTTATATAGGCTGGATGGTCAAGGCCCTCGCCATCGTGATCGGTCTGGGCGCTGTTCTGGTCAGCCGTTTCGGGACTTACCAAGGTTGGAAATGCCCGCCGCCGCTTTCCGGCACGGACAGGACAGGCGGTCTCACTCGCTCACCGGCGCCGCCGGCGCCCCCGCCTGTCTCTTCGGACAGCCGCCCGACCGGCGCGGAATCAATGCAATGATTCAAAAAGGCCTCCCCAAATCATGGGAAGGCCTTTTACGTTGATGTTTTGATTCCGACCGTTACGCCATTTTCTTCATTGCATCGACGAGATCCTGCACGGCCGCCGCCGATTTCTTCAGTGCGGCGTCTTCTTCAGCGGTCAGTTTGATCTGAATGATCTCCTCAACGCCCCGTTTGCCCAGTTTTACCGGCACGCCGACGAACAGTCCTTTGATCCCGTATTCGCCTTCGAGCAGAACCGCGCAGGGGAGAATCTTTTTGCGATCTTTCAGGATCGATTCAGCCATCTCCACAGCGGAGGAAGCCGGCGCGAAGAAGGCGCTGCCCGTCTTTAGGAAGTTGACGATCTCCGCTCCGCCGTTCCGGGTCCGCGTGACGATCGCGTCCAGGCGGTCCTTCGGGATCAGCTCCGTGATCGGAATACCTGCAACCGTCGAGTAACGGGGCAGCGGCACCATCGTATCTCCGTGCCCGCCAAGGACGAAGGCATGAATGTTTTCCACCGAGACATTGAGCTCCATCGAAATGAAGCAGCGAAAACGGGCCGAATCCAGCACACCCGCCATCCCGATCACGCGGTTCTTCGGGAACCCGCTGACGTCATAAGCGACATGGCACATGGCATCCAGGGGGTTGCTGACGATGATCAGCGTGGCATTGGGGGAATACTTCACCACCTGCTCGGTTACGCTGGTCATGATTTTCTTGTTGGTGGCCAACAGGTCATCGCGGCTCATCCCGGGCTTCCGGGGAATGCCGGCGGTGATGATCACGATGTCCGAATCCTTGGTCTCGGCATAGCTGTTCGTGCCGATGAGATGGGCGTCATGTTTCTCCACAGGCGCCGCTTCAGCCAGGTCGAGAGCCTTGCCCTGAGGCACGCCCTCAATGATGTCCACAAGCACGACATCGCACAATGCTTTTTCGCACAGACGCTGGGCCGCGGTCGCGCCGACGTTCCCTGCACCGACAACCGTCACTTTTTTTTCCATTTCATTCCTCCTCTTTCCACTTCATTTTTCCACTTCATTAAACCCTCACCGCCCGGTTCACATCCGAAAGGACGGCGGGATGATCCGATACAAACCATGAAAGACGTTGCCAGGTGCATCCCCGGGACGTCCCGCAAACTCACCTTTGAACCAACCGGAAAGCTTTTTGATTGAAAATAAAATTGAGGTATTATATAAGCTCCGGTGCCAAAAAGAAGTAACACAAGCACCTCATGATCGCAAGGAAAATTTCGCCGATGGGCCATATGATGAACCATATCAGGAAGACCCATAAACCAATGCAGGTCCGCATCATGACATACGGGAGGGAGCCATAAATATGGGCAAATTGTTCGGTACCGACGGGGTTCGAGGGGTGGCCAATGAATATCCGATGACGTCGGAAATGGCGATGAACATCGGACGGGCCACGGCCCACCTCTTTAAACAGAAGGGGCATGCACCCAAAATCATCATCGGCAAGGATACCCGTCTTTCCGGATACATGCTTGAAAATGCCCTGGTTTCCGGGATCTGCTCGATGGGGGTGAACGCGATTCTGGTCGGGGTGATCCCCACGCCGGGAATAGCCTATCTTACCGGAAGCATGCGGGCGGACGCGGGCATCGTCATCTCCGCCTCCCACAACCCCTTTCAGGACAACGGCATCAAGATCTTCGGAGGCGAGGGATTCAAGCTCCCCGACGACACGGAGGCCGCCATCGAAGATCTGATCTTCGCAAACAACCTCCATGCCCTCCATCCCTCTCCCACAGAGTTGGGAAAGGCTTACCGCATGGAAGACGCACGCGGCCGTTACATCGTTTTCCTGAAACACACCTTCCCCCGTAAATTCACACTGGAAGGGACAAAGATTGTTCTGGACTGTTCCCATGGCGCCACCTACCGGGTCGCCCCGGAAACATTTTTCGAGCTGGGCGCGGATGTGTTCACGCTCTTCAACGAACCCAATGGGAAAAACATCAATCTGCATTGCGGTTCCCAGCATCCGGACGCCCTGGCGGAAGAGGTTCTAAAGACCAAGGCGGATGTCGGCTTCGCCTTCGACGGCGACGGAGACCGCCTGATCGCCGTGGACGAGACGGGAACAGTCCTGACCGGGGACCAGGTCCTGGCGATCTGCGCCGGCGTTCTGAAGAAGGAGGGCAAACTCTCGAACAACCTTGTCGTCCGGACAGTGATGAGCAACATCGGACTCAGTGTCACGCTGGAGTCGCTCCAGATCGATTCCATCATGACGAAAGTCGGGGACCGCTACGTCCTCGAGGAGATGCAGGCCCGCGGGGCGGCTCTGGGTGGCGAGGATTCCGGGCACCTGATCTTCCTACAGCACCACACGACGGGAGACGGGATCATCACGGCGCTCCAAGTGGCGGCGGCCATGAAGAAGGAGCAGAAACCGCTCTCCGAACTGGCAAAAATCATGAAGGTCTTTCCGCAGGTACTGATTAACGTCACCGTCCAATCGCGCCCAGAAATCGAGACGGTGCCGGCGATTACATCGGTCATCCACGATGTGGAGTCGAAGCTGGGGAACCGGGGCCGGGTGCTCGTCCGATACTCGGGAACTCAAAACATGTGCCGGGTGATGGTGGAGGGTCCGTCGCAGGAGGAAACCGGAAGCTATTGCCGGAAAATCGCGGACGTTGTGGAAAGGCAGTTGAACGCCTGATCCGGGAGGAAAGCAAGATGCCCTTAAAAGTCATCGTCACCCGGGACTTCGCACAGATGAGCGAAGTCTCCGCGCGAATCGTCACGGAAAGCATCACCGCGGGTCTGAAACAGAAGGATGAATTCACGCTGGGGCTGGCCACGGGCAGCAGTCCGACCGGACTTTATAAGCACCTCGCCGCGGAAGCCAATGCCGGGACTTTCGACCCTTCAAAGATCCGTAGTTTCAATCTCGACGAATATGTCGGCCTCCCCGGGGAAAATCCTCAGCAGCGCGTCCTCCACCCGGAGAGTTACAGCTTATTCATGATACAGGAACTTTTCGGTCTGCTGCGGAAAAAATTCCGGGAGACGAATGTTCCCTGGGGCACGCTCATCGATCAGGAGAAATTGATCTCAGAGATGAACGCCCACCCCGCGGACTGGCGGGAACAAGGAACCCACAACGGAAAGTCGATCGTGATCCGGCGCGACGCGCGATCGGAATACCTCCGCTGGATCCGTACGGACATCCTGGATGCCTACGGAGACAAGATCGAGCGGACCGGCGGAATCGGCCTTCAGGTGATCGGGGTGGGCGGCCGGGGCCATGTCGCGTTCCACGAGTCGGGGATTCCATTTGCCGGAAGCCGGATGCTTCTGGTGCGTCTCGATGACAACACCGTGGCGAACGCGGTTGTCGACGGCCATTTCGCAAGCATGGAAGAGAGCCCCCGATATGCCGTTTCGATGGGCGTCGAGCTGGTTTACCGGGCAAATACCGTGGTTCTGCTCGCAAGCGGTCCGAGAAAAACCGATCCGGTCACCGAATCTCTTGTCGGAAATCCCGGCCCCGCTCTGCCCATATCCTACGGAAAGGTCTATGCGCAAAAAGGCGGACGCCTCTTCTATGTTTTGGACCGGGAGGCGGGGAAAAAGATCCTGGAGCAGGCGGAGCGGATTCGCCGGCAGGGGATCGAGATCGAGGACGTGAGCGGACCCACGGCCGTTCAGCGGGTTCTCGACCTGCCGTTCTTCCGCGATCCCGAAATCGCCCCGCGGGGCTGAAGAAGCCCCTTCGGATGATCAATCCCGCCAGCGAAGCGGGCTGAAATCGCTTTGTCGATCATAGACATCGACCCCCTCCGCCCGCTTGAGGAATTTCACAAACAGATAGGTCAGCGGAGTGACCAGCGCTTCGAAGGTGGATTTCAGCAGCCACTGGCTTCCCGCCATCAGCGCCAATGTCGAGATGGAGACGGTCCCGTAAAAGGCCAGAGAGACGAAGATCGTCGAATCGGCGAATTGGCCGACCACCGTGGAACTGATCGTCCGCATCCATAGGTGCCGCCCTGCGGTTGCGATCTTTAGCTTGGCCAGCACGAAGGAATTCAAAAACTCCCCCGTCAGATACGCCATAAATGAAGCGACCAGTATTCTCGGCGTCGCCGAGAAGATCACCTCATAGGCGCGCTGCGAAAGGGCTGTGGATTCCAGCGAACCGGCCCTCCAGAATGGAGCCGGCGGCAGAAGGATAGAAAGATCAATGACGAACACAGCCAGGAGGTTGCATCCGAAGCCGATCCAGATCACGCGCCGGGCCGCCGCATAACCGTAAACCTCGGTCAGAATATCCCCGAAAATGTAGGAAACGGGGAAGATCAGGATCGCGGCGGGAAGAAAGAACGGACCGATGGAGACCAGCTTTACCGCAATGATGTTGGCGACCACGAGACTGGTGACGAAAACGGCGGTGATGAAGGGCAGCCAGCGCTTTTCAGCCATTCCGCTTCCCATGTTCCGCTTCAACGTTGATGGAAATTCCTCCCCGCACCGCAAAATCCGCCGTCACCTTGCACCAGCGGGGGGCCAGCGCCTTCACCAAATGATCCAGAATGGTGTTCGTCACATGCTCGTGAAATACGCCCCGATCCCGGAAGGACCAGAGATAAAGCTTCAGGGATTTGGACTCCAAAATCTTCCGGTGGGGAATGTACTGGATGACCAAACGAGCAAAATCGGGCTGTCCGGTCGCCGGACAGACACAGGTAAATTCTTCGGTCGAGAGAGTGACCACATAATCCCGTTCCGGGTGGTGATTCGGAAAGGTCTCCAGCCGTTTCATGGGTTTCTCTCCGCGGCGGAGCACAGTCAAACCCTCAAGGTCCGATTTCATGGTCATTTTCGGCATAGGTCACCCTTCTTTCATCATCAAGGATCGGTATTTCTCGTTACCTCTTCCCGCAACCGGCTATCCTCTTCAGGAAATGTGGATTGGAAATTTAGAGCCACCTGCCTGATGGACAATGATCTTATCCAATTTTTTTGCAGTCCGCGAACAATTTTTTCCGTTGATAAAGGATTTTTCCTGTGGTAATGGGATGCGCACTGTTGGGGGATCGTTCAATGGTAGGACAACGGACTCTGACTCCGTGAATCGTGGTTCGAATCCACGTCTCCCAGCCAAATGAAATCAAAGGGGATTTTCCGATTGACGGTGAATCCCCATTTTCTTTTCCGTTCATTTTGCCCCGCTCCTGCCCCCTTTTCGGGTTTCATCGCAATAAACAACCCGGCATAAAACCTAAGGATTCGGTGTGCTTAACTGAACCGCCATCTGCGGTCTGATCCGCGGAAAAGCAGGAGTGAAACGCTATTGGGTGTGGGTGAAGCTCGTCTTGAATAGTCAGACCAAGCCTACTGCGCGCATCTCAAGCCACCAATCGTTGTCACATACCAGGTGCTTTCTTGATTCTCGGGTGGAACGAAAGAGCATGTCTTGCCCAATTTCTCGCTCCTCACAAATACTTCTCTGATAAATATCCTATCCCCTGCAGCACATTTAAATTGACCTTTGGTATTGGCAGGCACGCTCTTCATTACGTTGTTTCCTGTATCCCAGCAGGGAGTTGCGTCCCCCCAGCCGAAACTCGGACATTCCATGCATATCACCGTGACAAGGATTGCATCGATGGTCTTATTTTCAATGTTAACCACAGTCTCTGCATGTCCGGCGGAAACTGCCCCGCCACACAAGAGAAAGATTTGCAGACACACCAGCACATTCATTAACTTCCGCCGGTTCATGAGCCTCCCCTCCCTCCATCCTTTTTGAATGAAATGATCTATTTCCGTTTTCTTGTGCGGAAGAATCATGGGGAAAACATTATGGTTTCACTGCTTCGTCAAAGTAATACTGACAACCCTGCATGCACCCTGCTTTCTTTTCTTCGCCCGCCAGTTTTCCACATTGACTATAACACGTCTGGCGTATCGTAGTGACGTTTCCGGGATCTACGAGACAAGACTGACTCACGAAAGCGGCATAGACGGGATGGGCAAATTGGATTTGGGAAGGCGCCTTGCAGGGGTTCAAACTGACAAAAGGAGCAGGGACGACATCCTTCCCATCATGCGCAAAATGCAAATTGAAGAAAATGCCCATAACGAGGATTAGCGCAGCCATCACCAATTTTCGGTTCATCGTTCACTCCTCCCTGTTTCATCGAATGTAGTTTCCACCACAAGCTGATCAAGGCGAATCTCTAACGGACGAACTGTGCCGCGCAGCGGTTGAAGGCTGCCGCATCTGAAACAATGCGGAATTTATCCTACTTCATCTGTCCGGCCTCAAACTCATTTTTATCGAGATAGCCGTCTCTGTTCATGTCGTAGCTCTTGAATTTTGTCGGTGCTATGACGGCGACCAGAAATTGTGTGCCCTCCTGTGGGTCGATCTTTCCGTCCCTATTGGCGTCCTCCTTCTTAAAATTCCCATCGCCGGCGAACTCCTTTTCAGACAGAAAACCGTCGCCGTCGGCGTCAAACTGCCGGATCTTGGAAGGGCCGATCTCTTTCACGAATCCTTGAAATTCCTGAAGGTCGATCCTCCCATCTTTATTGATGTCTATCCCCCTGAAATCATCCGCAAACGCAGAGGCACAAAGAGACATGATGCAAATCATCGTGACTACAGCGGTCCGCATGACGTAACTCCTTTCATCGGCTGAAAACGGTCAACAGCGAACGGGAATACTTTTATTCGTTGGGCCAGGTGATGATGTACGTGCCGTCGGGTTGCTTGGTGCAATAGATGCCGTGGGTTCCCCTCGTCGGAGTTCCCCCCTGCGGATAGCGTACCCCTCGGTAGTTTATCGTCACGGATGATGAAGGAACACAGTTTGTGCTGCACGACCAATTGCTGCCGGGAGGAAAAGGGGGGGAATGATGGTCTTTGCACAGCAGTGTGTGGGTATAGAAATCTACGGAAATATCCGCATCACAGTGATTCACAAACAGATAATCCGTTGACGCCCACGCAATGGATGAAACTCCAGCCACAAGCACCCCGCAAAGCAGGCCAAATACCAATCCCTTTTTCATCATGACTTCCTCCTGATCTCTTGCTTTTTCTGATTTCTGAAACAGTCTGGAATATATCCAACTTCATCTGTCCGGCCTCGAACTCGTTTTTATCGAGACAGCCGTCTCTGTTTCCGCGGCAGGACGCCTATTCCTTTATGAAAGCATAACCGCGGCCGGTCGTATAATTGTCAAACGGCCGTAATCGGTGTGAGGAAGACTTGCAGTTCAGATCGCCTTCAAGCAACCGAGCGCAGTCTAGCGGGGAGAGGGCATCACGCCCACTTTTTATGCAATGATAAAGAATTCTTTTTGTTGAGCTGTAAGACTCTGTGACGCTCCCGTAAAGACATGAGGGGCATTTTTTCCCGGTGTGGAATTTGTATTCTGTCCTTGAATTTACAGTCGCCGATTGAGTATCGCCGTTAAAAGTTTGAAGAGTAATATTAGCTGTATAGTCTGTATCGTTTATTACTTTGACGGTGTGGTCGATCACGCCTCCTGCCGTGGAGTATTTGATAAAAATGAACAGGGTGATTAAAATTGCGGGTAATACGGCGATGGTCAATAGTCTTTTGTTCATGGCTTCCTCCTCGTTATGATTTTTGTGTGCGTTAAGATTTTACAAACCAAGTGGCTTTTGGGCCGTGAATATACAGAATTCGACAATCTCTTCAAGCTTTTTTGTATCGATCAGGTATGGCTTTTGATGGTTTGGAGCATTACGATCGCAGGGCCTTGATCGGGTCCATCCGCGATGCCGTGCGGGCCGGGTAGAAGCCGCAGAAAACGCCGACCGCCGTAGACACGCCGAACCCCAGGACAATGGAGGAGTAAGACATAATGAACTGCCACTTGGAGAAGTAGGCAAAAAGATACGAAATCCCCATGCCCAGAACAATGCCGATCAGCCCCCCCGCCAGACAGAGAAGGACCGATTCGATGAGAAACTGACTCTGAATGTCGCTTTGCTGGGCCCCCAGCGCACGACGCAGGCCGATCTCGCTCTTCCGCTCGGAAACGGAAATGAGCATCACGTTCATAACACCGATACCGCCGACAATCAGGGAGATGCTGCCGATTGCACCCAGCAGCAGGGAAAACATCTGCATCTGCTTTTTCATTCGTTCGATCAGCTCTTCCGCGGAGGTGACATCTACCTGCATGCCCCTGGCTTTTTTCTGAAAATAGTCCTGGATGTCCGCTTTCAACTGGCCGATGGGAACATGCGCAGCGACCCGGGCCATGATGGTGTTGATGTCCGGATTCTGGAACGTCCGGAAGGCCGTGGATAGCGGAATCATCATCGCCCGGTTGATACCGTAGGGACGAAGCCCCCCTTCCGCCACCTTGTCCAGGACACCGATGACGGTAAAGCTCCGCCCTTCCGCCGCAACCTCGACGCCCAAGATCGGCGAGGTTGAAGTCTGCCTCAGAAAATCGGCCAGTTCGGCGCCCACGACACAGAAATAACGATTCCGGTCGAGCTCCGAAATGGCCCTCCCCTGGAGGATCTGCAACTTATTCAGATCGAAAAAGGAGGCGGTGACGCCCATCTGTTCCATGCTGATTTTCTGTCGTCCCCGAATCAATTCGGTTCCGTTGTTCAGATAAGGGGCGACATCGAGGATGTTCGGTTTTTCCCCGGTGATCCCGACAATGTGATCCAACCGGAACTCTGCCTGCTTGTTTTCCGTGTAATTTTTTCGGATGGTGACGATATCCACCCCCATGTCCTTGAATTGCCGAATCGCCTCCTGCTGCACAATCGTGCCGATGGAAACCATGCCGATGACCGACCCGATACCGATGACGATTCCGATCAGAGCCAGCAGGCTTCGCTGCCTGGACCCCCAGAGACTTCTGAACGCTTCGTGAAAGTTGACCTGAAACAGGCTCATGACAAATAGATCATCCCATCGATGATTTTCACGGAACGCCCGCACTGCTCGGCGAGTTTTGGGTTATGGGTGATGATCACCATGGTAATGCCCTCCTCCCGATTCAGCCGCTGGAAGAGGCTCATAATCTCATCTCCCGTTTTCGTATCGAGCGCACCGGTCGGTTCATCCGCCAGCATAATCGCCGGCGATCCGATCAGCGCACGGGCGATGGCCACACGCTGCTGTTGTCCACCGGACATCTCATTCGGACGATGGCCCGCACGCTCCTGAATGTCCACCTTCGCCAGATATTCCATTCCCTTCTCCCGGATTTCCGATCCTTTGAGCCCCCGATAGGTCAGAGGCACGCCCACATTCTCCAGGGCCGTCAGCTTGGGCAGAAGATGATACTGCTGGAAGACAAATCCGATTTTCCGGTTTCGGAGCGTGGACAAAACCCTGTCGTCGTCATACACGACTTTGGTGCCGTCGATGTGAAACGTGCCTGCATCCGGTTTTTCGAGCAGCCCCAGCATGTGCATCAACGTCGACTTTCCGCTTCCCGAAGGCCCGATCACCGCCAGGAGTTCCCCTTTTTCCACCGTGAGGTTGATCCCTTTGAGAACTTTTACTTCCGTCGGGCCGACGCGATAGGATTTTTGAATGTCCGCGATATCCAGCATCAGGGGATTCATCAATAGACCACCTCGTCTCCCGCCTTGAGCCCGCTGATAATTTCCACGGAATCGAGGGTGGTAATCCCCGTTGTCACACTCACCTTTTTTAGGGCCTGGGTCGTTTTATCCCGGACCGTTGCGACACGGTCCTTGCCCTCGACGAGGACGGCCTGGATGGGCACCATCATGGCGTTGGGCTTGTTTAAAAGCAGAATCTCCATATTGGCCGACATGCCCAGACGGAGCTTTTCTCTCAAGCCCGCAGGCAGGCTATCCATGGCAACGGACACCTCGAATTTGGCCGCCTTTCTGCCGCCTTCGGCTTTGACGGCCTGTGAAGAAATATGGGAAACCCGCCCCAAAATCGTTTCTCCAAAGGCCTCAACCGTGATCCGGACATCCTGGTCTTTTCTGATTTTCAGGACCTCCAGCTCATCCACTTCCGCCGTCATGGAAAGCCCCTCCGTATTGCCGATGGAAAGCAGGATGTCCCCCTGGGAGAAGGTGACGCCCCGATCCGCAATCTTTCCCTTCTGATCCTTGTCTCCGGCGAGTTCGGGCAGCAGAACGGTCCCGGAAACAGGGGCGGTGATCTCGGACCGGCGGAGCTGGCTTTCGAGGTCCTGCAACTTCTGATAGGCATTCTCCAGTTTGAGTTCGGCGATATGCCGGTTTTGCCCCTCCCCCTTTTCCTTGACGACCTCCATCTCGCGCAGGGACGAGTCATAGTCCATCTTCGCGGTCGTGTATTGCTGTTTTGCGTTGTTGTATTCCGTCGCCGGCACGATCTCCTTTTTGAACAGCCGCTCCGTTTCCTGAAATGTCTTGTAATGGCCGTCCAGGGTCAGTTTCGAGCGCGTCACGTTTTGCTGGGCCTTGGTCACCTCGTTGCTGTTCATCCAGTTTTCCAGCTCTTTGACTTTTTCCTGCGCCTCGATGTAGGCCGTCTTCGCCTCCCGGTATTTCACCTCCGTCTCGGCCCGATCCAGCTTCAGCAAAAGCTGCCCCTTGATGACGGCCTGTCCGTATTCGAAATACTTTTCCCGGACCATGCCGCCGAAAGGGCTGGTGATATTAACGATCCGGATGGGCTTCAGCGTCCCCTTCAGCGTAATGCTGTCCGTCAGGGATTGAGGGGAAACCGTGTATGCCCTGGCCGCGGGTGCACTCTGGCGGCTTTTCGACAGGAGTCCCATCTTCATGGCTGAGACGCCCGTTTGCTTCCAGGTGATCAGCCCGATCGCCACAAAAAGAACAATGACAAAACCGGTGGCCGCCATACGAAGAATCTGAACTTTCCGCAGGGCCGCATGGAGATTGCTGTTGGCCTCCTCCATTTCCAGATAGGATTTCTGAAGTGCCGAATGATTCTCCTTCAGCTCCTGAGTCAGCCGCTTTTCCGATTCCTGGAGCCGGGCGACTTCGGTGATGTCGTTGAAAACGACGATCACGGCCACATTTTTTTTGGACCCTTCTTCCGCGGCGGGGAGGAACGACGTTGTCATCTCCAGTGTAAGAACCTCGTCCCCGCGATGCCAGTGAATGATTCTGTTGCGCACCGTATCGGTGTCGTAAATGGCATTCAGGATGGCCTGGTTGAAGGAATCGTTTTCTTCCCGGACGAGGAACAGCTCCGCAAAGGACTTATGGAGGACCTCCGAGGCCTTCAGACCGAGTATGGACTCCGCCGCAGCATTGAACGTCAGGATCTGCCCGTCGAGGCCGATGGTCATGACCCCGTCGCTCATGTTCTCCAGTATGTTCCGGGATATAATGTCATCGGGCATATTTCGGATCCTCTTTGTCGGGTGAAGCGGACACTTTTGCATTGCCGGACCTCTGGATCCGGTCATCCTCTTTTCGAACCTCAATATTCCATGTCGACAGGGTGGTCCCCAAGGTGTCGTCAAGGGATGTCAAGGAGTTCAGGTAGGTGGTCAATGCGGATAACTCATTCAATTGGGCGGTCTGCAAGTCCCTCTGAAAGCTGACGAGTTGGAAGTTCGTTGTCCGTCCCGCACTGAGCTTTTCCTGCTCGATTTCGAGCTTCTTCTCGGCCAGTTCCCGTGCCTGTTTCGCGCTCATCAGGGACCGGTAGTTCGAATCGACGTTCCTGATGGCATTCTGTACATTGATCTCGATGTCGAGCTTCAATTTGTCGAAAGCGAGAGCGGCCTTTTCCATTTCGGTTTTTGCCCCGAGATAGGCCCGCATATCGGAGGTCATGTATACGAGCGGCACCTCCAGCGACAAACCCACATTCCAGTTTCTCTCGGAGCCGCTTCCCATCGCCCTGCGGAAGGCGGAACCATAAGTGTCAAAGGTCGCCCCGGCGTCGCCGTCGGTTGTGCCCGCCGTCAGATTGAGGCTCCAGAGGCGGTTTATCCTATTCTTGGCGAGATCCAATTTCCGCACCTCCAGATCCTGGAGGGCACGAAGATAATCCGTCCGATATTTGAACGCCATTGAAACGGCTTCCTCCATTGCCGGAGGGGTGATGAGTTGCTCATTTTCGTCCACCGTCCGGAACGAGGTCTTCTTGTCGATATACAGGGCCTGAACAAGGGTCATACGGGCTTCATCCAGACTGTTCCGGGCGTTGATGACGGATGTTTCCTGGGTGGCGATGTCCGCCTGGGCCTGGACGATTTCCGTTCCCGCCATACGCCCGGCCGCGATCATTTCCCTGTTGTATTCATATAGCGACTTTGCCCGGACAAGTCCCATCTCGGCAATCACGAGCTGCCTTTCCGCAGTTTTGTAATTTCGGAAGGCTGTGATCGCCGCCTTAATCGTTGAAACGATCTTCTCCTTCAGGGAGAGAATGTTCTTCTCCTCCGAAATCCGGGCGATCCTGACATTATATGCTGCGTTTTCCAGCCCTCCACCCTTGAGGAGGGGCTGCTTGAACGTGATGCTCCAGTCGGAAGAATACTGAAAAGTATTTCCCACATCCGGCCTGTCCCCCGCATGATTCCAGGCAAATGTAAACGTTCCGCCTGTCGGAATCGCCAGCGTAGCCGACAGGACGCCGGTCGCGCTCAGGTCTTCGGTCCGACCGGCCGCGGATCCCTCTGCAGGCGCCATATAGGTGGATATCCGGCCGGCTGCCAGAGTCAGAGAGGGGTCCGTGGGAAGGTAGTATCTTCTTTCCGCGATCTGCAAATCGAGCCTATTCAGGTAGCGGTCCAGATAGGCGCTGCGGAGATCGACATTGTTGGTCAGAGCGATGAATACCGCATCCGCCAATGTCAGTTTCATCGCAGCGGGTTCGACCGTCCGGACAATGTCGGCACAGAACCCGCCAGAGCTGCCTGCGGCTAGGAACACAAGGGCAAGAGTGATAATGGCGGTCAGGATCAATTTTTTCATGAATGCTTGCATCAACCCCCAAAGGGATTACTGCGGCTTCAAAGGCCCTCATGGAAATTTTCGGAAAAGATGCCTGGAATAAATTACCACCCCCAATGGTACACTCTCCGTCCATCTGCATCCACTGACGACCGGCATCATTCTTTCGGCCGGTGCATTCTGAAATACATGGATTTGTTTGTCAATGCAAAAGAAGACTTGTGTTGCCGACACAGAATGTGTCCGGATTGATAGCGCACAATCCTTTCGATTTTATAGGGTCACTCATCCTTGATGATATCCTTCAACGCATCCCGAATGTCCGGATATTGGAATCCAAAACCGGCATCCAGCAGGCGTCGGGGAATCACTCGCTGGCCCTTGAGTAAAACGGAACCGAATTCTCCAAGAATCAGTTCGATCATAAAGCAGGGTGCGGGCAGGAAAGAGGGCCGGTGCAAGACGGCGCCGATCGCTTTTCCCAGATCCTTATTGCGGACGGGGCACGGTGAGCACAGATTAATCGCACCGGATATATCTTTCTTTTTGAGCAGGAAGAGAAAGGCTTCGGCAAGATCGTGTATATGCACCCAGGAAAACCACTGGCGTCCTCCACCCAGCGGGCCGCCCAAAAAATATTTAAACAGCGGAATCATCTGTCCCAGCGCGCCACCGTTTTTGCCCAGGACGATGCCGAAGCGGGTGATCATGACTCGGGCCCCCTTATCCTGAGCGCGAAAAGCCTGCTGTTCCCAATCATAAGCCAGTTTAGCCAGAAAATCATGGCCCGGCGGTGAGGATTCGATGAGCTCCTCATCTTCATGAAAACCGTAATAGCCAACCGCCGATGTGCTGAAAAAAGTGACTTGCTCCGCACGGGCCGGCAGGGCTTCAACGAGGTTGCGTGTTGTTTCGATTCGGCTGCTCAGGAGAATCTTCTTTCTCTCCGATGTCCATCGGCTGAAGATGGAAGCACCGGCAAGGTTGATGATTACATCATGTTCCGGCACGGCCTCCTGCCATTTTCCTTTCGTGGTTGGATTGCCCATGAGATAGGAGAGACCCGTCATTTTCAATTCCGTGCCGCTGAGAG
>JAXDCM010000044.1:0-5811 GCA_034677965.1 Syntrophales bacterium
ATATGTGAACCTGACCGACTCCTACAAGAGCCTCAACGAGGCGCTTTACCACGGCGGGATCGCCAATGACTGCCGTGTCCATCTGTGTTACGCCGATTCCGAGAGGATCGAAAAAGAGGGGCTGGGCGCCCTTCTGGACGGCGCCGACGGCATCCTTGTCCCCGGCGGGTTCGGCAACCGGGGGATCGAGGGGATGATCACCGCCGTCGAGTGGGCCCGGACACTGCGGGTGCCGTTCTTCGGAATCTGCCTGGGGATGCAGATGGCCGTTGTGGAATACGCGAGGAATGTCTGTGGCCTGAAACGGGCAAACAGTTCCGAGTTCGATGCGGACACCCCCTACCCCGTGATCGACCTGCTTCCCGAGCAGAAGCAGGTCACCGAGAAGGGGGCTTCGATGCGTCTGGGCGCTTACCCCTGCCTCCTTGAAAAAGATTCGTTCGCCTGCGCGGCTTACGGGGAGGCACAGATCAGCGAGCGGCACCGCCATCGGTATGAATTCAACAACGAGTTCAAAAAAGTGATGGTGGAGAAGGGGCTCAGGATCACCGGCATCTCCCCGGACGGACGTCTTGCGGAGATGGTCGAGATCGGCAGCCACCCGTGGTTTTTGGGCTGCCAGTTCCATCCCGAGTTCAAGTCTCGCCCGACGAAACCCCACCCGCTGTTCATCCATTTCATCCGTGCGGCCCTGGCGGGGAAAAGGAAAGGGTAGTGAAGTTGGAGAGGTGCCATGACCGGAAAAGCCCTGTTTGACGATTGGCCGGAACGCTACGACCGCTGGTTCGAGACCCCGGTGGGGAAGGCGGTCCTGCATTATGAGAGCGAACTCATCCTGTCGCTGCTCCGGCCCGGGAAAGGGGAGAGGATTCTCGACGCCGGAAGCGGAACGGGGATCTTCACACGGCAATTCCTTGCCCGCGGGGCGGAAGTGGTCGGTGTGGACATTTCGCCGGCCATGCTGAGGCACGCGAAGAAAAAGAGTCGACCGGACGGGGATCCCCGCAACGGAGGAGAAACGCAGCCTGCGGTCTCCGGGGGGTCGGAGATGCCCTTTGCAGCCGTGGCGGCCGACATGGTCTCCCTGCCCTTTGCCGGCGGGTCTTTCGCCAAGACCGTTTCGGTGGCGGCGCTGGAGTTCATCGCGGATGAAAAGAGGGCCGTCGCGGAACTGTTTCGCGTGACCAGGTCGGGTGGGGAGGTCGTCGTGGCGACGCTCAACAGCCTGAGCCCCTGGGCGGTCCGGCGGGGCGCGGAGGCAAGGCGGGATCCGGAGTCGATCTTCAACCGCGCCTTCTTCCGTTCGCCCGCGCAGCTCCTCGCGGCGGCGCCGGTTCCCGGCATCGTCCGCACCGTGATCCACTTCGACAAGGGGGACGATCCCGCGACATTCGATCGGAGCGAACGGGAGGGAGAGGGGAGCGAAACGGGGGCGTTCGTTGCCGCCCGTTGGCAAAAACCATAAACAGCGACATTCCCCGCTTCGCCGGGTCCGGGCCCGGAAAATGAGAAATCCTCCATGGTAAAGGCGAATCTTGAGAATGTGACCATTGTGCTGAAAGGGCCGAAATTCCCCGGGAACGTCGGTTCGGCGGCGCGATGCGCCATGAACATGGGCATCGAAAAGATGATCGTCGTCGGGAACCGAAACCTCGACGATGAGGCGGTCCGGCAGATGGCGACCCATGTGGCGAAGCGGATCGTCGAAGGGATTCGTCATTTCGACACCCTCGACGAGGCGCTGGCCGATTTCACATGGGTCGTCGGGACGACGGCCCGGCACGGATCGGGGCGGGGGCCCGCCGTCTTCCCGCGCCGGATGGCGGAGGTTCTGGCCGGACTGTCGCAGAAAAACGGGATTGCGCTGCTCTTCGGTCCCGAAGACACGGGACTGACGAATGACGATCTCCGGTTCTGTCAGACCGTGGTCACGATCCCCACCGTCGGGTTCAAGTCGCTGAACCTTTCGCATGCGGTCATGGTGATCTGCTACGAGCTTTTGCTCGCGCGGATGGAAGGGGAGGCGAAGATCCAGCCGAAGCTCGCCTCCTCCCGGGAGCTGGAGGGGATGTACGCCCAGCTCAAGGAGACCCTGCTGGCGATCGGGTTTCTGCTGCCGGACAATCCCGACTACTGGATGATGCACCTCCGCCGCCTTTTCTCCCGCACGACGCTGCAGGCCCGGGAGGTCAAGATTCTCCGGGGAATCTGCCGGCAGATCGAGTGGTACGGCGACCACAAACCGCGCAAATCTTCTTGACTTTCCTCCCCGGGGTTCGTATGTAACGACCCTGAACATCGGGTTCGGGACAGAGAGCTCTTTTCGCCGAAGCGCGAGATTTTTCAAAGGCTTCGCGGATGCAGGGGGCTTCGAAGAACGCCCCGTCAGAAACGGAGAATCGGACGTGAAGACATTTTCTTTTACGGGCGCCAAAAAAATCGTTTTCGGAAACGGCAGTTTCGCGGCTCTGGCGGAGCACCTGGCGGAGCTGAAGGTCCGCCGGCCGCTGGTCGTCCTCGACGGGAATCTGGCGGCGTCGGGCTTCGGCGAAAAGGCGGCCGCCGTGCTGGAGAAGGCGAACATAGGGCATGTTCTTTACGACAAGTCGGTACCGGAACCGCCGCTGGAATCGGCGGACGAGGGGGCGAAGCTGGCCCTTGGAAAAAAATGCGACGGCGTCGTCGGCATCGGCGGCGGCAGCGCGATGGACCTGGCCAAGGCGATCGCGGTGCTGGCGGCGAACCGGGGAAAGGCCGAGGATTACCTCGGACTCAACAGGATCCCCGGTCCGGGTCTGCCGAAAGTCATGGTTCCGACCACCGCCGGAACGGGAAGCGAAGTGACCTTCACCGCCGTCTTCATCCGGAAGAAGCTCAAGAAGAAGGAAGGCATGAACAGCCCCCACCTCTATCCGGAGCTGGCGCTGCTCGATCCGGAGTTGACGCGGTCGCTCCCGCCGCATGCGACGGCAACGACGGGGATTGACGCGCTCTGCCACGCGATCGAGTCCTACACCTCGGTCAATGCGTCACCGATGAGCGAAATGGTTTCGCTGGAGGCGATCGGGTTGATCTCCGACAACCTGCGGACGGCGGTGCATGACGGCGAAAACCTCGAGGCCAGGGAGGCGATGCTGCTGGGCAGCCTCTACGCGGGTCTCGGTCTGGCCAACGCCGGCGTGACGGCGGTCCACTCGCTCTCCTATCCGCTGGGCGGGAAATACGGCGTTTCCCACGGCTTGGCCAACACGATCATGCTTCCGCGCGTGATGGCCTTCAATCTCCCGGGAGCCCGGGAAAAATTCGTCGATATTGCGGAGACCATGGGGGAGAAGGTCGACGATCTGCCGATCCGGGAGGCGGCCTACCTGGCCGTGGCGGCGGTGGAATCGCTGATCGAGGACTGCGGGATTCTCACGACGCTCGAGGAGCTCGAGATCCCGGAAAAGGATTTTCCCGCGCTGGCGGAGGCGGCGATGACGGTTGCCCGCCCGCTGGCCAACAATCCATGCCGAATGACGCTCGAAGACATGGTCGAGATCTATCAGGAATGTTATTCGTAAAAACATGAAACGGGAAAATGGGGACAGGATGCTGCATCCTGTCCCCATTTTCCGGCACGGAGTGATCATAAGGAGGTTAAGGCTATGGCCGGTTCGGAACTGCTCGGGAAGGAAGAATTGAAGGAACTCTCCGTTCTCTTCAAGACGGGGATCCTGGCCCGCTATTCGCTGGATCAGGAACGCAAGGGGATCTGGAAGGTCAGGGATTTCGAGAGGGCCTTTGCCAAATACTTCGGTTCCGCCCATGCCCTCGGGGTGAGCTCGGGCACCTGCGCCCTCAAGGTCGCCCTCACGGCCCTCGACGTGGGCCCCGGAGACGAGGTGATCTGTCCGGCCTTCACGTTTATGGCCACCTACGAGGCGGTCCTCGAGGTCGGCGGGATGCCGGTCATGGCGGACATCGACGACACCCTGAACCTCGACCCCGAAGATATCCCGAACAAGATCACGCCCCGGACAAAGGCGATCATCCCCGTCCATATGTGCGGGGCCCCGGCGCGGATGGACAAAATCATGAAGGTGGCCAGGAAGCACAAGCTCCTCGTTCTCGAGGACAATGCCCAGGCCTGCGGGGCGAGCATCCGCGGGAAATATACCGGCACCTTCGGCCAGATGGGGATCTTCAGCTTCGACCACTACAAGACGATCACCACCGGCGAGGGGGGGATGATCCTGACTGACGACCTCGATCTTTACCACCGCGCCGAATGGTACCACGACCACGGCCACGACCACCTCTCCACGATCAGCCGCGCCCTGGACGGACGGTCCATCCTGGGTTTCAATTACCGGATGAACGAGGTTCAGGGGGCCATCGGCCTGGCCCAACTGCGGAAACTCAACCGGGTTCTGGCGGCCCAGCGGAAGAACAAGGCGGTCCTTGCGGCGATGCTGGCCCCGATCCCGGGTCTGAAATTCCGGGCGGTTCCGGATCCGGAGGGCGATTCGGCGACCCATCTCGCCTTCAACCTGCCCACGGAAACCCAGGCCAAGGCCTTCCGGAAGGCGCTGGCCGCGGAGGGGATCGGGACGACCATCTTCAAGGAGAACTTCTGGCATTACGTTCCCAACTGGGAGCACTTCCTGGCCAAATCCACGGCCCAGACGAAGACGGCCTTCAACGACCCGCGGAACCGGAAGGTCACCTACAGCCGCAAGGCGATTCCCAAGGCGGACGACCTGCTCGGGCGCACCCTGGTGATGGGCGTGAATGTAAAGATGCCCGCCGCAGCGTTCAAAAAGATCCGGAAGGCGATCGAGAAGGCAGCCCAGGCTCTGTAGACGGGTCTTGTGCGCTTCGCCGGGCCGGATATTTTTGAAGTGAAAATCTCCACTGCGCATGCTGTGCAGGCACCGGTCCTGCAGCAATGTTGAAAGGATAAGAAAAGAATGATCGTGGTCACCGGCGGCGCCGGGTTCATCGGCAGCGCGTTTGTCGCGAAGCTCAACGCAGAGGGGATCGAAGACATCATCGTCGTCGACGATCTTGGGGCGTCCGACAAGTGGAAGAACCTCGTGAAGCGGCGTTACGTCGATTATCTGCACAAGAGCGTCTTCCTCCATATGATCGAATCGGACCGGATCCCGTTTCCGGTCGATGCGGTCGTCCACATGGGGGCCTGCTCTTCGACGACGGAGCGGGACTGCAATTACCTCATGGAGAACAATTTCCATTACACCAGCCTTTTGGCCCAGTGGGCGGTGGAAAAGGGCGTCCGTTTCCTCTACGCGAGCTCGGCGGCGACATACGGCGACGGCTCGCGGGGATTCTCCGACGAGGATGAAACCATCTTGCGGCTGCGGCCGATCAACATGTACGGCTATTCCAAGCAACTCTTCGACCTGAGGGTTCTGCGCGAGGGAATGGCGGACCGGGTGGCCGGGATCAAGTTCTTCAACGTCTTCGGCCCAAACGAGTATCACAAGGGCGAGATGACGAGCGTGGTCTTCAAGGCCTTCCGCCAGATCCGCGAAACGGGCCGTGTCCGGCTTTTCAAATCGTACCGGCCGGAATATCCCGACGGCGGCCAGATGCGGGATTTCGTCTACGTCAAGGATTGCATCCAGGCGCTCTGGTGGCTGCTGAACCACCGAGAGGCCAACGGGATCTTCAACCTCGGGACAGGGCGGGCGCGGGCCTGGAACGATCTGATCCGGGCGGTATTCGCGGCGATGAATCTCCCGCCGGCGATCGATTACATCGAGATGCCGGAGGCGATTCGCGAGCAGTACCAGTATTTCACCGAAG